>CAYNOY010000024.1:0-15042 GCA_964399015.1 Candidatus Woesearchaeota archaeon | reverse complement strand
TAAGGATCTATCAGTTATATTTCAAACCCTTTTAGATATTTTCCAATAATTTCAATCTCGGATGCAATAGCCTCTCCTTCAGTTTTCTTTCCTTCATGAATCTCTTTAAGTAAATCTTCATAACATTCTTTAACAAAAACTAACAACCCATTTATCGCTTCTTGACTAAATCCACTTGGTGGCATTTTATCTTTCCTCCCATAAAATTTTATCTGTTTTATTTAACCATCTTCTTTCAGCTTCATTCTTTAATCCAGCACCACCCAATGCAATTACTGTAGATAACAAAAATCCAATAGTTGCTTTTCCTCCACTTGAAACATATTTATGAGTTTCCTCAGACCATTTTTCAGGTTCCCTCAGGTTCAGTTTATATTCTCCATTCAAGTTAAGCTCCTGATTTAACATATATCTATTATAATCAATATTATAATAAGACCCAAACATTCCAGCTAAACCTAAGGCTAGTATTCCTGCCCCTGCACAATTTGCAATTCTTTCTTTTAATGTATTTACCATAAAATAATCTACAAAAAAACCTATTTAAACATTATATCCCCCGTAAGGGGAGCATAATACAAACATTTATAACAAACAATCCCCCCACTCAAAATATGTACGAAGAAAAATTAAAACAACTAGGATTAACAAGTGGGGAAGCAAGAGCATATACAGCCTTACTTTCACTAGATTCATCCACGGTGGGACCAATTGTAAAAAAATCAAAAATAGCTTATTCTAAAATTTATGAAGTTTTAGAAAGATTAATTGAAAAAGGATTAGTAAGTTTTACAATAAGGGATAAAACAAAATACTTCCAAGCACTAGAACCAAATAGATTAACAGAATATTTAGAAAAACAAGAAGCAAAAATAAAAAAAAGTAAAGAAACTCTCAATGAAATTCTTCCATCCTTAAATCAAATCTCTTTAGAAGATTCCAAAAGGCAGGAATCAGAAATCTTCATAGGAGAAAAGGGAATAAAAACTGCTTACGAAATATTATTAAAACGAATGCCAAAAAATAGCTCAATATTATTTTTTTATATCCATAGTCCAGAGTATGATGAAAAAATATACGATTTTTATTATGGGATGGGAAAATTTATGGAAAGAGTCAAACCATATTATAGGGAAAATAAAATTAAATGGAAAGGATTAATTAACACCGAGAATCTTGGACATAAGGTCTCAGAAAAACTTCTAAAGCACCTAGAAATAAAAAAAGTGAATTTTCCTCTCCCAGGCATAATCGATATAGGATTTGATACAACCCTAATAACCTCTTGGACAGATAAGCCCATTGGAATTTTAATAAAATCAAAACAAATTGCAGATAATTTTAGAAACTATTTTGAAAGTGTTTGGAAAATTTCGAAATGATGATTTCCTTAAAATGAAAAAAGATATTAAACACATTGAATATATAGAGAAAATAAACAAACTTTTACAAAAAGGATTTTCAATAGAAGAAATATCTACAAAGTTATCAATTCCTTTAGGAACTAGATATGAAAAAGAAACTGCCAAATGGTATAGATATTGCATAAGGGCAAAAGAAAATCAAAAGAAGGCTATTGAAAAACATCCAAATTTGTATGCCTGGCAGGTAAGACTGCTCAACAAAAACATCCTTGGATTGGCAAAAAATTAGGTAAAAAATATGGACCTATTCAAGGAAAAATAAATGCTGAACGATTAAAAGGAAATTCAGAATATTTTTCAATAATTGCCAAGCGATTACAAGAAATCAATCCCAATCATTCTAAAAATAATATGAAAAAGGCTCATGAAACTATGAGAATAGCGGGAACATTTAATGAACATCAGAGATTAGCCGCCATAAAATGTATGGAAAAGAATCCAAATCAATTAAAAGAAATGTCAAAAAAAGCACATGAAATGTATCCTCTTGCTTTATTAGCCTTAGAAAGTCGAAGAAAAAATTATCCTTATGAGTTCATGGATTGTTATTTTGATTCAGATGGAGAAAGAATTATTTGTCAAAAATTGGTTGAGAAAAGATTAATCAAAAAACCCGTTGAAAAAGTAAATGTTCATTTTAGGATTGGAAGATGCCATATAGATTTCTTTATACAAAATAAATTATTTATAGAATATCATCCTCCAAGAGGATTCGGAAGAAAATTAGAAACAAGATCTAGTTATTACTTGGAAAGAAGAAATCTTTTAGACAATAACGGATTTAGAAATTATCCATTGATAGTAATTTCAGATAAAAGAAATTTAAATAATAAAATAGAAAAAATAAATGAAATTATCCGCTCTCTTCATAGGTAACAATACTAAACAATTTCCAGTTACTTAATTTTGCCCTACCACCAAGATCTAATAATTCAATTATTGTCACACATTCCTCAACAACTCCTCCAATTTTTTCAACCAAATTACAAGCCGCCTTCATGGTTCCCGAAGTAGCAATCAAATCATCAATAACCAAAACTCTCTCACCAGATTTAACAGCATCCTTATGAATCTCAATTTTATCAGTCCCATACTCCAATTGATATTCTTCACTAACTACCTCAGAAGGCAACTTCCCGGGCTTTCGAATCGGAACAAACCCAACACCTAATTTATCTGCAAGCATTGAACCAAAAATAAATCCCCGACTCTCAATACCTGCAACAACATCAATCCCCTTATCTTTATAACGAGCAGACAAAACATCCATAACCCTCTTCATCCCCTCATTATCCCCCAACAAAGTAGTTATATCTCTAAACATGATTCCAGGCTTAGGAAAATCAGGAATAGTTCGAATCTTACTTTTAATAAAATCACTATCTGAATTACCAAGTTTAGGAATAACTTTCAACAACAACTGCTTAACCTTATTTGCATTTTCATTCATAGTCCTCATAACCATCGCAAAAGTAACTGCTTCTTCATCTTCCTTCCAACAATCATAATCCGTAGACATCGCAATATTTTGATAAGGTATCTTTAATTCATTAGCAAGAATAACTTCTGGACAAGAAGACATGTTGATTATATCTGCACCTAAATGTCTAAACATATGACTCTCTGCTTTTGTAGAAAACCGAGGACCTTCAATCGTCACAACAGTCCCGCTCCGATGAAAATCAAATCCCAACTCACTACAACAATCAACAAGTAATTCTCTCAACTCATTTGAATAAGGTTCAGCCATAGTCGTATGAACAACTCCCTCATTGGAATCATGAAAACTCATTTTCCTCTGTTTAGTAAAATCAATAAATTGATCCGGAAAAACCAAATGCCCAGGCTTAATCTCCGCCCTCAAACTACCAACCGCAGTTGTAGCCAAAATAAAATCACAACCCTCCTGTTTCAACGCCCAAATATTCGCCCTAAAATTAACATTGCTCGGAGGTATATTATGGTCCTTCCCATGTCTAGCCAAAATACAAACCTCAACTCCAGAAATTTTCCCACAAGTCAAGGCAGAACTCGGTCTACCATAAGGAGTCTCAATCTCTTTCTCTTCATAATTCTCCAACAACCCAGGCTCATCTAATCCACTTCCCCCAATAACACCTATTTTAACCATGTCTCAAAAAACAATCAAGAATTTAAAAACATATATACAAATGAAAATATATTTTAAACAATCTCTCAACAAACATTTAAATAATTATCTCACCTAATTTTAAAATGGGATTAGCAGATTTACTAAACAATCTAATAAAAAAACGTGGCCAAAGAAAAGCAATTCGTAATGCAGAATGGCGTTTAGGGGCCGTTGAAGCTCCAGGAATACCTCAAGCATTAGCAGATTTGGCAGGAGCCCATGCAGACAAATACCGAGAAAGCAAACACATTCCAAGTTTAGGAAAAGCTGCAGATTATTTCGCAGAGGCAGCATTAGAATCAAGAAAATTCAGAAGAACTGCTGAAGTAAAAAAATTCAAAAGACTAGCAGATAATTACAAAAACAGATTCAACCAAGCAGCTTAACTAATCACTAGATTTTCTCATTTGATTATATTCTCTCCAATATCCTAAAATGGATGAACGGTAGTTACAACACATTTTACTCACAAGAGAAAGCGCTTTCTTATCCCTCTCTCTTTGTTCACCTTCAGTTAATTTAGCATAACCTTTAGAATATCTCTTAAGTCCCATCCTAATGCTTCCCCCCAAACTAACCCTTATAACATTCTTTAATTTCTCCAATCTAAAGGTATGAACTTTTTCATAGGCTACAGAACATAATCGATGATATTCTATAGGGTCTTTTTCCTCTAAACCTTCATTTTCCCCATCTACTTCAGAGTAAACTTGAGCTTTTATAACATCTTCAAGAGTAGGGAATATATTAGCAACATCCATTTTTTTATGCGGGGAAGAAGATTTGAACTCCTGTAAGCACTAAGCTACTGGGTCCTAAACCCAGCCCGTTTGACCGCTCCGGCATCCCCGCATCTGCAAATCCTATTAAAGGATTTGAAGGACAGAGTAAGATTTTCTTTCTCTGTATATAAAAACCCAAATAACTCACCCTATAAAAACATTACTAATTCAACTAAAATATATAATCAGATGAAATATCCCAAGAAATCTAAGACAACTAATTAACCATCAAATTTAGAACTTAATAATATGCAAGGGGCGGAAAGGGAAAGGTGCAAATCTTCAAAAACCCTTCTTTTTGAAGAGTCAGAGAATCTTTGATTCTCTGAACCGGCTTTCCGCGGAGGAGGAAACTCTCCCCCCAAACAACACCAACATCAACCCCCACCAAATATTTAAAAAACACACACACCTCCTATTAACATGTTTAAACAAGAATTAATCAACCTAATCTCGAAAGAAACCGCACTCACTCAAGAACAAGTTGAAAAACTAATAGAAACTCCCCCAAATTTAGAACTAGGAGACTACGCATTCCCTTGTTTTATCTTAAGCAAAAAAGAAAAAAAATCTCCAGTTCAAATAGCAGAAAAACTCTCCATAACCCTAAAAGACAAACTAAGCACAAATTTTGAAAAAATACAACCTCAAGGCCCCTACCTAAATTTCTACATAAACAAGAAAACCTTAGCTAAAAAAATTATAAAAATAAATGGAAACTACGGAAAAACAAATCTCGGAAAAAAGAAAAAAATACTAATAGATTTCTCTGCCCCAAATATTGGAAAACCAATGCACATAGGACACATCCGTTCTACCATAATCGGAGACTCTATGATGAGGATTTACGATTTCTTAAATTACAATCCTATTGGAATAAATTATCTGGGAGATGTAGGTTTACACATAGGAAAATTAATTGTAGCTTATGAATTATGGTTAGATAAAAAAGCCTTAACAAAAGATCCTGTCACAGAACTACTTAGATTATATGTCAAATTTTGTGCAAAAGAAAAAAGTGAAATAAAAGAAGGATTAGATGAAGAAATGCAAGATAATGAATGGACAAATAAGGCTAAAGAAAAACTTAAAGATTTAGAATTAGGGGATAAAAAAACAAAGAAGATTTGGGAAGATATTCACAAACATTCGGGAAAAGGATTTGATAAGGTATATGACCTCCTAAAAGTAAGTTTCAACGAAAGCGTAGGACAAGGACAATTTGGTAAAAAAGGAAAACAAGTAGTCATTGACGGCCTAGAAAAAAACATCATTCATCGAGAAGAAGATGGGGCATTATTTGTTTATCTAGATGAAAAAAAAGAAAAAAAGAAATACGTCCTTCGTTCAAATGAAACAGCAACTTACACTACCTATGATTTGGGTGCAGCCGTTGAGAGATTCAAAAAATATCAATTCAATAAAATGATTTACGTCACAGACTTCAGACAAGCAGAACACTTCGCAAGTCTATCTTTAATATTAAAAAAACTAGGCTATGAATTTGCAGACAACATTGTGCACCTAGGATTCGGCACAATAAAATTAGGAAAAGAAATAATGGCAACACGTGAAGGAAAAGTAATTTTATTAGAAGATGTTCTAAAGAAAACAATTGAAAAAGCAAATGAAGGAATCAAGAAAAGAAAAACAAAAGGTGATCCAGAAAAAGTTGGAGTAGGTGCAATAAAATACATCATCTTAAAAAACCGCCCTACAGAAGACGTTCAATTCTCTTGGGAAAACGCATTATCATTTGAAGGAAACACAGGCCCCTATTTACAATACTCATATGCTAGAGCTTCATCCATTCTAAAGAAAGCAGAAAACTTCAATAAAGGCACAGTCAAAATAAAAGAATTATCTAAAGAAGAAATACAACTAGTAAGTAAAATATCAAAATTCCCTGAAGTTGTAGAAAAGGCAGGAGAAACCATGAACCCTTCTTTAATCGCAAATTACTCCTACGACTTATGCAAAACCTTCAACGAGTTCTATCATAATTGCAAGGTTTTAGAATCAGACAACGAATCCTTCAGATTAAGATTAATCGAAAGTTTCAGAACATGTCTAAAGAACGCTCTGCATCTATTAGGGATTGAAGTCATGGAAGAAATGTAAATACTTTATGAATTATTATATTATGAAAAAATGGAATCATTAGAGAATTATTTCAGTAAGTGAGGCGAAATGGGAAGGTGTAGGCACGACCTTTCGCAGGAGACAAAAGAACATTTACAATCTAAAACCCGTTTTCCCCTGTAGAGAAAAAAACACAAAAAGAAACTTCTTTAAATCCTCATCCCTCATTTCAATCATGAAATATATTTATATCGAAACCTATGGTTGCTCTGCAAACCAAAATAACTCCGAAATCTTAAAGGGACTTCTAACACAATCCAATTACCAAATAACAAACAACCAAGATATAGCAGACATAATAATTCTAAACACCTGCATTGTAAAAGGAAAAACCGAAAATAAAATAAAAAGAAGAATACAAGATCTCAGCAAAACTAAAAAATTAATTGTAATAACTGGATGCATGCCTGAAACAGATGCAGAACAAATAAAAAAATTAAATCCCAAAGCCCTCTTATTGGGAGTAAAACATATAAAAGAAATTACAAAATTAATCAAAGATTATTATGAAGGCAACTTAGACAAAGAAAAACAAAAAGAATATTTAGAAAAAAAAGATGAATTAAAAATCCTTCTTCCCAAAATACCTTCAAACAAATTAATTTCAATAACTCAAATCAGCGAAGGATGTCTAGGTAACTGCACCTATTGCAAAACAAAATTAGCTAAAGGACACCTAAACTCCTATCCCCTAGAAGATATCGTAAAAAGCATAGAAAACGATTTACAATCAGGAGCTAAAGAAGTTTGGATAACGTCACAGGACAACACAGTCTACGGAATAGAAAAATACAAAGAACCAAAATTACCTGAACTACTCAAAAAAATTCTAAATCTAAAACACAGATTTAAATTAAGATTAGGGATGATGAATCCAAACAATCTCCCACAAATCATAAACCCTCTAATTCAAACCTACAAAAATCCCAAGATGTATAAATTCCTCCACATCCCAATTCAATCAGCAGATAACAAAATATTAAAAGACATGAACAGAAATTACAACATTAAATCAATCCAAGAAATAATCTCAAAATTCAAAAAAGAATTTCCAAACATCACAATAGCTACAGATATAATTACAGGCTATCCAACAGAATCACAAAAATCCCACAAGAACAATCTAGAATTCATAAATACAATTAAACCAGACGTATTCAATCTATCAAAGTTCTCAAAACATAAAGGAACAAAAGCAGAAAAATTAAAAGAACTTCCAATAAAAACTCTCAACAAAAGAGCAACAGAATTAATGTCTGCTCACAGAAAAACCGCTTTAGAAAATAAAAAGAAATTTCTAAACCAAACCCTCAAAGTTTTAGTAAACAAAAACCTAAGCAACAATCTGCTCGAAGCAAGAGACGAAAATTATAATATTGTTTTAATCAATGGAAATAAAAATTTATTAGGTAAAATACTCGAAGTTAAAATAAAGGGTATTGGCGTGCATCATTTGATTGGAGAAATTATCTAATCACTTTTTTCTTTTTCCTTTAACCATAAACTTTCTAAAAAACGCAAACTCAGATAACAAATCTGGAATCGTCCACAATATAGCTACAAATCCAATTATAAAAATATAAAGATTATAATTCTCCTGCGAATCACTCAAGAAAGGCTCACCTGTAAACGAAAAATAAATTATAGAAATCCCTGCATAAAGCAAAATCACCGAAAGAAATTTTGAAATTATTTCTTTAGGATCATGCAACATTTTCTTCTCCTTAATCAATAACAAAAGATAATATACAAGAAACAATCCAACAATAACTAGGTAACTTAAAGATATCATTATATTTTCAACCAAACTAAGTTTTTAAATTTTACAATCATAAAGAACCCTCCACCATTTTATCCTCCATCCCTTCGAAACCCTCCCCACCCAAACCCTCCCCACTTTTATCCCCTGCCCCACCCAAACCACCAGACCCAACCCCATCACCACCCAAACCACCCGACCCAACCCCAGTCTCAACCTCCTTACTCCTAAAACTACTAGCCCCACCACCACCCAAAAACTCATGTAAAAAAACAAAATAATCATGCTCACCCGATTTAGCCATCTTCTCAACAATCAACTCGGGAGTTGAATTTGCAAGCCTGCCTAAAACAGGATTATGATTCACAATCAATTCATTATTTTCATCAAGACCCTTTGCCTCAATCCCATCTATCCTAGAACATTCAGGTAAAATATCTTTAATCTCATAACCCAGATGCGTAGCAATTATCAAAAAACAATCCTTCTGAATAAAATATTTACAAGTCGCAGAAATAATTTTCCCAGCAACACCCGGCTCTGTAACAGCCTCAATTTCATCTGCCAAAATCAAAGTATGCCTTCCAGGATTAATCTTCGACATCTGAGTCAAAAGCGTCTCAAAAGCTCCCTTAGAAGCAGAACCTTTATTCTTCGCAAAATAATAAACCTCAGAAAAAAGCGGAGCTTGAACAATCCCATCTATTGGCAAACCCAAATTAAACAAAGAAATTATCTGAATAATATGTTCTATCAACGTAGTCTTCCCCCCAGAATTTGCTCCAGTCAAAATAGAACATCTTTCAGAAGAATTCAAATAAAACGAAACTGGCTGAGGATTATCCAAAAAAAGATTCTTAGCATTTTCAATTCTAAATTCTCCAGACAACACAGGCCAATTCTGCAAATCAGAAATAAACTTAGAAATCCCTGCAACAAAATCATAAACCAAAAGCAAAGCAGATAACCTTTCCAGTTTCTCAGGAATCTCTTTCAAAATCCGAGAATTCTTTTTTATCTTCTCTGCAAAATCAGTATGCTCATTCGCATCCTGCAACTTCAAAAAATTCTCAAGCTCAACTTCATTAATTTTAACAGGAATCCCTGCATCAAAAAGATGCACAGGAATATTCGTCTTCTTAACGCAAACATTAATGATCTTCTCCAAATCTTCCGGCAATTTATTATCATTCAACATCTTAAACAAATTCTCCCCAGAAATATTCAACTCCTTAACACTTTCCGAAATCTCCTCATTAATATCAATAAGGCTTTCCTCTATCTGCTCGCGAGTAAGCTTATCAACATTACGAATCCCTATCAACTCCAACAACGGATTTAATTCCCCAACAATCTCTTGAATTTCGGAATTATCTATCTGTTTCAAAATTTTAAAATTCTCAACCCATCCAGATAATTGTTCCAAATATCTTTCTAAATAAACATCATCAACAGAATCCAAAAAAACAGACTGGGGCAACTGTTCCAAAAACATATTAAATTGCTCAACTTCTACAGCTTGCACAATATCATAATTCTGCAACTCCAAAACATCATCCTCGTTCAACAAATACTTCACAGGCACATCCAACTTCTTCAACTCCACAAAAGTATTTTCATTATCAGTCACAGCAACAATTCCATACCGTGGCCCCCAACTAGCTCTAGGCTTTTTCAAATCTCTCAAAAAATTATTCTTAAGACCTCTAGGTATTTGCTTAAAAAATTCCTGCCTTCTCCCAATAACTTCAGCATCCTGAGTAAATGGAAAATTATTCAACAAATTCGAAGTATCTGCAAACGAAAACTTCAAAGAAATTTTAGACAAAACTTTTGTATGAATAGACTTCCCATCACGAGTCTTAAAAATACTCTCACCTCTAGGCTTCACAAGAGTTTTATACAAATTAAACGGACTAAGACTATTCTCTTTAATCAATTGATTCAACTCCGTTTTTATCATACACCAAAGAATTAGATTAAGGTTTTAAAGATAATTATACTCAAACAGCCTTAAATCCTTTCCAAGCAGCTTCAAATAATTGCTCCATAGCAGCTGCAAAAAAGTCTGTTGAAAGCCAAATCGCTACATCATAATTTGGATGCACCTTATCATCATCCAAAACCAAGAACAAAAGCTGATTACTATCAATTATCGCAAACCGTGCCCTCATCTTAGGCATGTGCTTTACTTCAGCAAACTTTGTAAGTTCCTTAGCAATTTCTTTATTATCCTCAGTTATCTGAGAAGCTATTCTAATCTTAACCCCTCGTTTATTTGCTTTTTCTAATGAAGGCAACAAAGCTTCTAATTTTCTATTCAATCCAACTGCAGTTGTCACAATGGTTATTGTAGATTCTGCCTCTCGAATCATCATATCTAAATGATTATAAGCATTTTGTCTTCCTTTAACACTTCCAGATAAATCTGCAGGCTCAACAAACTTTATTCCCTGGGTAAACAAGTCACTTAATTCACTTAAAATATCTTCATCTTTCAATTTATCCAATCTCTTACTCTTTTCACTTGCCTCAGTCACAAGATTCTTTTTTACCCGTTCTATAACTTCCTCAGGTTTTAATGCTACAAATTTAATTGGTTTACCCAATTTCATCACAATAAATCCTTTCTTTTCTAAAGTCTCTAAAATATCATAAGTTCTCGAACGCGGAACATCAGAAATATTACTCAACTCTCCAGCAGTACTAACTCCTCGCGACAAAAGCGCCGTCCACACCTTTACTTCATACAAATTAAGATCAAATATTTTTCTTAACCTACTTAAAAATTCTTCTTTGACTATCATCTTTTTACATCATTATAATCCTATCGGAGTATTTAAATCTTTTTGTCATTTAAACATAGTATTAAGAAATGGGTGTTGTTTTATCGTCGGTGTTTAAGTGTAGATTTGGGATAATATGGGATATAATGTATATATCTGGAGCTATATCTCCCAATGCACCTTTACAACTTACTAAACAAAACCCCAATAACTTTCCCCTTAATCTTCTCTTCAGAAACATGCTTAAAGCCCTTCTGACCCTCGCCAACCACCAACTCTTTAGAGTTCGTTCTTGCCTTAATAAAATCCAACTGCACCTCAACTAATTTCACCAATTCATCAGGCAACTCCAAACCTAACTTAATCTTATCACTCTTAACCAACCCAGCATTCTTTCTAGCAGCCTGAACTTTCCGCGAAATCTCTCGAGCATAACCTTCCGCCTCCAACCCGGGAGTTAAATTAGTATCCAACCCTACAGAAATCTCCTTCGACTTCTTAATCTCAAGGGACTTAACATTCAACTGACTCATAACAATTTCTTGCAACTCCTCAGAAATTCCTCCATCAACATTAATTGTAGCACTTGCCAAAGGCCACTTCAATCCAATCTGCACCTTATCCCTCATAGCCAATCCTTTCTCAATAACTTCTAAAATAACATAAAACTCTTCTTCCAATTTATCATTAATCAATTTCCCCTCAGATTTAGGCCATTTAGAAAGATGAACAGATTCCTTACTAAATTCTTGATAAACATCTTCTGAAATATATGGTGCAAAAGGCGCCAACAACAAAGCAACCTTCTCCAAAACTTCTCCCATAATCTCCTTAGTATCATCCCTATCCCTAGTCATCTTAATATATGTTCTAGAAAAATCATTAACCGTAAAATTCATTATCTTCTCAAAAGCCTTATCCAAAGCATAACTTTCCAAATCTTCAGTCGCATCTTTAATCAAACTATTCAACCGACTCAAAATCCATTTATCTTCCACTGCCTTAGATTTCAAATCCAAACCATCAGCTTGCAAATAAAAAGTCTTACAATTTTGAAGAACATTCAAAAAAGGCAAAACAGATTCTCTAACCAAGCCCTCAGAAAATCTTTTCTGATTCCCAGGATCAGAAGTACAAAACTGAAGCCGAACAGCATCAACTCCAATCTTCCCAATAACTTCATCAGGTTTTATAACATTCCCCTTACTCTTAGACATCTTCTCACTTTTCTCATCAACCAAATGGCCTGCACAAATCACATTCTTGAAAGCAGGTTTCTTGAAAAGCATTGTTGAAATTGCATGAAGTGTATAAAACCAGCCTCGCGTCTGATCAATCGCTTCCGAAATAAAATCATAAGGCGCTCGTTTTTCAAATAATTCTTTGTTCTCAAAAGGATAATGGAATTGCGCAAATGATGCAGAACCTGAATCATACCAAACATCAATCAAATCAGGAACCCTAGACATCTCTTTCCCACATTTACATTTCAATTTAATGTTATCAACCCAAGGACGATGAAAATCATACTCCTTAAATTTCTTAGTAGAATTCTCTTTCAACTCAGCAACACTTCCAATTATCTTTTCCTCCCCACATTCGCATCTCCAAATCGGCAAAGGAGTTCCCCAAAACTTAAATCTCGACAAATTCCAATCTTTAATATTCTCCAACCATTTCCCAAACCGACCTTCTTTAATATGCTCAGGATACCAATTAATTTTTTTATTCAACTTAACCATATCATCTTTAACTTTCGTAGCCGCAATAAACCATGAATCAACGGCATAATACAGCAAAGGCGAATCACATCTCCAACAAAAAGGATAACTATGCTCAAACTTCTCTTTCTTAAAAAGCAAATGCCTTTCTTTTAAATCTTCAATTATCTCTTTCTCAGCACCCTTCACAAATCGCCCTTCCCACTGCGGAACAAGCGCATTAAACTTTCCATCATCACCAACAGTATGAACCAAAGGAATATTATTCTCCTTACAAATCAAATAATCATCTTCACCATACATTCCAGCTGTATGAACAACCCCAGTCCCATCCTCAGTTGTAACAAAATCAGCTAAAATAACTTTATGCGAATTCTCATTCTGAAGTTCTTTAATATCATACAAAGGTTCATACTCTAATCCAACCAAATCTTTCCCTTTCATTTCCTTAACAATCTTGTAGTCCCCATGCAAAATTTCCAACCTATCTTTCCCAACAATTAAATTATCCCCATCAGGAAGTTGCACTTTAACATAATCAATATCTTTCCCAACCGCCAATCCAACATTTCCAGGCAAAGTCCAAGGCGTAGTTGTCCAAGCCAAAATATACTCGTCCTTTCCCTTTAATTTAAATGCAATATAAACTGACTCTTCCTTAATATCTTTATATCCCTGAGAAACCTCATGACTCGATAAAGGAGTCCCACAACGAGGACAATAAGGCACAACCTTAAACCCTTCATACAACAATTTCCTATTATACAATTCTTTTAAACTCCACCAAACACTCTCAATATAATCATTATCTAAAGGTTTATATGGATTCTCCAAATCAATCCAATAACCCAACTCTTCAGTCGACTTATTCCAATCCTCAATATTCGAAAAAACACTCTCCCTACATTTTTTAATAAATTTATCCATCCCATATTTCACAACATCTTTCTTTGATGCCAAGCCCAACTGCTTTTCAACCTGAACTTCAACAGGCAATCCATGAGTATCCCAACCACCTTTTCTCGGAACCGCAAACCCTTGCATATATTTAAATTTACAAATTATATCCTTAAACGTTCGAACCTCAAGATGATGCAACGCAGGCGGAGCATTCGCAGTAGGCGGCCCCTCTAAAAAAGAAAACAATTTTCTATCTCCCTTAGCAGAATCTTCACTAATCGCATATTTAATCTGCTTTTTATTTTTATCCCAAACCTTCCGAGCATTTTCTTCTATTTCTTTAAAATTATAAGCCATTTTATTAGTTATTCTTTAGCGTTTTTAAATTCTATGATTATAACATTTTTTAAAATTACTCAATCTATAATAAACAACTCCAAAACAACAACCAAAACAAAAAATGACAGAAATACTATTAACCCCAATATTAATATCAACAGGACTCGGTGCATTAGGCGGAATCTTAAGAATACTAATTCTGGTAAATAAAATGAAAACATTTAATCAACCAATAAGTAAAAAAGCATTCTTTGTATACATCTTCATATTTCTTGTGATTGGTTCATTGTCAGGACTGTTCCTTGGGCCTGGAAAAGCAATGAGCCTCTTAGGAGGTTACATGGGAGTAGACCTCATGGGAGTTTTCTCAAAATCATTTAACAAAAAGAAAGTTAGTATGAAATAGTTCACAACTCAATCGGCTCCCCATCTTTTTTAGAAAACGGCTCCTTCAATGCTAAACCCTTTGCAATATTCAACTTCTTAGGACGCCCCCTTTTAGAATTACCTTTGACATCTCTTCCTCGGAGATACTTATCTCTAACTGCCTCAAGGATCAACTCTTGCACACTATCATAAACATACTTCTCCCGCTCATTCTCAAGAATCTTAAACATCCTTTCAGGTATCGTCAAAAATATTCGTCGTTTTGCATTTGAAACAGTCATTTTAAGGTGTAGTTATACCTATACTACACATATACCCTAGATACACCAATATTTAAGGTTTTTGGTTGTTTATAGAGGGGTTTTGAGTTATTACCGAGATAATTGAATTATTATTAATTTTAATTGAATATTGGTGATTTAGTAGTGGGGATGTCAAAACGTCCCCGCCCCACCACCAAACCCTAACACACTTACAATCCCCACCAAAAATAATTCTACCCCATCCTTTTCTTATCTTCAAAAATCAAGTGAAAACTCCATACTTCAGTATGGAGATGAGCTTTTGAAGAGCCTAAAAACAAGGGGCTGTCACAAACCACATCCTTTAGGGGGGTGCCCCATTGTTTTCTTATGAACTGATAAATATCT
>CAYNOY010000023.1:0-15751 GCA_964399015.1 Candidatus Woesearchaeota archaeon | reverse complement strand
GTGCTTTAAACTTAGCATGATTTGCATCCCAATTATAATCTTCATGAGGCGGTTCTTTTCTACTAAACTCCTTCGGAGGACCTATAGTAAAATTATCACAAATTAGTTTAGAATTAGTAATAATCGCATTATCAAATCCGGAATCAGTAGCATCAGTAAGCACATAACCAAAAACTCCACCAACAAATCCCAAAACCAAACCTACAATCACCACCAACAAAATCCCTCTTTTCATTTTCATATTAAAATAACCTCTCCAACATTAATAAACTTATCCCACTCCCTCCAAGAACCAACCCACCACTCCCTCCAAGAACCAACTCACCACTCCCTCCAAGAACCAACTCACCACTCCCTCCAAGAACTAACCCACCACTCCCTCCAAGAACCAACTCGCCACTTCCTCCAAAAAACAACCCACCCCCAACTCCAACCATCCCCTCGCTAACCAACCTTTCCAAACCAAAAACTCTCAAAATTGAAACAATCAAATGCTTAATCCCATTCCTCTCCAAAAGCGTATTAATATAATAAGGACTCGCAGAGTAGCCGTGTCCAGTATATGTCCTAGTATTCCATCTTTTTACTGAATTGGTCATAGAGGTAGTTCCGACATAAAAATAATCCCTCTTTTCATTTTCATATCAAAATAACCTCTCCAACATTAATAAACTTATCCCAAACCAAATTCAAACTCTATTAATAACGCCCTAATCAAACTCTCCCCCCAATAAATTTTCAATACCACCCACACGCACAGGGAAGAAAGGAAAAATGCGAGCACGGCTTTCCGCGAGGAACATCCCTAACTTAAATTACTAAATCCCATAGTTTAACTTTAACAATACCTTAATAATATTTATCAAATAGTCATACCCATGCCTTATTAAAATGTCTCCAATATCCTCAGGACCAGTGTATTTTCCAATACCAGATCCCCAACCAGGAGTTTGCGAAGTAATTCCCCCTAGTTTTCCATCTACAAACACTGCACCTCCACTAGAACCAGGATAAGGACCTATTTCTTCAGATGCTTCAATCTCCCATCTACCATCACCAACCTCGATTATTTTAGTATTAATCGCTTCAAACTTTCTTCCTTTATATGAAGGATATCCCATCCTCAAACCAAGGTCTCCAACACTTATTTCATCTTTAGAAGCAATAGAAACATAAGGAACATCAAAATCTACTTGGTCCATTCTTAACACTGCAACATCTGGAACATGGGTTCCTCCAACCACTTTTCCTGTATATGTTTTTAATCCCTCATCAGTATTTATTGTTAATTTTACACTTCTTCCAGGAGTTCTAACAACATGCCCTGCAGTTAATGCAATCGGATGACCTTCTTTATCAGTTCCAATAAATGTAGCAGATCCCCCTGCCCCTCCACTAGATAACTTAGCACTTGCAGAATAAGGGTTTTGTTTTTTCTTTATTTCCCCTTCAATTATTCTATTTATACCTTTCTGCAACATAGCAGATCTTCCTTTACTAAAACTAATTTGATTAATTTTACTTTTCACTACATTATCCTTCCCTTCATCATGAATAACCAAAGAACCAACATTAACTTCATCAATCAATTCTTTTTGTTCCTCATCACTCAACCCAGAATAAAACTTCTGAGCATCAGGACTCAATCGATTAAACGAAACACTATTAGAAACAAAAAAACCCTCACTCGTCTCAACATACTCCAATCCACTTTCCAAATCACCTTCACTAACAGAAGCATACTGGTCCCTCCCATTAGAATAAACACTAAAATCTTCAACAGCCTTCCCACTTTTATCAATCAAAGTAACCTTAACATCTGCATCATAATACCCTCTTTCAAACCCATCAATCAAACCATCCTTAGGATAAAAATACATCTTTTCCTCAAAAGCAAAAATACTCCTACCATCCAAATCAGCAATGCTCTCACCACTAATCCTAACATCAGCCAACTTCCCAAGAGTATCACTCTTTCTAATAATCGCCTTTCCATTAGCAGCCTGAGCCGCAACAGTATTCTGAGGCGTAGCAGCAATCCCAAATTCATTATCAGGCAAAACAAAAGCAGAAACACCCCTCCCACTTCCTTCAGGAGAATTCAAAATAACCACTCCATCTCCAACATAAATATAATCTACCTCATCACCAAAATCATCCACATTAGAAGCAAAATAAACCTTCCTACCATCATCAGGAACATTAACCAACAAACCATCTTTCCCATCACCAGTCTTCACAACAACTCCATCCTTACCTAAATAAAAACCATTACCATCCGCATAAACTTTAGCTTTCCCACCATCTCTCCCACCAATAATTAATCCATTAGGCAATTTAATTCCTGTCTCTGCAGAAGAAGATTCATAAATAAAAACTGCATTTTCATCAGCTCCATCACCAGCAACAGGTTTAACAATCTCTTCACCAACAGGAAAATTAAAAACAACTTCTCCACCCTTATACTCTACCACAACACCTTTAGGAAAATTATACTCCCAACCCTTCAAAACAAACTTCCCTTTGTTAGAAACAAACCGCGTCCCATCCAATAACTTACCATCAGAGCCAAAAATAAATTTATTAATTTTCCCAGCCGAAGAATCAACTGGAAATTCCACACCATTAATCTCAATACTTCCACCATCATTTAGTGTAACAGTATTCTCATTAAACCCTCTAACAACCTCTGCATTAGTAGCACTCGCAATTATATCTTCTCCATCTCCCAAAATTGATTCTGTTTCAGCACCCACCACCCCTCCAACCAAAATCAAACATACAAAAACCCCAAAAAATAAATTACTTAATCTCATATCCCAATCTCCCCATACTTATTAGCAAAATAAAACTCATAATTACTCTCATAAATCCTGGACTTAGCATCAACAATTCCAAAAACAATTCCCCCCTCATCCTCAGTCATCCGAACCATCAAATCATGGTTTTGAGCAATCCCTTGCAAACAACTAATACAAACAGCATCAGTCTTCTCCATCTGACTAATCATTATCTCATCAATAGCCTCATAAATCTCGCCCAACCTAACAACAACCTCAACACCATTAAACTCATCAATCTCATAACTATTCTCACCCCGAACAATATCCAAATTATACATCACATCAAAAATAACCTTATCACCCTCAATCTTAACATCACTCCGAACCCCTCCATCATCAATCTCAAAATCAGAAAAATCCTCAAACTCTCCAACACAAAACTTAAGAAAATTATTCATATACAAAGACAACTCACTCTCAACATCCATCTTCAAAGGCATTTTATTCTCACCTTCATAAAGATAATACGCAATTTCTCCAACCCACCCCTCGTCAGTTTCTAACTGCAACGAATCTTCAGGCACAATAACATAACCACCTGTCTGCCCAACATAATAAACCGCATCCTCCCCAACACTTTCAATACAATCCTGAACAAAAGAATACACAGGCACAACATCAGGATTTATTTCAGTTCTATCAACACTTACTCCATCTCCTCGAAGCAAAAAGAAAACTCCAACCAAACCTACAACAATCAACGCAATTATAATGAACACAGTTGTTTGCCCCTTTTTCATATCCAATCTAAACAAAAATAACTTTTATATGTTTCTGTTTGAAGGTTTGAAAATTCAGAGATAAAGAAAATCATACAAATTTTCACCAATAGAAAAACTTAAATAATACTATTAATTCAATATACTAAGGTAACAGGGATTGCCTTAAGTCTTCGGACATCCCGCAAAACGTGTTCCCGGTTTTGCTTCGGCAACGCCGGTATTTTTAAATGAAAAAAAGCAGTCTAAAAAGAATTTCTATTTATATCGATGGTGCTAATTTTGTTTATGGAATAAAAACAATAAACAACAGATATAATGATTTTATGTTTGATTTTGAGAAACTTGCTAAAGAAATTTGCAAGGGAAACGAACTTGTAAAAGTAAATTATTATAATGCCTCCTTGAAAAGAAAACTAAATATAAATAAATGGGAAAGACAACAGAAATTATTTAATCGATTAAGAAAAATAAATAAGTTTGAAGTCATTTTATGCAAAAGACAAAAAAGATTAAATAATTTAGACGAAGAATTTTATTCTATTAAAGGCGATGATATTCATTTAGCAATTGATATGATTATGGATGCCACAAAAGACAAATACAATAAAGCAATTTTAATTTCAGGTGACGGAGATTTTGCTCCATTAGTCAGAGCAGTCAAGACATTAAAAAAAGAAATTGAAATTTATACATTTAAAGAAATTTGTTCAGATGCTTTAATCAAAAAGAATAAATTCACTTTTATCAATAAAAAGTTAGCGAATAAATGTTTTTATCGTGAGAAGAATTGATAACTCTTAAAAAGTCACTTGCCCCTTTTTCATATCCAATCTAAACAAAAATAACTTTTATATGTTTCTGTTTTTAGGTTTGAAAATATAAATTAAATCAATTCAAATTAATAAAGATATTAAAATCTATATAGAAATATTATCCTGATTTAAATTTTAGAACATAACAATAAGTGGGGAGAAAAGGGAAAGGCGTAAGCCGGCTTTTCGTAGAGGGTTGATTAATAATGCTGTTTAAAATTAATTAGAAGCATAAATATAAGGTAAGAGCCTTTGATTAGGTTGAGACCTTTTCCATCCAAGCCCATTTAACAAGCCTCTAGAGGTAGTATCATCATAATTAATTTTAATTATTGTAACATCTGGATCGGTATTACTTCTAGCATAATTTTGGCAATTGGGACAATTCAACCTACCTGCCACAATTATAACTTTATTATTATTAGCATAACTTTTAATGGAATTAACTGCTACAGAATCTATTTTTTCATATGCAGAGGGATTTTTTCCAGGAGTATATGAACTTTCACCAATAGTTAATGTATTTGAGGACGCAGAAGAACTAGTTCCACTATCAGGAAGAAGAAAACTGTTAAGTTGAATAGAAGGATTTGGATAACAGTTTTCACCATCACAAATATAATCTGCAGGAGGATTTAAGTTTTGAGTCATATCTTGTTTTACACTTTCAATCTTCTTCTTAGCAACCTCTTCACTCTCCTCAGCCCCCTTATCCACAGCATTATCTAATTCAGAATCACTTATCCTCTTAGCCTCATCCTTACCAGTATAACTCGCCTTACTACTCCTATCAACAAATTTATTAAAATTATCACTCACAATTTTATTTTCTCCTTTATCATTTTTAAGTATAATGAATTCACCATTTTCTCCTATATCTAAAAGTCTACCTTCCTCATTCTTAATAACTCCATATCTTAAAGCACCCTGAAAAACAACATCTTCATCTTTAAGGTCTCCAAATTCATCCCCCGCAACATCTTTCGCCTTAATCAAATTAACAAATTCACCACTTTCCTTCTCATGCGCATTTAAGACAACAGTTTCTACATCAGTTTCCACCCCAAACAAAACTTTAACACTATTACTCCCAACTATCTCAGCACTAACTCCATCATACCCTTTCTTTTCAACAACTCCTCTTGCAACAAACAACTCTCCCACATCATCAATTATAAAACCAGCCCGCCTCCCCCCATCAGCCTCTTCACCATGCGCCGCAATATCATTCAAACTAGGTTTAATCGTAACACCATCTGCACTTGTAAAACTAATATCTCCCGTCTTACTTCCCCAAACATAAATTCCATCTTCAAATTCAGTCTTCTCAACATTCGCTGGTTTTCCCAAATAAACAATTGGGTTCTTAGCATTTTCCCCAAATACAGCAGTTCCAATTAAATTCCCTTTATCATCCATAACATCCCAAGTATTCTCTCCCTCATTATTTGCCAAAAATCCACGAGCTAAAACCAAACCACCTTCTTCCAAGGAATATCCTATCGCAAATCCCTCACCCCCTTTTTCCATCTTATGAAATCTTATTTTCTTAAATCCGGTTACGTCCTTAGGTATTTTATGCCCAACCCCTTCTTCCCCCTCACCTTTCAAAACAATATTCCCTTCTTCATACTTAACCTCTTTTGCATCATCAACTCCTTCTATTTCAGCCCCCCAAAATCCACTAAGATACTCATCAGCTTTTCCTTGCATTCTCCAATTGTCTGTTAATTTCTTCCGAACATCATCATCTTTAATATCTTCTAAAAAAAACTTCTTTCTCACCTCTGGAGTAGCATCTTCCCATGTTTGGATTGCTCGAGGATCACTTTCCCACGCATCAACAACTCCTTGAGGATCCTTTTCCCAAGTATTAATATCATAAAGATCAAATTCAACTTCTTCCCCAACCACCCCACCAACCATCCCCAAAACTAAAAATCCCATTAACAAAATCACAAACAACCCTTTCCCAACCTTAAACCCACTCACCATCTTAAACAACTCCAGGAGCAACCTCCAAATCTCCAACACCATCACCACCACTTCCCCCAATACCATCACCCGAACCAACACCATCACCACCCGACTCAAACCCCTCAACATCAATCAACACATCAATTTCATTACCACTATACTTATTCAAAAAACTAAATAAATAAGGCTCATCCCCAGTCCTATTCTCCCCAATAATAATATACACAGATTCATCAGGCAAATTAGCAGTCTGAATATAAACATCCCTTTCCTCAGCCATCTCACCAACACAATTAATACAATACGTCTTAGCACTATCTTTATGCGACTCAGTAATATACTCGGCAATATCCAAAATATCAGACAAAGCAGAATTCTTCACAACACTATAATCATCAAAATCCAAATCAATCTTATGCCCTTCCCTCCCCACAACAACAGGCACATCAATATCAAACTTCACAAAATCATTATCAATTAAAACATCTACATCAGCCATCCCCAAACCAATCTCAAAATTCTCATAATTCAATCCATCTAAACAAACTTCCAAATTATCCTCAACATATTCAGACAACTCATCAACAATAACTCCCCTTTCAGGCATCAAATAATCTCCAACATAATAATAGTAAGGAACAAACGCCCAACCCAAATCAAAAAACTTTTCAGGTTTATTATAATATCCACCCTGAACTCCAATCGTCCTCAATCCTTCATCACAAACATCATCAATACAACTCACAACATTAGCATGAATATTATCGAACTGAGGTTTAATCGCAACCTGAGAAAAAAACTGCTCATCAATCTTCGAACTAGAACTCTCCCTAAAAATATAAACTCCTCCAGCAACAGCCCCAATTATCAAAAGCCCCACAATAACAAACACAGTAACCTGTGCCCTAACACTCTTTTTCATACAACCCCTAAGAATTAGCCTTATATAAATATTCTCACTAAATAACATATCAATAGAAATTAATTTAAAAAAAGAAACATTAAAAATAACATGGTAAAAAATAAATCAAAAACAAAAAACCTCTTCCAGAAAAAAAATCAAAAAAAAGTGATTCCTATGTTAGAGCAAAAAAAGCCCTAAGCAGATTAAGAAGTAGAAACTAAAAACCTTCTCATATCAAACATCTCATCTCCATAAATCCTAAATTTCAACACTATCAATATGCAAGGGGCGGAAAGGGAAAGGTGAAGTGTTCAACTCTCCAACAGAGAGTTGAAGAATTAGAGAATCTTTGATTCTCTAAGCCGGCTTTCCGCGGAGTGGAAAGAATAACAAAACCTCTTAACACATAACTCTAAACAACTGAAACATTTGAGTCCCATAATAAGCATAACCCCCAGAACGAGTCCGAGTCATAGAAATTCCTACTCCAGTCCGAGTACGCCTTGAACTAATTAAATTATTCAAATGCCCACGACTATTTATCCACTGTTTAGCTAAATGAACTCCAATCTCCTGGGGAGTAAGTAATTTACTTGAACTAAACATCGCAACATTTTCCGAACCCCCTCCACCCCCAAGATTACGAAGACGTTGCTGAAATCCATAATGATTATTATCTCCCCACCCATTAATCCAACCCTTTCGTGCCATAGTCTGACTATGCTGACGACTTTGCTCTGCAATTCTTTCATCCCATTGCAAACCATTCACCCGCCTATTACCCCTATAAGAATTTATATAATCATGAACTGCAGCAGACATAGGATCACTAATTACTTTAGAACTTCTATAACTCACATCCAAACCCTGAATCCCCCTCCCATTCCCAACATTACCTCTCAAAGACTTTACCCTCCCACCTGAAGCACCACCTCCATTCCTATCAACCTGCAAACCCTGAACCTTCCCATTAACAATCTTCAAAGGTTTATCAGCATCAACCTGCAACTTCCCAACAAAAACATTCCCATCAGGATTCACAACCTCAACATTCCTAACATTACTCGGAAAACTCACCTCAATATCTCCCCCACTCTTTTTCTTAATTTCAACAACACTATCACTCCCAGAACCAATAACCTTATCTCCAAACTTAAACCCAACATTATTCTTATGAATACTCCGAACCTTAACACCTCCAATTTCACTAGCCCCCCTCATCCCTTTTTCATTAACATATCCACAATATCTCCCATCCTCATTGGTTATATCTCCTTCATCAGCACTAATTGTAGTCCCATCAGCATACACAAAACTAACATCACTCCCTCGTCCCTTTTCACGCCAAACATAATCTCCTTTACTAAAACTAACTCCGTCTTTATTATTAGGAACTCCTCTAAAATAAATTGCATTTTTAGGCTCATTTCCAAAACTCAACGCCCCAACCCTTTTACCCTCTTCAACAACATCCCATTTTCCATCACCCGCATTCTTCAAAAACCCACTACTCAAAATCGCACCACTTTTTTCATCACCTGCCAAATAATGAACCGCATATCCTTTTCCACCTTTCTCTATTTTACTAAAACTAATTTTCTTAAAACCAGTTATATCTTTTGTAGGTATAAAATGTTCAATATTATCATCATCAGTTATAATTATCCTTCCATCATTAATTTTAAGGCTCCTGTAATCTTCATTTTCCAATGAAATAAGAATGATAGGTGCATTAGAATTACGCTGTATTTCTCCCCATATAATGACTTCTCTCAATTCATTATGTGCAAATTCTAAAAATGTATTTCTCTCCTCATCATTTGTAAGAAGAAGATAAATATTATAAGTATCAGGATATTCTAATTTATCAAAAACTTTTTTCTGAAATTCCTCACCCTTACCTTGAACAGACAACGCAGACCAATATTGCGCCTTCAAACGAGCATCATCCAACCCAATTATCTTCTCACCAAAAGCTTCCGCATCATCTCCAATCACAACCTCTTCCCCAAAAACTCCTCCAATTAACAACAACAAAAAAACAAAAACCATCAACCCCCTAACACTAACCATCCATCTCTCCCGAAGGCAAACCTTCTGCACCTTCACCACTCAACACAAAATCATCACTAACTTCTTCACCGGTATATTTATTCAAGAAACTAAAATAATAAGGCTCAAAAAAAGTCCTATTTTCTCCAATAGTAATCATCAAAGAATCATCCCCTAAATCAATCATCTGAATATAAACATCTTTCTCTTCAGCCATATCATCAACACAAGATATACAATACATCTTAGAATCAACTTTATGCGACCCAGTAATATATTCAGCAACATCTAAAATATCAGACAAAGCAGAATTAACAACAACGGGATACTCACTCAAATCAAAACTTACCTTCCTCCCTTCCCTTTCAATTTTAAACTTCACATCAGCCCCAAAAACAACAGCTTCATTATTAATCCCAACATCACTCTCAAAATTCCCATAACTTAATTCAAATCCTGGAAAATCAAAATCATCAAAACAATCATCTAAATTATCATCAACATATTTAGTTAATTCCCCAACAATCTCCTCTCGTTCAGGCATAAAATATTCTCCTTCATAATAATAGTAAGGAACAAAACCTTCAACACCACTCTCATTAAAATCCTCCAAATCATTAACATCCAAATATTTCAACGGAACCTCATAATACCCTCCCTGATTTTCAATAACCTCCAAACCATCAATCCCAACCTCCTCCAAACACGTAATAATACTCGCATAAATATTATCAACCTCAAATTTAATTCCTTCCTGAGAAAAATACTCCACATTTCTTTTAGCAGTATAACTATTAAAATAAAAAACAACTCCCCCAATTATTAAAAGCCCCACAATAATAAACACAGTAACCTGCGCCCTAATCCCTTTTTTCATACATACCTTAAGAATTTATGTTATATAAATATTCACAAAACTTTATATTTTCAATTCATAATAATTCAACAACCTCCAATTCCACAAAAACATTTATAAACAACCACCCCCTAAAATAATTATAAAAGGGGAAAAATGCAACTTAAAAAAATTTCTAAAAATAAACGAGGAGCAATGGAGTTATCTATGACAACAATAGTCATATTAGTCCTATCAATGTCAATGCTTATCCTAGGTTTAGTTTTAATCAGAGCAATTTTCTCAGGTGCAAAATACAACGTAGATCAAATGAACCAAAAAGTCGAAGACGAAATAGGAAAATTATTTGTAGAAGATAAAAAAATGGTAATCTATCTAGCAGACAACTTAGCAAAAATAAATCAAGGGCAAGATTGGGGTGTTGGATTCGGAGTAAAGAATCAAGTAAGAGATGTCCAAGACGGTTCCAAATTCAAATACGAAGTATCCATGGCAGAAAACAGCTGTAAGATAAAAGAAAAAGAAGCAATGTCTTGGATAAAATTAGGAAAAGAAGGTTCCATAACTCTTGCACCCGGTCAAACAAAAATATGGCTAATAAGATTTGAAATCCCTGAAACAGCACCATTATGTTTAATAAGATACAATGTAGAAATCAAAGCAGATAATATAGATGCTACAACCGATCAAAAATTCTACTCTTCAGAATCTTTTGATGTCAGCATAGAAGCTTAAATCTTAAGAATGCCTATTACCAAATATAATAATTATTAAAAGCGATAGAAAAGATATTATTGAATGATAAAAGATGATCTTAAAATAATTCCAATTCGTAGGTCTCTTTCTAAATTTAGAAAAATTGGATATAGGAAAATAATTCAAAATAATGAATTTGAATACGGAATAAAAATAAAAAATATTGGGAATGTTTCTTTTGAAGGTGGAATTATTAAGGGGGTGATAGCAACGCCATTTAAATCAAATGTAAATTTTGATATAATCCCTTCAAAAATATTTGACTTACATACCTTAAATCCTGGAGATATAAGTACTATTTGGTTCGATAAAACTTTCTCACCTATTTCAGGAGAATTTTGGTTAAATTTTAATTTAGAGAGAAAAAGAGAGATAATATTTTTTCAAAAGATGTTCCACTTTAATATTAAGGATGAACATTTATTACAACAAGAAATTACAAATATTTTATTAATCATTTTTACAATAATTACAATAGTAGTATCAATTCTAGGATTATTTATTAATTATTTTTTATCTTTTCTTACTTTTCGAACTCTCGCAACAATTCTGCTATAAGATTTGCCAACAGGAGTAACCCAAACTTTCTTTCCACCGATCCTACTTTTAAGATTAGCTTTTGCTGTTTGATATCCTTTTTGTCTTTTTTCTGGAGCATTTATTCCTGCAATCCTTATATATTTTGAACCACTTACAGGACTACTTACAACCAAGGTATCCCCATCTATAATTTTTTTTACTTTTCTCATAACTTTTTTTGCCATAATAATTAACATAAGGAATCAAACTTTTTATAATCTTCTATTGGAACATAATAGTAATTGGGGGAAGGAAACCGGAAAAACTACGTGCCTACAGCACTAGTTTTTTGGCCTCCGAGAATTGTTTCAATTCTCGGAGGGGAAAGCGATTTCATGAGCGACTTTCCGCGGAGTCGGGAAACAACAAATACAAAACATAATCAATTAATTTATAACCATCTAACAAAGAAAACTTACTTCATCTTATCTTCAATACGATTCAACTGTTTCTTAATCTCTTGAATCTCTTTCTCTGCCTTTCTATTAACTTGATAATCATATTCTGCTCGAACTCTATCTTTTTGATTTGAACGATTCTGACTCATCAAAATTATAGGAGCTTGAATCGCAGCTAAACACGATAAAACTAAATTCAATAAGATAAACGGATAAATATCCCACGCCCCCCCAAAAATTAACCACGAAGTATTAACAATCATCCATAAAACCAAAAACCCAAAAAAACTTAAAATAAAAGTCCAACTTCCAGCCCACTTAGTCAAAGCATCCGAGGTCTTTTCACCAATAGTTAATTTCCTCCTATCCTGAATAAATGGACTAACAAGCATCTTAGCAACACCATCACCAATCTTCTCAACTTCTTTAGCAGGTTTCATAAGACTCTTACCAACTTCTTGCAACCCTTTTTTCGCATTCATACCCATTAAAACAATAATGACTTTAAATAAGTTTCCAACAATCTAAAATCTCCAAAATATGTCGTAACTAATGAGTAGATACAATAGAAAGATTTAAATAAGATTTTTTTACTTATCATAATAAGATGTTAGATTTTAATTACACCTTGAATAATGAGTTATTTCAGTATGCAGTAAGAAAAAGTGCAGAAAGTGAAGCCTACTTAGAAGGTCAAAGATTTCTCTTAGCAGGGGGTGTAGCAACGCAACTATTATTAGGAGACGAAATCCAACTATTTAGGCCAACCGACGATGTAGACATTTTTCCAGAACACTTTGTACCAGGAAAAGAAAGAAAAAAATGGTCAAAAAAATTATCGCAAGATATCGAAAAAAAAGGCCTTCCAACCAGCCGAGAACTAGCAGAAAATTGGGCCCAAGTATCCTTTGAAGGACTAAAAGACAATTTATTCATAAGATTAAATTCTTTCACACAATATTACTACCTTGGATTAAAAGACAAAATAAAACACGAATTTGACAGAGCAATTGAAACAGAATACCAAGGGGTTCCAGTGAGATATCAACATCCTATTGATATTATAGTAAACAAGGTTGATAGAATTAATAACTCTCATAGAGTTTTAGATATTCCATTAGAACCTGAAGCAGAAGAACTTTTAGAACAATTAAAACAAGGAAGAATGGGTGACATCGACCCATTAAAATCTCGGGAAGATATAGATGCTATTGCCGCTGAAAGACAATTAAATCTAGAAGATTTAGGAAGATTAAGTTCCAAAGAAATAATGTTAAAGGTTCAAGGATATAAGGTTAGAAAAGACCTATATGATATTGGATGCGTTATAGAAGCTTCAAGAAAAAACGGAATAGATATAGACTCTCAAGAATTTAAATCCGCACTAGAACTTATGCTAGAGTATTCACAATGCAACGATTTCTAATCCCTTTTCTAACCCCGCTAGAATCAGCACCAAATCCAGAATCTCTTAGATTTTTAACAGAAGTTTGGAAAACACACGGAACATTTGACCATCTTCCAGATAAACCTGCAATAAGCAATGTTAACAGAAACATCTATTTAGAAGACGGAAACAACAGAGCAACATGGTTTTGGTTAAATGGAGTTGAATATGTTGATGCAGAAGAACTTCATTTTAACGGAAAAAATTTAAGATCAACAGAAAGATGTAATGCAAAAATCCAGGCAATGAATTCTAAGTTAGGAGTTTACAGCCCAGCAGATTTAGCAAGACAAATAGAAAACCCCGAACAATATCAAGTAATCAACCCCAAAACTTTTTAACCCCAATCCACATTATAATTCTATGAAAGAAAAACCAACCTCCTCAGAAAAACCAATAATGAAATCAGGTTTAGAAATCCATCAACAATTAGAGACTCATAAATTATTTTGCAACTGCCCTTCTATTCTTAGAAAAGACAAACCTCAATTTGAAATCAAAAGAAAACTCCACGCAGTAGCCGGTGAATCAGGAGAAATAGATATCGCGGCAAAACACGAAGCAAAGCAAGATAAACAATTCATCTATCAAGGATACGACACAACTTGTTTAATAGAATTAGACGAAGAACCCCCTCACCTAATCAATCAAGAAGCATTGCAAATCGCAATCCACATAGCACTATTACTAAATTGTGAAATCCAACCAATCGCACAAATAATGAGAAAAACTGTTGTAAACGGTTCCAACACTTCAGGATTTCAAAGAACAGTATTAATCGGAAGAAACGGTCACGTAGAAACATCTCAAGGAAAAGTAGGAATCAACGCACTACTTTTAGAAGAAGATTCAGCAAGACCTTCCTCAGAAAAAGAAGAAAACAAAAACACTAAAACTTGGAAACTAGATAGGCTCGGAGTCCCACTAGTTGAAATAGCAACAGACCCAGACATAACATCACCAGAACACGCAAAAGAAACAGCACTCTTAATCGGAGACATTTTAAGAAGTTGCAAAGTCAAAAGGGGAATTGGAACAATAAGACAAGACATAAATATCTCAACGCCAGGTCATCCAAGAATAGAAATCAAAGGCTTCCAAGATCCAAAGATGATGATAAAAACAGTAGAACTAGAATTAAAAAGACAACAAAAAAACACTAAAACAAAAAAACAATTAAACTCAGAAGTAAGAAATGCACTTCCAGATGGAACAACAGAATTCCTAAGACCAATGCCAGGAGCATCAAGAATGTATCCTGAAACAGACCTCCCACTTCTAAACATATCAAGACAAATAATCAACAAAGCAAAAGAAACTCTTCCAAGATTAAGATCCGAAATTAGCCAAGAACTAAAACAAAAAGGACTTTCAGAACACATGATAAAATCACTAACTCAAGAAAACAAATTCCACGAATTCAAAGCACTACTCAAAATAATCAACGACCCAGTTTTCATAGCTAAAACAATAATCGAAATACCTAAAGAAATCGCATCACACGAAGACATCAAAGACATAGACAACATACTAACCATCGACATAATCGAATCAATACTTCAAGCAATAAGAGACAACAAAATAACAGAAAAAGATGCAAAGCATGTCATGGAAGAAATAGCAAAAGGCAAATCATTTGAAGAAGCAATCAAAATAGAAAAAGCAGACACAGAAGAAATAGAAACAGAAATAGCAAATTTAATAAAATCAAAACCAGGTCTCAGCATAGGTGGATATATGGGATTAATCATGCAAAAGTTCAAAGGAAAAGTCAGCGGACAAGAAGTTAATCAGATTCTTAATAAATTATTGAAATAATACGCAATCTTTATTTCTAGCAGGGTCAATACCCCGGAGCTCTGCTCCGATCCCTGCTGGAAAGACAGAGAAAATCCGTCTAGAAAAATCGCGAAATACCCCGAAGCTCTGCTCCGAAGGGATAGCGATTTTTAGGAATTTCTCTTTATTTAGGATTTTCCATATCTTTTTCGATTTTTTCTTTTCCTTTAATTTTTTCTGCATATATTTTATGTTTTTCACAAACCGGAAGCATAGATCCTCCAAACCAAATGTAATCTCTTGTAAGATTTTTGCATTCCTTTATTCCGCATTTATGATCCTTTACTAATTTCCCTTTACTAGTTTTTAATAATTCTCTCATATTTTTTAAAAGTATTTTAAGTTTTTAATTATATGGGTTCACAAGCACGTTACACTAAAATTTAGCCTTCGCAGGTTTAGGGAGTCTAACAGCGGAAGTTATCTCATAATCCCAAAGTTTACACACTGTCAGAAAGAATAAGATTTTGAGTTAGACGAAGTCTTCCCAAAATCTATAGAATAAGATTTCGCTTGGAACAAGCGAACTATATTTTCAAAACCCCTTCAACCAAAAAACCATCCAC
>CAYNOY010000022.1:0-16217 GCA_964399015.1 Candidatus Woesearchaeota archaeon | reverse complement strand
ATCATCCTTGCCAAACTTATAATAATAATCAGTTTCTTCTGAACTTGATTTTTCTTCAGCCAACTCTCTCAACTTATTTGCAGCCAATTCATTTGTTTTAAATCTAATTTCTACTTCAACCATTATATCTATTATTTTAAAGCCTTTTTATTATTTGTTGTCATACACTATCCTACGAAATCCCAGTGCAATCTTATCTGTAATAACCGCATCCGAGTCAGTATTGTTTACTTTTTGTACAAGATCTGGACGATAGAGACAAGGCATTAATCTAGCATCAACGGTAAGACGAAGATAATTTCCTTCCCCACAGACAGGTTTAGAAAAACATTCATCACATTTTGGAGAATAATTTTTTGATTTAAGTCTTACTACTTCATCTAAACTTCCATAAGTTTGTTCAGCTAAATCAATTTCTTCCTGTATCTGGTCATAGGGAACATGGGTTTCAACATCTCCCAAAATATCTAATATCTTTAATTCAAAACCTCGCTCTCTTGCATACCCAATCATAGGTATCACTTCATTAAGATTTTCTCTACCTACCACCATATTTAGAGATACATCCATATTGGGATAGTCTCTTAAAGTTTCTAAATTAGATAACACTTTTTTATGAAAACCGGTTTTTGTAATAGCATTATACTTAGCTTCATTAAGTGAATGAAGCGAAACAGTTAATTTATCAATTCCACCATCTAATACTCCTTTTGCTAAAGAATCTAACTTAGTTCCATTAGTTGTAACATTTAAATGTGATGACGGATAAAAAGACTTTAACTGTAAAACATAATCTGAAAATTTAGGATGAATTGTAGGTTCGCCTCCTGTAAACCCAAACTTTTTCTTTCCAAGATTAACGCTAGCAGAGATTATACGCCAGAACATATCTTCATCAATCGTTCTATTCTCAATATCAGATCCCTCATTATAACAAAAACCACATCGCTCATTACATGTATCCAATAACTGAATTCTCAAATATCCCGGGCCCCGATTAACTTCAAAATCATCCATAACTGGAAGTCCAACAGATTTGGGAAAATCTAATTTAAAAATTTGTGGCGAGTCAAGTGATTCAAACATAATCCTAATACCTCCGATTCATTAATATCTGTAGTATCAATGTATAGTAAATCTCTCTGAGGCGTTACAGGATTAAGTGATTGATACCTATCAACCATATCTGCCATAAGTTGCCGATCTGATTCTAAAGAATCTTGTAAAGCGCCGAATAAAATTGCCCTCTCAGTTCTCCTATTAAAAAGCTCACTTTCATTTCCATTTAAAATAATTCTCAAATTTGGCAAATGCACATCAAGATCTTTAACTTCTTGATTAAGAGATTTGCCTACAAGCGCCTCATGATAAAGCTGCAATGAGTCCAGATATCTATCTGCAACAACTCCAGTATATTCTAATGATTCTAAAATTTCTTCAGAAGAATCACGAACACCTTCCGCATAAAAATTAAAGCGTTCCATAGGATTTGTTTGAGCTAATGAATCAAAGTGGCCTCTAACTGCTCGATATTTTGCCGAAGGAGTTTTATAGCTTTCAAATCCTAAACTATCTGCTAGATTTGTGACAAGCGTTGACTTCCCAACCCCATCAACCCCATCAACTACAATAAATGGATAAATTTTTTTGGATAAAATCATTGTAAATCTAAAATTTTATATTTGACTTCAGCACGAGTGTTCAAAATAAATTCTTCTCCGACCCCTTTCCCTACCATGGCCTTAAACAAAGGCGAATCAGGGGTTACAACCATAATTTCTGTTAAGTCATATTCAATAAACTCCCCACCACCATAGGGTAAAACAAAATACATTTCACTATCATTATCCGCTAAATTCTCAATTTCAACCAAACTGCCCAATACAATGGTTTTACTTTGTTCAGGAATATCTGTGTGTTTAAGTCTAAGCATACCTGCCTTCATTTCACGAGTTCGAACATTAAGTGCATCAGCTAAATAGCCATTTTCTTCCTTACCAGAATCATATCTAGAAATCATTGCTCCTGGAGCTTCAATCGAAGCCTGTTTTACAATATCTCTTGCAGTAGTCATACCCTCAAGTCCATCACCCATATGGTCCATGAATCGTTCCAATACTTGTCGTTTATTATGTCTCATACAATTTATTATTAAATTATTTTTATAAAGGCTATTAGAAATTCTACTTAAAAAATAACAATTATATTAAAGGAAAAGCTTATATACCATTAAATTTTTTACTTAACATATCTGGAGAAATATAAAATGTTTAATATAATTGAAGAAGATCAAAAAGGTTATAAACAAAAAATTCAGCCACTAATTAACGAAGGTAAACAAATAAATTTATTTTGCTCTTTCACATATATTACTCCAAACTACACAATATTATTTGCATTACATGATATAAAGAAGTTGATCAAAGACAATAATTTCAAGATTTTTTTAGTCCTATGAGATACTAACTCTATTGCAAACCCTTATTTTAAGAAATTGTGCACATCTCAAAAAATAATTGATCAAAATAAATTTATTGATGAACGAATAACCGAGTTAAAAAATATGGCAATTTCAATAGGTATTCCAGCTACCAATATTGAAGTATACAAATCTTCAGAAATATGGAAACGTCTAATAAAATATAAGGATCAAGACATTTTTCAACAATTCTACACAGTATTATCTCAAATGAAATCTCAGGATTATTTACCAGTAGTCAAAATATCAAATCTTTTTCAAATATCTATAGATATATTTTTCTGTAATTACTTCAACAAACTCTATCCGGAAGATGTAAGCTCTGAAATGCACCTTAATTTATTCGGAGAAAATAAAGAAAAAATTTATTATGAGGTTAGAGAAATCATGAAGCGTGACGGATTAATTAACTCCAAAAAACCAATTTTAATTAAAAGTTCATATGCTTATTTTATACAGGATTTCAACATTCCTGAATGGAACATGAAAGAAGAAACTATTACAGATATAATAAATTCTATGGACATTCCAAAAAAATTTATTTGGGACACATACGAAAGAATATTTGAATACTTAGAAAAACTTACCATTGAGCCTGGAAGCAATTACAGTTTTTCTGAATTGAAATCAGAATTAAAAAATAAAGATAATGATGAAATCAAACAACCTCTTTCAAAAAACCTATTTGCATATCTTCAAGCCCATAAGGAAAAATATTTTACCATAAGCAATGAAGTTAACGAAGTCATGCTCAAAATCTCTGGAGAAAAAGAGATACAAGAAATCACACGTATTTTAAAAAGCAAAATAGGTTTAAAGATATTATCCCTAGCAGATGGAACACGTAATAGTTCTACAATAGCGAGGGAACTTGGAAAATCTCCCGCGACAATAGGGATGTATTTGAAAGAAATTCGTGATTTAAATCTTATTCGTACATTGGCAAATGGGAAATTAAAACGAAATATCAAAGGACTAAAAATTAATCTCGAGTTCGGATGTTAATGTGCCTTTAAAAATTCTATAAAAAAGGCTCTTAAAGCTATCTAAAAGAATTATCGTCTTGCATATTTCAATATAACAATTCCATCTTGAGAAGTAAATTCCTCTAAATGAAGTTTTATTCTAGGATTCTTCCCTAAAAATAAATGTCTCCCGTCCCCTAAAATAATCGGTATAACTCCAATAATATATTCATCTATAACCTCCGCCTTAACAAAAGCATCAGTTAAGCCCGCACCCCCATATAACCAGATATCTTTCCCATTTTCTTTTTGCAACTCAGTTATCTTTTTAACAATATCTCCACCCATTATTTCAATATTATCAGGCTTATCCTTCAATTCACTATGACTCGCTACTAAAATTTTCTTAGATTTGAACATTTCCATACCCTCTTTTGGAGCATCTTCATACGCCTTTTTCCCCATAACAATAATATCCACGCTCCCTATAAATTTCGAAAAATCAAATTTCTTTTTAGTATCCAGAGTTTTATCCTTCTCACCCTTAATCCAATCAAAACCCCCATCCTTTTCAGAAATATATCCATCTAAACTTATTGCAAGATTGAGAATTATTTTTCTTTTCATAAATAAATTAAAAAATCAAATTATTTAAAACTATCCCAAACCACCAATGCCAAGATTTAAAAGCCACTAAAATTTAAAATTAATATGGATAACAAACAAAATATCGGCATGAAAAATTCTAGTCTTAGCGCTGAGTTTATTAGTTTGTTTTGCACATCCTAAGATCTAATCCCTCAATGAGACTTAATCTCATCAAAGAGAATTAATTAAAATGATTTCTATAACTGATTTTACCAAAGGATTTGAAAGAGAAAATTTACTCGAAGACCTAAATATAATTATCCGTCCAAATAAACGAGTCGCATTAGTTGGAAAAAACGGTTCTGGTAAAACTACATTTTTAAGATGTTTAGTTGGACAAGAAAACTTTGAAGGAAGGATAATTTCTGACGGCGTTAAAATAAGTATGATGGAGCAAGAAAATAACTTCGGACTTATCGATAAAACATTAAAAGAACATTTGAAGGATAAAGCTCAGGAGCTAGAAGATAGGAAAAAGGCAATAGAGAAAGAGTTGGAAAATCCAGAAATTTATGATGATGAAAAAAAATTTAATTCAATAATGGATCGTTATAATCTTCTTTTAACAGATGAATCTGCGGTTATTGAAGAATCTAAATTAATAAAAATCTTAGGATACCTAGGACTGGATAAAGAAGTCCTTAATCAAAAAATATCTGAATTAAGCGGAGGACAAAAAATAAAATTACGTCTTGCAGAATGTCTTGCTAAAGAAGCCGACATTTATTTATTAGACGAACCAACAAATCATCTAGACCTAGAAACTTCCGAATGGTTAGGAGAATATATCAAAGAAAATATAAAATCATTAATAGTAATTTCTCACGATAGATATTTTTTAAATGAAGTAACTGATGAAGTTTGGAAAATTGAAGGAAAGACCTTAGAAAAATATGCTGGGCGCTATGAGAAATACGAGGCAGAAGAAATTGTCCACTTAAAATTATTAGCGAAAAAATTCAAAGATTCAACTCGAAGAAAAGAAAAGATGCTAGAATCCGCAGCAAAAAATCGCCACTGGGCATCTATTGCTGGAAATAAAAGTTTGAAGTCTACTGCAGACAGGCTAGAACGAGATGCAGAAAAAATTATAATCGGAATAAATCCCAAAGATTTAGTGATTGATATTAAAATAAAATTCACAAATAAAGAATTACATAAATGCGAAGTATGCCGTCTTCTTAATTTATCCAAAAAGTTTGAATCTAATTTGCTTTTTGAAAATGTAAATGAAGCAATTGATCAAGGGGAGAAGATAGCAATCATCGGTGGAAATGGAGCCGGAAAAACTACCTTGCTAAAGATGATCATAGGAGACGAAGAAATAACTCGAGGTTCTATTCATAAAAGAAAAGACTTAAAGATAGGTTATTTTGATCAAGAATTAAGAGGCATAGATCCAGAACAAACTGTAATAGACTTTCTTGAAAAAGAAACTCGAAAGAATCACGGACTTTTAATTTCAACTCTTGCAAGATTTGGTTTTGAAAAAAACTTCTGCAACCAAAAGATAAAGAAGCTTTCAGGCGGAGAAAAAGGTAGACTAAACATGCTCAGAATCACATTAGATAATAACGAAATCCTTTTACTAGACGAACCAACAAATAATCTCGACCTCCATCTTAAAGATTCACTAGAAAAAGCCATCAGAGAATTCCCAGGAGCAGTAATCATTGTTTCACACGACAGACATTTCATGGATAAAGTAGCCACACGTATATTAGAGATTAAGGGTAAGAAAGTCAAAAGTTATGAGGGGAATTATTCGGATTATCATCAAAACTTAAAGACTCCAGTTTAAAAAAATAATGGAGTCGTTTTGATGAGCCTAAAAATCTGCCCTAAAAAAGTTAGAAACTTTTTGCAGATTTTTTTGATACTGATCTAAAGGCAGAGAAATAATATTATTTCTTCTTCTTCTTTAATCCCTCTAATGCTTCATTTTTTAATGCAACGTAAAATAAAATTCCAAACATTACTCCCAATAATATACTTTTTAATGCCAAGCCAAGTCCAACACCAAAAACTAGCCCAACCGCCACAGCATTTTTATTTATTGTTACATTGCCTAATTTCATTAATTAAAAAATCAATTTGAATATATAAATATTAGTAAAAAACGCCCCGACCGAGCAAATAGATTTTGTTAAACTACCTTATTTTTTATTTTTCATCCATTTATCTTTATTAACGAAAGAAGCAATTAAAAATATTATTCCAGCAAGAATAAATGCAGGTTTGGTATTCCCCTCAGAAGTAATGCCTAAAATAATAAACATCATACCAATCGGCAATAAAGCGAAATATTTTGTTTCATGTTTTTTCATGATTCTTTAAAGAGAAAAATGTTTAAAAAATGATGTGAAAATAAAACGCCACCGACCCACTCCTAATTCCATTTTCCACCTAACCCCCTTGAAAACCTTTGAACACCTTAAACCCCCTCCAACACCCTAAACCCAATCCCCTTGAAACCCCTCAAATCCCTAAACCCAATAAACCAAAAAATTTATATATAACAATTACCTAAATCTATTAGTGTAAGTAGGGACTCATGTGCGGCCTAATAGTTTCGGACGAAAGGCCTTAACTGAGCTTGGGGATATTCTCACTTTGCTTACATTATTTTTTTAATCAAACCACTTAAAATTTCTATATGTTGTTTTTTAAAAATAATATTTGCAGGAATTCTCCCTTTCGCAACATCCTTCGCAATATGATGCGCTTTTGAATTTCCATCACCCTTTTTCTTAAATCTCAATCTAAATCTATGAGTCATTAAAATTTCTTTATTTATCATACAGATAGCATCTAAATTTTTATTCACAGCCCAAGTTGGAGAAACATCATTACAAATTTTAATTTCTCGAGATAAACCCTCAGTTATTTTTAATAAATGATACAAAAGAAAACAATAGATTATCACAATAACTTGTTGATTATGTTTTCTATCTGCCCTAGTTTTAACATTTCTAATAAATTTAGACTTCAAATAATTTTTATCCTTACCTTTAATTTTAACAGAAAAATAAGTTCTTTTTTTCTTTATAGCCAAGGAAGTATCTTTACTCCAAGGATTATTAATTTGTTCACTTAAATCAATCTCCGCACAATCTTCTTTCATAATAATTCTTAGATTCAATGATATAAAATACTTTTGTAAAAAATAAAACACCACCGACCTACTCCTAATTCCATTTTTCACCTTAAACCTCCAACACCCTAAACCCAACCCCCTTGAAAACCTTTGAACACCCAATCCCCTTGAAACCCAAAAATGAAATTACTCAACTTAAACTCTCCTTATTCAATTCTCTCCCCACCAAATAACTCCCAAAACCCGACCCAACCACCATTAAGAAAACGCCCCGACCGAGACTTGAACTCGGGATGCTACCGTGACAGGGTAGAGTACTAACCGCTATACTATCGGGGCATATGTTTAAGCCTAAGCTCAACATCTGAAAAACAATGGGCCTACTGCCCTTGATTTTCACGAGTCAGAGAAAATTAATTTTCTCTGAATAAAATATCCTAACATCTTGCATTTTTAAACTTTATCCTCCCCCAAAATACCCAAACCTTTCTCAAAAAATCTCATAACCAAAATAAAATTCTTGACAACATAATAATACTTCGGAGCGGAAGGGAAAAGGTGTAAATCTTCAAAAACCCTTCTTTTTGAAGAGTCAGAGAATCTTTGATTCTCTGAACCGGCCTTCCGCAAGAGGAAGAACAATCCCAACCAACAAAATTTAAATAACCCCCTCACCTCCTAATAAAAAGATGGCACCTAAAACCCCTCCCAAACCCACCAACTCCCAACCCAAAACTCCTCCCAACCCACGAACACCCAAAACCCCCAACAACCTCCCACAAATTAACAACTCCAACCAATTAAAACAACAACCCCAAACCTCAATCCTAACAACAACACTAAACCTAATCCTAACTCTAGCCCTAATATCTCTAATAATAATCGCATCATACCTTGTATACCTAAACATCCCTGGAGAACCTCAAGAACTAAACTTCAACCTCCAACCAATCCAACCCAAAATAGTAAACCAATCATTACAAGTAGGAGCACAATTCCTCCCAAACATGAAATTCAACCATAACTTAATCACCTACAATCTAGACCCAAATTGCGAACAAAGAAAAAAACAAAGAATACTTGAAGCTTTCAATTACATAACAAACAAAGTCCCCCAAATAACATTCCAAAAAACAATCGAAAAACCAGACATCCAAGTAACTTGCACAGAAAATGGAAAAGAAGCCTCCAAAGAAAACTACTTCATAGCAGGAGAAGGCGGAGCAAAAAAAATAATCCAAACAAAAGACTACGCAATCATAAACGATGGAGAAATACTTTTATTCGCAGAACCTGCAAGAGCAAAAAAATGCGAATGGGCAAACATTGAAACACACGAACTAATGCACGTTTTCGGATTCGACCACTCATCAAATCCAAACGATCTAATGTACCCCTACCTAGAATCATGCGACCAAAAATTAAACCCCAAAATCATCAACAAATTAATAAAATTATACTCAGAAAAAAACCTACCCGACCTTTATTTTGACACAATAAACGCAACAAAAAAAGGAAGATACCTGGACTTCAATCTCACAATAAAAAATTCAGGAACAATCAAAAGCTCAAACGTCACTCTAAACATACTAGATGACAACAAACTAGCCGAAAGCCGAGACCTAGGACCTATAAACTATGGTGCAGGAATCTCCATAGAAATACAAAATCTAAAACTAATTCACAAAAATCCAGACGAAATAATATTCATAATAGATCAAGAAAATAATATTCAAGAAATGAACGAGAAAAATAACAAAGCAAGCATAGAACTTGAATAAATAGCTCATAAACTCTCCCTAAAAAATAATAATACCCCTAACCTGAAATACCTCTAATCAAAAAACAATAAAACACCCTACCCCCATAACCAAAAATACTCCTAATCAAAAATAAATTCTTGACAACCTAACAATACTTCGGGCGAAAATGGGAAAGTCTTCAAAAACCCTTCTTTTTGAAGAATCAGAGAATCTTGGATTCTCTGAGTGACGTAAGGAACGGATTTTCGCGGGGCGAAAAAATCCCCCCCTCTAAAAAATTAAAACAATCACAAATCTAACACAGTTAGATAAAAATAATAATAAGGTCAATATAACCTTAAATTAAAAAGGATAAAAAAAATAAAAATAAAATTTATTCAGTAGTCTCTTCTTCAGGTTCTTCCGCAGTTTCTTCCGCTTCTTCAGCAGGTTCTTCCGCAGTTTCTTCTTCAGATTCAGACTCAGCAACAGGCTCTTCTGTAGATTCTTCAGCTTCTTCAGCTTCAGTCTCTTCAGCAGGTTCTTCTGCTTCAGCTTCAGTTTCTTCCGCTTCTTCAGCAGGTTCTTCTTCAGTTTCAGCAGCTTCTTCAGTAGGTTCTTCTGCAGTTTCTTCCGCTTCAGCTTCTTCAGCTGGTGCTTCAGTCTCTTCAGTAGCTTCTTCTGTAGCCTCTTCTGTAGTTTGTGTCTCGTCTTCTTCCATTTTTTTTAAAAACAACAAATTTAATTAATTTAGAATAACATTTTTACTTTTTAAACCTTTGCGATATAAATTCACTATCCCAAGGGGTAACAAAAATCTTTAGAACCAATAAATAATTATCCTCGATAAACCTATAAAAAATTATCCAGCCAAAGCTAATTCCAGAACATCTTCTCGCTCTTTCTTTAAGGCATTCCACTTTCTTTCCTTACTTGCCATTTCAAACTTCAACTCAGCATCATTCAATTGATAATCTCTATTACTACATGTCGCCTGTTTGAATTCTATTACTTTAAATTGCATTTTACAATATTCATAAGACTTTCAAATATATAAATATTTCCATTTGAAACTACTAATGAATTAAAACACTAACCTAAATCCCTACCAAATCATCCTTCAATCTCAGAATAAATTTCCCAGTCATCATCTTAACCGGCTTATCAAGAATCTCCAAAGGAATCTTCGTTCCAGCAATTATTTCCCTAGCCTCTCGCTTTGTCTTTCCCTCATTAACCAACCCATACATAATAGAATTCTTAATCTTCCCTTTCCGAACAACAACAGACTGTAAAATAGAATCAATCTTAGAAACCTTCTTCTTCCGAACCAACCTAATCAACCAAGAATTAACACTCGGCACAGGATTAAAATCCTTTTTATCAACTTTCAAAATAGCCTCAAAATCATAAAACAAACTAGCAATAACCCCAATCCTAGAATGCTCAAATTTTTCAGATGAAAGCAAATCCTTAAACTTCGCACCAACAATCAAAACCAATTCATCAATCCCATCAATAATAGCCTTACTAACAATCGGCTCAGACAAAACATAGGGAATATTCGAAACAATCTTATCATAACCTCTCCAATCAACCTTAAGAGCATCACCATAAACAATTCTCAAATTTTTATTAACCCCAGAAAGCTCATCCAAATATTTCTTAAATTTCTCATCTATCTCAAAAGCCAAAACCTTCCCAGATTTCTTAACCAACTCCTTCGTCAACATTCCCGCCCCAGCACCAATCTCAATAACCTTATCAGAATCCTTAATCTTCGCAACACTAATTTCCTTTTTTAAAACATCTTCATTAATTAACAAATGCTGTCCCTTGCTTGAATCAAATTGAATCCCCATCTTAAAACTACTTCTTCCGTCCTCTAATAACCCTTTTCTTAGTCTTCTTCAAACCTCGCTTCTGCCTATCTGTCAAAGTCTTTTTAACAGGATTCTTTTTCGCAAACTTTTTCTTAAAAACAGGTTTCTCAACCTTCAAATGATATATCTCTTCAAGTTTATCCTTAACAACCCTCAAAGCCTCTCTCTGATTTTCCCACTCCAAATGTCTAATCCCTCCCCTAAAATCCACCCACTTATAATCCTCATGTTCTCTAGGATCAACCTTAACCTTCCCCTCCTTAATCTTCGCAGAATATAAACGATATTTACTTCCCGCAAATCCCAACTTTAAACTCTCAAGATCCTTATGCTCAAATTTACCCATCTTATTATACTTCTTAATATAATACGGAACCTGTCCAGTCTCTTCTTTAATTTCTCTCTTAATAGTCTTCAAAGCCGACTCCCCTCCTTCAATTCCTCCCTTCGGAAACTCCCATCCCTTCCAATGAAGCTTTCGCTTAAGTATCAAATACTGCAATCCAAATTGCATCCTCCTAAAAATCACAACAAAAACAATCTTCCTATATTTCCGACTTTCCATAATAAAAAGAAGCAAAGAATGATTATAAGTCTTTTGAATAAAAATAATCTACTAAACCATTCATTTATCTACTTAAAACAAAAACTACAAATTAAAAACCATTTTATCAATAAACAAACTCATCTTTAATATCCAAAATTCTTGAGAACATAATAATATTCGGAAGCGAAAAAGGAAAGGCGTAAGTGTCCAACTCTTCAAAAAAGAGTTAGAGAATTAGAGAATCAAAGATTCTCTAAGCCGACCTTTCGCGGAAGAGGTAAATAACTCTCTTTAACTTTCACAAAAGAAAAAAAACAAATCACACAGAAGCCCAACCATCCAATCCCAAATCAGTCAACAACTGAGCATCAGATTTCATATCAATATAATAACTATAATTTCTCAAAGTATTATTCCAAGAATAATACTGATAAATCCGATACCCATCAACCCCTTCAACCAAATCCCATTCCCATTTAAAAAAATAATTCATTCCCCCAGAACTATTCTCATAAAAACTACAAACATTATTTATCTTCCCACTATCAATAAATTCATCAGATAACTCCCGAACCCCATTAACACTCATATAAGTATAAAGTCTAACTTCATGTTCAGGATTCGTAACATTATCACAATAATACTCACCATCTACACCCCTAATCTTAGTCATCTTTATCACCCCAACAGGATTCAACGAAACATTCCCCACAGTATCATTAACAGAACTCCCATTCAAACTCGCATTAATTTCAGTACCATTCAAACTTACATTAACCGCTTCAGCTTCATTCAAACTTACATTCATATCACCAACATCATCAACCCCTGAAACATTTGCATTTACTTCTTCAACATCACCCTTAAAAAAACTAATCTTATCAAATAACTCCTCCCCAAAAGAACTCATAACAAAAAACACAACCACACACAAAAATGCAATTCCCACAAGAATCATAATAATTTTAAATTTATTTGATTTAGCATCCTCCGCTTCAATCTGATTAACCCTATTTAACAAATCACCTTCCATAGAAATACAATGACATTAGTATTTTTAAATTTAAGTATAGAATCCCTCGAGCAAGAATCGAACTCGCGTTAAGCGGTCTACAGCCGCCTGTAATAACCATTATACGATCGAGGGTTATAATCCATATAAAAAATCACTCTATTTAAACTTTATCTCACAAACTAAATTCACCCCAAAACCCCCTCACACCCCCATCACCCCTGATCATTTATAAAAAAAGCTCGATTAGAACTAACTTCCCGAACCCGACCTTCCCTTTCATAAACCGCCCTACATGAAGGCAATTCAAACCTACCAACAACTCCGACCTTCGAATAAATAATATAACTAAACACTCTCTCTTCTCCCTTATTCAAAGACTCAATCTCCCATTCAAGCCTACGATTCTTCAAATCAATATCATCCGGAGCAACAGCACCAAACTTATCATACAAACTAACCAAATGAGGCAACTTATCAACAATACTAATTCTCTCAACATGCTTATCTGCCTTAACTCTCAACATAACCTTCAAAGCAAACTGCCCTCCCTTAGTCCGAATAAACGAAACCTTTTTTCTCAAAATAATATCTCTTTTCAAATATTTCTTAATCAAAACAACAAGCCCAACAATCAACAAAATAATAAACACAGGATAAAACCAATTAGTCACCACAACAACCTTAAACTCTTCATTAGGCACAATCTCCTTCTCCCAAATATAACTCCTACCAAAACCACTAAAACTAGACTCAGAAGGCTTAACATTAAAACTCGTAAACAAAGACGAAATCAAATTCCTCTCAACATTAACAACAACGCTCTTCCGAACATTCCCAACATTATGTCTCACAACTTCCTGCCTTTTCTTAATCCAACCACTAAACTCCTCACTAAAATCAATATCTTCCTGCTCCAAAAACTTAATCATCGCCTCCTTACTAGCACTCACACCATCTATCTTAACAATACTATTAACCAAAAAAGAACCCGCATCCAAACTCTTAACTTTCTCCGAATCAATAGGAATCTCTATCTCTTTAATCTGAAGTCCCTTCAAATCCAAACTTCCATCATACTCAAAAAAAGCAGAACTAATTTTCAAACTAATCCCTTCAAAATCATTAGAAACTTTATTCTTAATCGAAATCCCAACCATCTCAGAATTAGGATTTATATTTCCAGGAACAATATCAAACGCAGATTCCAAATCAACCATATTCACAGTCAAAGCTTCTTTCTGAACCTCACTCTCCAAATTCTTTATCCGATATTCAAATGTAAAAAAACCAGTCTTAGACTGCAAAGCTTCCTGAGGCATAACAGAAACCCTAACAGTTCTAACCTCTCCACTACCAATACTAAACTTATGCTCAGGAGAAAAATCAACACCCACCAAAGAATAAATCTCAAAATCACTTCCCTCACCATTATTCTCAATCACCAAATCAAAAACAGCAGGTTCATCCAAATCACTAATAACACTATTCAAAACCGGCTTAGCAAAAACATCCAAATCAATAGCAAAAACTCCTCCTACTAGCAATATTCCAAATATTAAAGACACTCCCAATATACCTATTTTTTTACTCAAATCCATACATCAAAAACAAAAATTATCTATATAAAGATTTTTACAAAATGGAATATATAACTAAGACTATAATAAAATCAAACTAAAACTATTTTATCTGAAAATCATCTACCCTCTCTGCAAGACTTAGAAATTTTCTTGCATGACGAATCATAGAATCCTTAAAATCTTTTTTAGCTGCCCTAATTCCGCAAAGAGATTTCATTTGTTCCCTATCTAAAACTTCAATATAGGGAATTCCTAACTCTTCTAAATCTTCAGCCAAATCTATTTTTTCTTGCACTTGGTCTGGAAGATAAAACTCACCATAAACAACTTGAACACATTGACTTCTTATCTCCCCAAGCTTTTCATCATGCCCAGTATAAACAGAAAACTCTCTAACAGTATAACCTTTTCCTTCAAGAGCCGATTGCATTTCTAATTTATTCATCTTATTATTTATCACAGAACTCTTCTTCCTTTTCAGATTAAAAATACTAACTTCAAGCCATTTTTAAAACTTTCGATACACTTTCACTGAATAAAAATCTCATAAATAAATCTCCAACAACACTTTCAATACTGCAAGGAGCTGAAAGGGAAAGACGACAGTCGGCTTTCAGCAGGCGGAAAAAATATAACTCAATTCGCTTCGCTCGTCAACCCTTAGCTTCCAACGCCAAAAACGACTTAGACTGATCAATCAACTCAAGCAATTCATTAACAACATTTTGCTCATATTCATCAATCCTATTCCTAATAATATACCTATCATAAATTCCCCTCAAAAACTTAAACATCGGCTTATCTTCCCACCTATGCTCATAATCCTTTTCTAAAACTGCCTTAAAACTAACCTCTAAAGTTCCAGAATTCATCTTAATCTTTTTACCTTCTCTCTGAACCTCAACATCCTTCATACCCAAAATAATCCAACGAATCTCAAATTGAAACCGAAAATAATCTGAAACCTTTTTATAAGTCTGCCAAATAATTTCAATCTCCTTAGCATCTCCCACAACCTTCTCAGAATATTTCTTCTCAGTCAAATCATAACCCTCACTAATTATCCAATCATACATAAAACTATAAAAATCCTTAAAATGAAAAATCCCACCCTGTTTGATCTTCCCCTTGTACATAGTATCTTTTTCTGACATATTTTACTAACCCTTTTAATTATACATTAGTTAAACAAATAGTGTATTTAAACATTTTCCTCATCCCTCATCCTAAACCCATCAAATATATAATTCATAATAATCAAAAATTAGCTCACATATAAAATACTCAAACAACCTCTCAGAATTACTCATTCCAAAAATTAAATCCTCCACAACATAATATATGCAAGGAGCGAAAGGGGAAAGTGCGAGCACGGCCTTTCGCAGGCAGAAACAACTCAACCAATTTTCTGCGGTGACGGAAACAACCCAATCAATTTAACACAAACCATCATACTCCAAAATATATATTCTCGCTTATCAAACCTTAAAAAGAAAATTAAACAATCTTTATCATATAAAATGTCAGACAAACAACCGATCTACATACTACCTGAAAATACAGAAAGAACAATGGGAAAAGACGCACAAAGAAACAACATTTTAGCAGCAAAACTTGTAGCAGATTCTATTAAAACAACCCTAGGTCCAAAAGGAATGGACAAGATGTTAGTTGATTCAGTCGGAGAGATCACAGTAACTAATGATGGCGTAACAATTTTAGAAAAAATGGAAATCGAACATCCCGCTGCAAAAATGATGGTTGAAATCGCAAAGACCCAAGAATCAGAAGTCGGAGACGGAACAACAACTGCAGTAATGCTTGCAGGCAAGCTCTTAGAAAACGCAGAAAAATTACTAGACATGAAAATCCACCCAACAATAATCACAAAAGGATACCACTTAGCAGAAAGAAAAGCAAAAGAACTTCTTGAAGAACTAAGCACAGAAATAAGCCTAGACCGAGAAGACATCCTAAAACATATTGTCATGACAGCAATGACAGGCAAAGGCGCTGAAACAGTAAAAGAAAAATTCGCAGATATTCTTGTAAAATCTGTTAAACAAATTTATTCTAATGGTAGAATAAGCTTAGAAGATATAAAAATTGAAAAAATTAAAGGAGATGGAATTGAAGATACAGAACTAATCTCTGGAATTGTTTTAGATAAAGAAAAAGTTTCAGGAGACATGCCTCAAAAAATTAACAATGCTAAAATTGCTTTGGTTAACTTTCCGATTGAGGTTAAGAATCCAGAGATT
>CAYNOY010000021.1:0-16985 GCA_964399015.1 Candidatus Woesearchaeota archaeon | reverse complement strand
CTATGACTTTACTTGAAAGGGAAAATGAATGTGAGTTTTCTAGTGATATAATTGCTAAGGCAAGTATTGAGGCTGTTGGAGGTAGTTGTGGGATTGTAGAGGGAAGTCAAGTTTCAACTCCAGAAGTTTGTTGGGATGAAAATGATTGTAGTTGTGAGTGGGAAGGGGGAACAAATGAATGTGTTGCAAAGCTTACTAATGTAACTAAATGTATCAGTAGTCCTGATGTGGAAAATGATATTTGTAGATGGAAATTAAATACTTGGGAAGATAGATGTGAAGCTGAGGGGGTTATTGAGGCTACTTGGACTGCAGAACAAGTATTGGGAGTTACTGAAGGGTGTGAAGATAAAAGTAAACTTATTTCATGTGAAGCTATTGTTAAGCTTCCATTTTTTGATTCAATGAATTTTATTATGGTAGTTTTTTCGATAATTGGAATTTATGGTTTTAGTTTAAAATTTAATAAAAAGATAAAATGATAAATTTTAAGAATGTGTTTTTTGTTTTAGTAATTCTTTTTTCTTTGAATTTAGTTATGGCTGATTTTACTTTGGGAAATAAATCTCATGATTTACAAACAACTTATGGGACTTCAAAACCTTTGAAGGGGTGGGTAAATATTAGTTTTGTTGATGAACCTGCGGATTCTTTATTTCAGGCTTTTGATAGTGAAATGGGTTTGCAGGATTTTTTAGATGCAAATGTTGTGATTCCTAATTGTTTTCCTGCAGATTGTACTTCTTCTTATGAAACTTCTTCAGGCAAATTAACTTCTAAGGATTTTTCATTAGTTTCGGGGGATGAGGTTTTTATTGGAGTGAATATTAGTGGAGATGTTACTTTGATAAATAGTTTATCTTTTGGTATTTCTACAACTACGTTTGAATCTTGTTTAAGTCCTGTTGAGGTGGATGTTTCTAATGATGAGGTAGTTGAATGGAAATATAGGCCTGTTTCAACAAGTGATTGTAGTTCGTCATCTCCTTTTGGATGTTATCAATCAAGTTTAACTCATACTAATATAACGTTAGAGAAGTTTTGTAATAAAATAACTATTCCTGCTCGGAGGGCTTTTAGAATTGGTGCTATTGTTGAGGGAGAAGGTAGTGCAGCTTTTAGATTATCTTTGGATGAGGAACCTTGTACTGCAACTACTGATTCATCTGGGGAGGTAAGTTGTGTGATTCTTTTTGATGAAGAATTAGATACACCGACAGAGGTGGAAGTTTGTGTAAGGGCAGAGGATAGCACTTCTGTAAATAAGTATGAAATAAAATATGAAAATGTTGAACCTGTTTGTGGGCAAAGTGGGGAGGTAGATGCAGGGCAATTTTATGATTTTGAAATATTTGCAAAACCTCAAAAATATTCTGCTATTGGGGATTTGATTTCTTTTAATGCAGTTTTGAGGGGAGAGGAGGTTGATGTGAGTATGAAGAATGAGATAATGGATTTTATTTCTTATAAGTATGATGGCGATTGTACTGGGGGTTGTTTAATTCCGATAAGGATAAAATCTGGGACAAGTCAGCAATTGAAGGTTGAGAGTTTGAGTTTAGGATATGAAGTTTCAACAGATATTAATCCAAAATTTTCAACTGAATTTTATGTTGTAGAACCAAAATCTGCTTTGATATCTATGGGTTTTAAAAAATTAGAATTAGTGTATGCAAATCTTTTGACCCCTGGTTCTTTGGGAAAGAGAAATTTTACTTTGAAATTAGGTGGTGAAAATGTTATTGAACAAGAGATTTTGGTTAAAAAAATTCCTGAGATTAGGGCTGTTTTTCCATTTAAACCTGCGGCACTTGTTTCAACAACTTTTGTAGCAGTAATTGATAATGCTACTTCAAATATGAGTTATACTTGGGATTTTGGAGATGATAGTGCGATACAAACAACTTTTTCCAATATTATTAAACATACTTATTCTGAAATTGGTCCTTATACTTTGAAATTGAAACTTGTGGGAAGTTTTGGAGAATCAGAACAATTATTTAATTTGAATGTTGTAGCTCCTTCAGAGGGTATTAATCAGACAATAAATGATTATAGGAAATATGTAAAGGATTTGAGGATAAAATTGAATGCAATGAATCCTTTTTTGAAAAAAGAAGTTGATAAATTAATTGATCCTGATTTTTTAGATGATAAGTTAGATAAATATGAGGAAGATTTTAAGGACGCTATTGGGGATGACGAATATATTAAAATAATGCAAAATCTTATAGCTTTGAAAGTTCCTCAAGGATTGAATGAAGTATTTGCGATTAGTTCAACGCCATTTTTTCAAACATCTGAGGAGATAATTTTGGAGAATTTTGAGTTTTTGGAAGTTGGGGAAGTGAGTGGAGATAAGGAGGATTATGTTAATGCAATGAATAATTGGATAAGGGAAAATTTGGATGTTACATTTGAGGCAACAACTTATGCATTTAATTATGATTATTTGCCAACTGAATATCTTTTTTCTCATATAAAAATTATTTTGACTCCTAAGGAAGATATTGAGGAACTTTATTTGGTGATTAATGGGGACCCTCTTAAGATAATTACTCCGGTTGATTTGAATGAAAAAGATATTGAAGGGAGAGCTAAGGCTATAATTTTGAAAGAATTGGTTGAAGGAGAAACTATGAATATTGAGTTTATTCATCCGGATAAAATTGATTTAGAAGGTTTTCCAATGTATATGTCTCCTGAGTTTGATGATTTGGATTTAGAGTTTGAGTCTGGGGTTTGTAATAATAATGGGAAGTGTGAATCTGGAGAGAGTTCAAAGAATTGTAGAAATGATTGTAAACCTTGGGGATTTGCGTTTATACTTTTGTTGATACTTTTGATTATTGCTTTTATTGTTTATATTGTATTACAAGAATGGTATAAGAAACATTATGAAAATCATTTATTTAAAAATAAGAATGATTTATTTAATTTGGTTAATTTTATGAGTGTTTCAGATAATCAAAAGATTTTTAGGGGGAAAATTTTTAATGGGTTGATGGTGAAGGGATGGAAGAAAGAGCAGTTGACTTATGCTTGGAATAAATACAAAGGGTTTCGGACTGGTATGTGGGAGATACCGATATTTACTTTGGCTCAGAAGTTAAAAATTTTGAAGATTATTAAAAAGCGGAAACCTGTGATTCAGGCTCCTATGCCTCAGAGAGCTGTGGGAGGTTCTGCAGGTGTTTTTGGAGGTTCAAGGTCTCCAGTTAATCCAAGAGGATCTTCAGGTAATTCTGGTAGATTTAAGGGTAATTCAAGAGGGTCTTCAGATAATTTAGGTTCAAATTCTAAAAAAATTTAGTTGTGTAGTTAACTTAGCTATAATTTTAAAAAGAGTGATTTCTTAGATTTTATATGAAGATACTTACAAACTTTAAAAAGAGAATATTTGGTCTTTTCTTTAGAAAACAGAAGGATATAAGTTTAGGTTTTTATGGTCCACCAAATGCAGGTAAGACTTCTTTAACTAATCGTATTTGTAAGGATTGGACTGGGGAGGAGATGGGAAGTGTTAGTAAGATGCCTCATGAGACTAGACATGTTCAATCTAAGGAAGAAGTAGAGATAAAGTATAAGGAAAAGAGTTTGAAATTTAAGTTGATTGATACTCCTGGAATTGCTACTAAGATTGATTATGAAGATTTTATGAAGATGAAGATGAAGAAGAAGCAGGCTCAGCAAAGGGCTAAAGAGGCGACTCAGGGGATTGTGGAGGCAATTAGGTGGTTGGAGGATGTGGATGCGGTAGTTGTTGTTGTAGATGCTACACAGAATCCTTATTCGCAGGTGAATATAACTATTGTAGGAAATTTGATTGCGCGGAATATTCCGGTGTTGGTTGTTGCAAATAAAATTGATTTGAGAAAAGCAAATATAAAAAAGGTTGAGGATGCTTTTCCAGAATATGAGGTTGTAGGAATATCTGCTAAAAGTGGAAAGAATATGGATGAGTTTTACGAGTCTATTTTCAGGTTGGCTAAAAAAGCCTAACATTTAAAAATATATAATACAATACAATATAATAAAGATGGTGAAAAAATGAAAAAAATAAATTGGAATGATTTAGGATTTTGGATAATAGTTATAGTTCTTTCAATTGTTATGGGTTATTTATTTATAACAGGGAGGGCATTTGAATGAAAATAAATTTGAAGGAATTATTTTTTTGGATTTTTTTAGTATTGTCAATGAGTTTATTGTTATGGAATGTTTTTGGTAATAGCCCTAGTGAATTTATAATAATGGCAGGAATTATTTTTATGTTAGTTTTAAAGATATGGTCTATAAATGATAGACAGATAGTTGTTGAAATGAAAGTTAAAGAAGGTTTTAATAAAATGAAAGGAGATTTGGATTTAATTAAAAAGAAATTAAAAATTTAAATTGAGTATATAAATTAAAATGAAAAAAAAATCTAAAAAATCTGTAGGGGGATTGACACTCCAATTTATGCCTTATTCGGAGATTTCAAAATTGGAGAGTATAGAGAGAATAAAAAAATTGTTGAAGATTATTTTAGATAATAAGGTTGTGATTTTGCAAGGAAGATTAAAACCTGAAGAGGAGACTAGGTTGATTGAGGATACCATGATTATGATTGGGAATATTAAGGGATTTAAGGGTGTTGAGCTTGCGGTGATTTCTCAAGATACTGGAGATATTAGTTTTTTTCAAAAGATGAAATCGGGTTTGGCGAAAGCTTTGGTTGGACATCAAGGTGCTTTAACAATTATTGGACCTGCGTCTATAGTTAAGGAAATGAAGAAAGATCCTAAGAAGTTGGAAGTTATGATGCGTTGAAATTGATTATTCCAAAACATTTAAAACCTTAAAATTATTTATAAAATTATGAAAAGGGAAATTAAATATTATGAAAATTAAAGAAGTTATTTTTATGATGGGTTTAGTAATTATAATTGTTTTAGTAATTGGGGTAATAAATTCTTTTAAATCTAATGGAAATCATGAAGAAGAAGAAATGCAGTGTATTGCAGATAATAGTAAATTGATTGTTTCAAAAACTTGTGGGCATTGTGCAAACCAGAAAAATATTTTGGGAGAACATTTAAATAAATTTGAATTGTTGTATATTAATGAAAATCCCGAATTGTGGGATGAGTATAATATTGGTGGGGTGCCAACTTGGATAATAAATGAAAAAGAATATCCTGGTGTTCGATCAATAAGTAAATTAAAGGAATTAACTAATTGTTAAAATGTCAGTATTAATAAAAACTCTTGGGCTCGCATTGGTGGATGCAATTAATCCATGTGCGTTAGCAGTAATGGTGATTGTTTTAATAACTTTATTAACTCAAAATCCAGAGAAAAAGCGAAATGTTCTTTTAGGAGGATTATCTTTTACTTTGGCAGTTTTTATTTTATATTTTTTGTATGGGTGGGTAATGATTCAATTTTTTTCTCATTTAATTCCAGAGACTGGGAATTATGCAAGTTATGTTTTTAAGGGTTTTGGAATTTTTGCTATAGTTTTAGGGATTTTGAATATTAAAGATTATTATTTTTATAATCCTGGGGGATTAGCAACTGAAATGCCTTTAATGATGCGTCCTAAAATGAAACTTTTAATTAAAAAAATTACTTCCCCAAGGGGGGCATTTTTAATTGGAATATTTGTAACTTTATTTTTATTACCTTGCACTCTTGGGCCTTATGTTGTTTTTTCAGGGGAAATGTCTCAATCTGCTTTAGGTTTTTTAACAACTAGTTTTTGGTTATTAATTTATAATATAATTTTTGTATTGCCAATGATTGGGGTGACTTTTGCAATTTATTTTGGTGTGACTACTGTAGATAATGTTAGTGGATGGAAGGAGAGGAATATTAAGTTGTTGCATTTGGTTGAGGGATTGATACTTACTTCTTTGGGTATTTTGATGTTTACTGGAGTGATATGACTGGCGGTTAAAAATTTAGGTTCGCTTTGCTCACAACTTATTTTATAGATTTTGGGAGCTTTGCTAACCCAAAATCTAATTCTTATTGATAATGTGTATTTTTTATTTGTGATAGGAAGTTTAGTTTATTTTTGATTAATGAGGTTTTATTCTGGTATTTGTGGAGAGCAATAAAATTTAAAAACCTGAATAATCTATAAAAATCATGACAAATAAATCTTTAGAGAAAGAAGTTAATTTTGTAGGTTTATTAATTCCTTTTGCAGGAGCAGAAGAGTTGACAAAGTTAACTGATGGATGGGTAGAAAAAACTTCGCCATTAAGTTCTGATAGGGTAAAGGCAGTTGCAAAAACTTTTGGAGCAGTTTCAGTATACATAGCTTATAACACTTCTGTAATGATGGCAATTGGAAAATTGGCTGATTATTTTAATTAATTCATTAAATTTTGATTGAGTTTAAAATCGCAAACTTTATAATAAAAAGTTTTGTTATAAGTAGATGACACCACTTCAATGGATACTTTTGATGACTGGAATTAATGGGCTTTTGGCATTTGCTGGAGCTTTAACTTTTTTAATTTCAAAGAAACATCTTCATAAGATTCTTTTAGTTATGGTTGCATTTTCAATTGGCACTTTATTGGGTGGAGCTTTTTTTCATTTGATACCTGAGGCTTTGGGGGTTATGAGTATTGGTTTAATGGTTTTGCTTTTGATTGTAGGATTTGCATTATTTTATTTTATTGAAAAAGTTCTTCATTGGCACCATTGCCATAAGGATGGGCATTGTGATAGACATCCGTTTACATATTTGACTTTGTATGGAGATGCTATTCATAATTTTATGGATGGATTGATAATTGCTGCTGCTTTTATTATTTCTACGCCTGTGGGAATTACTACGAGTCTTTTGATTTTGCTTCATGAGTTGCCTCAGGAAATTGGAGACTTTGGGATTCTTGTATATGGTGGTTTTACAAAATCAAGAGCTTTGTTTTATAATTTTCTTTCGCAGTTAACTGCAGTTGTTGGAGGAGTATTAGGATTTTATTTTTTGCAATTACAGGATAAGGCCATATTTATTTTACCAATTGCTGCTGGAGGATTTATTTATTTGGCTGTAATGGATTTGATACCGGAAGTGTTTAAACAAAAGTCTTGGAAGAATGTGATTGTGAATTTGATGGCATTAATTTTAGGATTATTGTTATTAATTTCTAGTAGATTTTTGGGGGGTTAATTCTTTGATTGATGGGTTTTTGTAATTCCATTTAGAATGTCCAAATTGTATTATTAAATCTATTTTTAATTTTTCAACTTCTAAGGGTAGGTCGCAAGCTCCGAAACAAGTTCCAAGCCATATGAAACATTGGCATTTTGTTTTTGATTCTATTTTGTCTGAGATTGATTGAGCATAGGGTTTCATTCCTTCTGGAAATTGTAGGAGGACTTTTTTTGCTTTTTGTTTTATGATGTTTTTTAGGGTTTTATCTATTTCTAAATCGTAGATTTGTTCTATTTCATTTATTGTTTTAGATATCATGGAATTTTTAGTATAGTAAGGTTTTTATATTTTGTCTTCGGGTTAATTATATGAGAACTATTAAGGATCTCTTGGGTCTTCTTGAGGGAACTGGGCTTTTTGTTAATTTGAGTATTAAAGGGGATTTGAGATTTGAGGAGGATGGATTAGTTGTGGAGTATAAGAAAAATCCTAGGGTTGATGGGAGACGGTTTGAGAGAGTAAGAAAGGTGTTGGGAGCGAAATTGAGGAGGACGATTGAAGTGAATTATTCTTGTGTGAGGGCTGAGTGTTCTTTGAAACCTAGTCAAAGAGGAATTTATAGTATTCAGTTAACTCGGATTCCTTTAGAGGGAGTTAATGATGAGATTAAGGGCGAGTTGATTAATGAGGTTTATAGGGTTGTAAAAAGGGAGTATTTGTGAGAGGGGTTTGTTATGCAATTTCTTTGTAACCCAAAACCTTTTAATCTTAAAATATTTAGTTTTTTATAAGAGGTTTATATGAAAATGACAAAAATACGACAACCAATTGTAACGGTGGCAGGACATGTTGATCATGGGAAAACGACAATCTTAGATAATATTAGGACAACTGGGGTGCAGGAGACAGAAGCCGGGGGGATAACTCAGAAGATTTCTTTTACAAAGGTTCCTATAGAGAATATTCGGAAGAGATGTTCTCAGATTGAGGCGCAAGGTTTACAATTAGATATTCCTGGGTTTTTGTTTATTGATACTCCTGGGCATGCAGCATTTTCGCATCTTAGAAAACGGGGAGGAGCTTTGGCAGATTTAGCTATTTTGTTGATTGATATTAATGATGGGATAAAACCTCAGACTCAGGAAGTTATTGGGATATTGAAGATGAATAAGATTCCATTTATTGTTGCATTAAATAAGATTGATAATATTTCTGGATGGAGAAAAATGTCTGATAATTTGAAGGAGAATATTGAGTTGCAGGCTGCTAATGTGAAGATGCAGTTTAATGAGAAGTTGTTGACTTTGGTTGGATCTTTGCATCATCATGGATTTAATGCTAAACCTTTTTATGAGGTTAGTGATTTTAAATCTCAGTTAGCTTTGGTTCCTTGTTCTGGAAAAACTGGTGAGGGGATTTCTGAATTGATTTTGATGCTTTGTGGATTAAGTCAGAAGTTTTTGAAAGAGAATTTGAAATTGGGTGAAGAGCCTAAGGGGGTTATTTTGGAAGTTAAAAAAGAAAAGACTATGCAGTATGCTGAGGCTATTTTGTATGATGGGGTTCTTGATGCTAAAGATGAAATTGCTATTGCGAGTTTTGATGAGCCGGTGATAAGTAAGATTAGAGTTTTGGAAGAGATTAAGTCTGTGTCTTCGAAATTTAAACCTGCTGTAAAGGTTAGTGCAGCGAATGGTATTCGGATGCAATTGATTAATTCGGGGGGGATTTTACCTGGAATGCCGTTTACAATTTTTAAAGATAATTTGGAAGAGATAAAGGGGGAGTTTGAAAAGGAGATTGGTGATAAATTAGAGACCGATGAACAGGGGATAATTATTAAGGCAGATTCGTTGGGAAGTTTGGAGGCGTTGACAACTATGTTGAGGCAGGAAAGAATTCCAATAATTAAATCTGGAATTGGGAAGATAAATAAGAAGGATATTATTTCCGCTCAGACGAATGCTCAGAATGATCCTGAGAATGCGATTATAGTTGGATTTAGTACTGAAGAGGATGAGGATGTGAGGGATATGACTCATGAGAAAAAAAATGTTAAGATTTTGACAAATGATATTATTTATAAGTTGATTGAAGAATTGGTTAAGTTTCAGGAAGAGAAAAGAAATGAGATTAAAAGGAAGAAATTGATTGAGTTGGCTTCGGTTTGTAAATTGACGATTTTTCCTCAGTATGTTTTTCGTAATAGTAATCCTGCAGTTTTTGGTGTGAAGGTTGAGGCAGGGAAGCTTTCTAGAAATACTGCTTTGATGGATTCTGATGGAGGGTCTATTGCAAAAGTTAAGGACCTTCAGGAAAATCAAAAGAAAATTAATGAAGCAGGTATTGGGCAGGAGATAGCTATTTCTTTGCCAGGAGTTACTTTTGATAGACAATTGGATGGAGTGAGGGAGTTGTATTCTGATTTGACTGAAAATCAATTTAGAAAGTTTAAGGAGAATAAGGATTTGTTGACTCAGGATGAGGTTCAGACTTTGCAAAAGATTTCTCAGATTAAGAGGGCTAAGAAGGAGACGTGGGGTGTTTAATCAAAAAAATCTTCTTTGAAGATTTTTAGGCTCATCAAAACGGCCCTCAGTAATCTTTAAAAAGGAGGCCTTCATGTTTTGATGATAAATGGAGATATATAAAATATGGCTGCTGAAATACCAAATAAGAAATTAAGACCTGATTCGTTTGAAGGGTATGTTAATTATGGGCTTAGAGGTGCGAGGGTTAAAGCAGGATATACAGCTAAGGAATTAGCTGAAGAAGCGAGGATTTCAATGAATTTGGTTTATAGTTATGAACGATTAAGATGTTCTCCTGGGAAAGTTGTTGCACAAAGAATTTCTGGATTATTGGGGAAGAATGCAGATGAACTTTTTCCTGAAAGGTTATATGAAATTGCTAGAGATGTCAAGGGGGAAAGAAGGGAGGAGGATTCTCAAGATGCTTTAGATTATTTGGATCCTTTAGATGGATCTGTTGAAGGAGGAGATTTTTTTATGAAGGATTCTTCTACCCTAGATCAGATGAGGGAAGAGATATTTAATGTTTTGAAGAAATTGAATTATCGAGAAAGAGAGGTAATAAAATTAAGATATGGGTTTGTAAATGATTCTAGATATACTCTTAAGAAGGTTGCTTCAATTTTTGGAGTAACTGGTGAAAGGATACGGCAGATTGAAAGAGATGCTATAAAGAAATTGCAGGAACCTTTAGTTGTTGAGAGATTAGAAGGCTTGTTGGAGAGATAGGTTTTCGGTGAGATGTTAAATTAATTTTCTAATAAATAATCTAAGGTTGTTTGAAGAATGGCAGGATTGTAAGAGATAAATAAATGCCCTCCTGAAACTCCTGTTTGTTTTATTTTATCGGTTTTAGCGTATTCTGGTCTGATTATTTTGTCATCAATTCCATAAAGAGAAAGATGATTTTTAACTGTAAAACAATCTTCTATTTCTTTAATTCCCTGATTTGAAAGTTCGGGTTTATTCCCGAGGATTTTGTGAAGTTGAAATATCCAATTTCGTTCGGGTAGAGGTTTTAAGGGGGAATGAACAGTGACTAGTTTGTGGATTGCTTCTTTTCCGTTAAGTTTTTCAGCATAATATCTTGCGACAACTCCACCTAAACAAATACCAATAAGGTTGACGGTTTCTGTATTTGTTTTTTCTCTGATTTCATCTATTTGTGTTTTTACTTCTAATGCACTTTCTCTTGTGGGTATTTTATAATTGTATCCAAATGACACCGGATTTAGATCTCTTTTTTTAAACCATTCAACTGCGCTATGCATTGACCTGTAATGATTGGCAAGATACCCATGAAGTAGGATTGTTAATTTTTCATTTTTTTTATTTGCTTGGTTAATACTTTCTTGATTTGATTGTTCTATTTTTGTTTTTGTTCCCGAAAGTGTTGAAGTGGCTAGATAAATTGAATGTAAATTATTCCTTAATGAGGTTTTTACTGGATTTATTTCTCTTTCCATTTTTATTTTATATTAAATGCATATTTAAAATATGTTGTGATTTTTTATCTATTAAACTTAAATATACGTTTTTTGTAATTGTTTTGTGGGATATGATAGATTTAGTACAGTGAATGCAGATTATATTGGGAGATATGGTTTTCATAAACCGAGTAATGTTAGTCCTTTTGAGATATTTGGGGATGATGTAGATTGTGTTGTTCTTGAGGTTCGTGGAAGTCAAATTCTTAAGGGGGGAAGTATTCGAAAAACTTTTGAAGAAATTCTTGATGGGAATCTTCAGACTGAAGATAAAGATGTTGTTGATTATTGCAGGGAGAAGAATATTTCATTGTATGTTGTTGAGCCGGAAATGTCTAAATCAGATTATATTGGGGGATTGTTTCAAATTTTGTTTAGTTTAATGACTGGATTTTTATTGCCCCCATTTATAGTTCCTTTTATTGCAAATTATTATGCAATGCCTGATAGAAAAAGGAAGGTGAAAAGTTATTTTAGAAAGTTGGTAGGGATTCATTCTTATATTCATCAAAGTAGTTTAGGTCAAGGGAGAAATGATGTTGCTGGTAGGAAAATTGAGGAATTTATTGTTCCTTTATTAGTGAAGAAATTGAATGGGAGAGTTAGAGTTGGTTTGAATTATGGAGCTTATCATATAGGTATTGCATATAGTCTTAAATATTTTAAATTAAGAAATTTTACTTTGAAACATTTGGAGAGGTTTAATTTAATAAATTTTTTAGGTTCTAAGGTTAGATATCCTAGTTTTAAAAATGGAGATAAGGTGGGAATAGTTTATGTTGCTAATTTTATTGATGGGCGGTGGAATGTTGAGGAGTATGAAACCGGGCTTTTTTAATTTAGAGAAAAAGTAAATTTTGTTTAAGTGTAGAGGATTTGCTTTGTTCGTCTTTTTACTCTGAATTATAAAAATAAGGGACTTTATTAGGGAGGCGTTCCATTGTTTTTCTAATATGAGATGTATTGAAATAATCTTTATATAACCGGGATTTTTATTTTGTGAATGGTACAAATATTAAAGAGTTTATATGGGATTTATTTGAAGAAAGTGAAAAAATTATTTTTACCTAGGGATTTAATTGATTACGCTGTTATGAAGAATTATAATAAGGTTGCTGTTTCGGATGGAGTTAACGATGTAACTTATGCAGAAATTTATAAAAATGCAATAAAGTTGGCTAATTCTTTTTTGAAATTAGGTTTTAGGAAAGGTGATAAAGTTGGTGTTATGATTTACAATTGTAGGGAATATTTTGAAATTAGAATTGCTAGTTATATGACTGGAATGGTTTTAGTTCCTTTAATGGTTGATTCAGATATTAATGATATTGTTTTTATTTTAAATGATTGTAATGTGAAAGTTTTTGTTTACGATTTTAGTTTTTTAAAGAATGAGATAGAAAAAATTGAAATGGATACTTCTGTAGAAAAATTTATTTTGGTGGATAATGCAAATGATAAAAATTCTTATGAGTCTTTTTTGAAAGAAGGTGAGGTTAAGAGGATTAAGGTAAATTTGGATTCAGAAGATTTATCTATGATTGGCTTTACTTCTGGAACTACAGGTAAACCTAAGGGGATTTGTTTTTCTCAGAAAATTTGGGTGAATAGTTTTTATAATTATTTTATGAGTCCTTCTAAAATGAAAATGGATAAATTACGTGTTTTACATATTCTTCCGTTGGGTGCTGCGGGAGGGACTGCATTTCTTCCTTTCTTTTTTTTAGGAACTGAGAATTATTTTTTAGATAAGTTTGATGTCTCTGGGGCAGTTTCTAAAATTTTAAAATATGATATTGGAATTATTTTTGTTAGTCCTAGTTATTTGGTGGAAATTATTGATTATTGCAAAAGTAAGGATATTTTGTTAGACCTTCGGAGAGTTATTGTTGGTACTGAATCTATTTCTAAGGAGAAGTTTAAACAAGCAATTGAATTTTTTGGACCTGTTGTTGTTCAAGGTTATGGGATGGCAGAAACTTTACCTCCTCTTTCATTGTTATCTTGTGAAGATTATATTGTTAATGGAAATTTAAATGAGAATAGATTGCTTTCAGTTGGTAAAAGTTTGAAGGGTGTGAAAGTTAGAGTGTTAGATGAGAAAAACTTAAGACTTCCTTCGGGTAAGTTGGGAAAAATTATTCTTAGGAGTTCAACTATTTCTAAGGGTTATTGGAATGATTATGATTTGACTAATTTATATTATTGGAGAGATTGGTTTTTTAGTGATGATTTTGGTTATGTTGATGAAGAAGGATATATCTATATTTCTGGAAGAAAAGAGGATATTTTGAAAAAAGAAAATGGAGAGATTATTTTTAAAAGATTTATTGAGGAAATTGTTCATCAGTGTTCCGGGGTTTTGGAAGTTTATGTTTTTTGTGATAATTCGGATGATATAATTTGTTATGTTTCATTGAAGAAAGGATTTGTTGTGAAAATTAAGGATTTGATAAATTTTTGTAAGTTAAAATTAGATGGGTCTCTTGTTCCTAAAAAATTTGTAATTGGGAAAATTCCTAAAAGAGCTAATGGTAAAATTAATAGAGAGAAAATAGAAACGGGGTATTTGGGTAAATGAATTTTTTATATAGGGAGGCATTTAAAAGAAATTTGGGATTATTGACCGAAATAGATCAGGAGAAATTGAAAGATTTTGTGATTGCTATTCCTGGGATGGGGGCTATGGGGAGTGCTCATTTGATTTCATTTGTTAGGCAAGGGTTTGAGAAATTTAAAATAGCAGATGATGATTCATTTGAGTTAGTTAATTTTAATAGGCAATATGGAGCTACTTTGAAAACTATTGGAAAGAAGAAGACTTTAACTATGAAAAAAAGAGCCCTTGAAATAAATCCTAATTGTAAGATTGAAATTTTTGATAAATTAGGTGAAGAGAATATTGGTGGATTTTTGGAAGGCGTAAATTTAATGGTGGATGCTCTGGATTTTTTTTCTATTGATATTCGAAGACAAATTATTAATCTTTCTTTGAAAATGAAGATTCCAGTTGTTTCTGCAGGACCTATTGGATTTGGAAGTGCTTATTTGATTTTTTTCCCGAGTGGTCCTAATTTTGATGAATATTTTAATGTAAATAAAAATACTTCTTATAATGAGATGTTAGCAGCTTTTACGGTTGGTTTGATTCCTAAATTACTTCATAGGAGTTATATGCATAAAGTTGATTTTAATGGGAAGCAGGGACCGTCTTCGATTGCAGGAGTGAATCTTGCTAGTAGTGTTGCTTTAATTAATTCTTTAAAGATTCTTTTGAGAATGGGAGAAGTTAAACCTGTTCCCTATTATCATCAGTTTGATGTGATGAAAAATAAATATGTTTGTAAAAAACTTTTGTTTGGAAATAGGGGACCTTTGCAGAAGTTGAAAATAAAATATGCTTTGAATAATTTTTTTAAAAATTATTGATTCTGGAAAAAGTAAACTTTTTTTAATATCTAATTTTTTTAAAACTCCAGATAAATAAAATTAATGGGATGAGTGTGAATCCTAATAGTGCGTAAATGTCCGGCATGACTTCGCTTAATGTGAAACCTTTTATCATGATTGCATTTAGTGCGTGATTTGAGAATGTCATTGGTGTGATGTATGCTATAAGGTTCATTGAGTTTGTCATTATATCTGGGGGGAAGAATGCGTGAGAGATTAGGAATGAGGGTATGACTATTAATGGAACTAGGACAAGTGCTTGTTGCATTGTTTTAACCCTTGAAGAAATTAGGAGGCCTATTGAAATTGATGCACACGCTAATAATGATAAGATAAAGATGACAGCATAAATTGATCCTGTGATTCTTAGGTCGTAGAGCATTATTGCTAGGAGTAATGTGTAGATCATTTCGATTATTCCAAAGCTAATGAATACTATGAATTTTCCTAAAAATATTGTGATGCTTGAAACTGGGGTTGTTGATAATCTATAGAGAGTATTTTTTTCTTTTTCTGAGATTATATTTAATGCAGGAGCCATTATACCTACGAAGAATACAATTAATGAAAGGACTCCTGCGCCGAGATAATCAAAATATTTTATTGGTCCTTGTAATGCAGTTTCTTCTAATTTGATTGGTTCTGATAGGAATTTTTTTTCTAATTTTTTAAATTCAAAATTAATAGCTTCGGATTTATTATCTGCATCTTCAAACATGTTTCGAATATAATTTAATCTTGTTTCAACATCATTGTTTAGAGAAGTGTTTATGTCTGGGAATTCAATGTCTTCTAATTCTTTTCTTAGTTCTTTATTTTCTTCAATAGAATAATTAAATTCAGTAATCATTTCTGAAAGACTTTGTATGACTATTGATTTTTTTATTTTATCTGATGTGTTTGTAGACTCTATGCTTTCAAGAGTTGTTATTAGGTTATCTAAGGCTAATTGAACATTTTCTGTATTTTTTTCAGCAGACCATATTCCACTTTTGACTTTTTTAATAAATTTTTCAAATTCTTCTAAGTCGCTTCCTTCTCCTGTTTGATTTCTTAATGTTTCTAAGTTAATATCTAAAACATCTGCTTCTTTTTCTATATCTTTTAAAATGTCTTTAATTTCATCGATTTGTTCTTTTTTATCTTGTTTTTCTATTTCTAATTCTCCTAAAATATCATTTGTGATATTTTGTAAGGAGTCTTTAGCTATTTCAACTTGCGCGCCAGATAGTGAACTGTAAGTTAAGAAATTGGAGCTATCTAAATAAATTTCTATATTTCCTGCAATTGCGTTGTTAATGTTTTTTTCAAAGTCTTTTGGAATGTAAATAATTGCTCTGATTTCGCTTATTTCTAACATATCTTTTGCTTGGTTAAGGGAGCCTGTGAAATTAATGACGTCAAAAAATTCTGAATTTTGAGTGGCATGGATAACATATTGTGAAAATTGAGTTTTATCTGCATCAATAACGATGGTATCTAGATGATTTATATCTCCTCCCTGGAATGAACTTCCGAACATTATTATGAAAATTATTGGTTGGATTAGCGAAATTATTAGAAATCCCTTATCACTGAATAATTGTTTTGATTCTTTTTTTAAAACGCTAGATAACATTATTTGTTTTTTCCGGAGTTTATTAGTTTAAGCATAACATCTTCTAAGTTTGGTTTGTTTGCTTCTATGCTTTCAATGTAGTTTTGATATTTGGAATTATTTTTAACAAAAGATATTATATCTTTTGCATTGTGTTTGCTGGATGAAAATGTTATGGTTATTTCATTATCTTTAATTTTAACACTATTATGGAGATGTTCTTTATAAAATTCTTTTGCAGAATTGGGGTTATTGAATGTAACAATAATTTTTTCACCATGAGTTTTTGAGTAATTTTCTATTATGGTTTTTGTGTTTCCTTGGATTACTTTTTTCCCTCTATGAAGGAAACAAATTTCATCGCAGAATTCTTCTGCTTCTCTTATCGAATGAGTGGTTATGATAATTGTGACAGAGTTTTTGAGTTGTTTGAGTAGGTTTGAGATTATTTTTTTAGTTTCTAAATCAATTCCTACTAATGCTTCATCTAAGATTAAAATTTCTGGATGTCCGATAAGTCCCACTGCTAGAGATGTTCGTCTTTGATATCCTCCTGACAATGTTTTGATTTTTCTTTTTAAATTTCCTAGTTGTAAAATGTCTGTTAGTTCATTTATTCTATTTTTTATTTCTTGTTTTTTTAATCCATAGGCGTTTCCGAAAAAATATAAATTATCATAAATGCTTAGGTCCTCATAGAATGACATTTTTTGTGGAACTATTCCAATTCGTTTTTTTAAGTTATTTGAGTAATTGTCTATTTT
>CAYNOY010000020.1:0-17383 GCA_964399015.1 Candidatus Woesearchaeota archaeon | reverse complement strand
TGTATATTCGATTCCTTGAAAAGCGGGATTCCTTTTCCTAAAAGTTCTGGTATTATGAAAATACGCATTTCGTCAATCAGATCCTCTTTTAAAAATTGATTTATAATATCTGAACCACCCAGAATCCAAACGTTCCCCTTGGGTTTATAGTTTTTTATAAAAGTACTTACTTTTCCCTTAACATAAGTTATATTCTCATCTTGTCCTTTTTGTTTTTTCGAAAATACAAAAGTTGGTTTTCCTTCATATTTTTGAGGAAATTGTTTTTGAGTCGTATTCCCAACAACTACAGAATCTATTTTATTAAAAAAAGTTTTATAACCTTTAGCCATTTCTTTACTAAAATATGCATCAAGCCAATCAACAGAACCATTTTTTCTTGCGATAAAACCATCTATACTTTGAGCTATGTATAAAATCCCCTTTTTCATAAAACCCATAATTTCTTCAAGTTATTAAACGTTTCTAAAGAAAGAAATTGTTTTATCCATTTTAAAATGGTTTAAAGAAAACTTACTCCTTAAAATCTAAGCCTGACACGAGGATCGAACTCGCGACCTCCACATTACCAATGTGGTGCTCTACCAACTGAGCTAATCAGGCATTATTGTTTTATTCGTTTTTATGCTTTACATTCCTTTGTTCTCTTAATGTGGCGTATAATTGCGTACAAGGTTTACCAATGTAACGCTCTACCAACTGAAGCTATTACGGCATCAAAAAAAACGATAAAGGAACTTCTCGTTTTTATGAATCCGAAAAAAATTATTTTTCTCTGAATAAACAAATCTAACAATCTCCCTATAAAAAACTAACCCTCACCAACCCAACCCCCATTCACCCCCTAACCACCAACCTCATGCGAAGGCAACCATTCAACCTTCACAACATATCCTACCATCCCCTGCCCATTCACAGCTAAACTATCTATCCATCCACCATACAACTTAAAAAACTCATCAACATTCTCACCACTATCCAAAGCTAAACCCTCATTAGAAATAATAAAAAAACCCCCTAACATCAAAAACATAATAAAAATCATTAAAATTCTCATCAATCACTCCTTAGATTCCAAATCAAAAAAAGTAGCATTAGTTGAACTCCAATCCATACCAACAACATTACCTGTAATAGATTTAAAATTCCTAAAACCATTAGCCAACCACCCATTATAAATCTTAACCGCATTAAAAATCCCCTCGCTATTATCAAAACTCAACTCATTCTTAGTAGTCACCAAAGCCATACTTGAATACAAAAACAAAGCCAACATAATCAGCATAATAATAAAAACCCTATGCTTAAGATGATTCATTTTAATAGCAAAAATACCCACAACAACCAAAATAGTAATTACAATCCAACTTATCATCTTTTATCACCCATATATAAAATAATCAATTAGACTATAAAAAGATTTTGGTAGTTTGAAAAAAATATCCCTGCTTTCAGCACTTACGCCAATACCCCGAAAGCATGGCACCTGCCGCCAACACCGAAGTTGACGCCAACGACATGCAACCTACCAACGTACTCGCCAAGAGCAGAGACGCTTTGTTCTGGAGTTTGAGAATTTAGTGTCCAAACTGTAGGATCATAATTAAATGTTTTAGAAACTTCTGCTAATTTATCAATCGCTTCTAAATAATTTGCAATTACAAAACCATTCTTAGCAAAATCCTCAGAATTTTGAACTCCTCCATCATAACTATCTCTTGAAGCAAATCTTATTTTTCTATCTTTACTAACTTTGATTTTAGTTCCATTAATTGTAAGTTCTTCTCCATCTTCTAATACTTTTTCTAAATCTCCTTGTTTTAACTCTTCGCTTAAACCTACTCCTTTCTCATCATAAACTACAAAAACTCCGGCATTTTTTGAGTTTTCAGGAATCCAAAGATTTCTATTTGGTGTCCAAATCCAGTTATCTTTCATAATAGTCCTAACATTACTAACTAGAGCATAATCTCTAAATTCTTCAGGACCACAATAAGCAGCATGAAGTAAAGAATCAGTTTGTTCTCCTGTTGGAATTTGTAAATTATCTCCAAGGATTTGTTGCATAGTCTTTTGGTAAGTATCTGGGCCTTTTGCTGGAGAGATGAATGTTAATCCTTCTTGAAGATTAATTTCTGTTCTTCCTTCCTTAACATTTGGATATTGTATTGGGTTTGTCATTTTTATTAATTATTGATTTATTTTTTTGCGTCTGCTTCGCAGACTCCCAATACCCCGAAAGCATGGCCCCTGTCGACAGCACCGAAGTCGTCGCCACTGACACGCAACCTACCATCGTCCTCGTCAAGACCAGAGACTCTTTGTTCTGGAGATTGCCCTTCTTCGACTGTGACTCCATAAATAAAAGATTTAGAATTAAATTGAGCAGAGACTTCTCCAAGCTTTTCAGCACCTTCAAAACCATAACTAGCCCTTACAAAACCATCTTGTGCTAAGGATTTTGGTGTGTGTTCTCCAAATTTGTAAGTTCCTTTTAGTGCAAATCTTATTGTCTTATCTTCACTAAATCTTATTCCTTGGGCTTCATTAGCTAATTTAGATTCAAGTTCACTTATATCAAATTGCGCTCTTCCATTTACTTCTAAATCTTGTATAACATATACTCCTTTTTCTGTAAAAATATTCCCATTAAAAACCCATAACCAATCTGATTGCATCTTATGTCTAATATCTTGAAATTCTGGTTCTTCTGAAACTTCAGAATTGCAATAAACTGCATGAATTAATGAAACAGCATAATCTCCTGTTGGAACTAATAAATTTTTTCCAGAAATTTTTTCTAATATTTGTTCTCCTACATTTTTATACGTATTTGAACCAAAACTAGGTGATGCAAATGCCATCATTTCATCTTCGTGAGGAACAACTAATTTAGCTTCAGGTGTCCAAACTTGAGGGGGTATTCTTTCTACTCTTGCAGTTGATTGTTTTAACATATTAAAATTTTTAGAAGAATATACCTTATAAATCTTTTGTTCTAAAAATTATACTGATTAGTAATAAATTTTAATAAAAAGAAAACTCATCTCCACGAATCCTAAAACAAACAAACTAACAATAAAAATAGAAGATTAGGTTAGCAAAGCTCCCAATCTGACATAAAATAAACTGTTTGCTTCTTTAAAGCAAACCTATCCCCCAACCACCTAAACCCTCCAACCCACCACCTCTCAACCCCTCCCCCTAAACACCTAAACCTTCCTAACCCAACCCCGTCACCTCCAACCAAACCACTTATACCCTTCAATAACAAAAAATCCAACCAAACTTGCTCCAACAATATAACCCCACTCACTCAAACTCAAAGGCACAAAATAAAACAAACTACCTGCAGAAGTATACATAACCAAAACATGCAACCCAATTGAAAGCAGAACAGCATAAATCAAATATTTATTAATTGAAGACTTAAACACAGAACCCTTAGACTTACAATTAAAAACCAACAACATCTCAAACACAACCGAAGACGTAACAACCATTGTCCGAGCTTTATCAATATCATCAATATTCAAATAAAAAAACAAAAACGCAATAAAAATAGCAACAAACCCACCAACCAAAATAAAATCTGTAATCCCCTTCAAAATACCTGCACTCGAAGGCTTCCGTTTCATAATATCTCTTTCCATAGCTTCAGCACTCAAAGCCAAAGCAGGAAAACTATCTGTAACAAGATTAATCCACAAAATCTGCAAAGGTAACAAAGGCAAAAGCCCAGGGTCTCTCCAAATCAACATAACACCCATAACCAAAACAACCTGAGAAAAATTAGCAGACAAAAGATACTTAACAAACTTCTTAACATTATCATAAATCCGTCTACCCTCCCTAACTCCCTCAACAATTGAAGCAAAATTATCATCAACCAAAATAATATCTGAAGAATCCCTTGCAACATCAGTCCCACGAATTCCCATAGCAATCCCAATATCTGCCCTCTTCAAAGCCAAAGCATCATTAACCCCATCCCCAGTCATAGCCACAATTTCTTTCTTCTTTTTCAAAATATCAATAATCCTCAACTTATCTTCAGGAGAAATCCTAGAAAAAACCGAAACCTTATCTATCCTCTCAAACAGCTCATCATCACTCATTTTCTGCAATTCTTCTGAACTCACAGAATCTCCTTTCAATCCAATCTCTTTAGCAACAGCCTCTGCAGTCAGCCTAGAATCCCCTGTAATCATCAAAACCCTAATCCCAGCATTCTTACATAACTTAATCGCATTCTTAACCTCAGGACGCGGAGGATCAATCATTCCCTGAAAACCAACAAACACCAAATTACTCTCAGCCTCTTTCTGATTAACAACTTTTAATTTCCTGTAAGCAAATCCCAAAACCCTCAAACCCTTCGAAGCCATCCCCTCATAAACCTTAATCAATTCATCTCTTCGCTTCAAACTAACCCTAACTTCACGACCATTAACAAATTCATAATTACTATTTCTAACAATATTTTCAGGAGCACCCTTAACATAACTCATCAAATCTTTATCCTCACGAACAACAGACATCATTTTCCTCTCACTAGTAAATGCAAATTCCTTAACCTTTTTCTCTTTCTTAACCAACTCATCTCTCTTCAAAAAATTATTCTCAGCAGAAACAATCAAAGCAGACTCTGTCGGATCACCAATCAAAACCCTCTTACCCTCCTTCTCACCATAACGAGCCTTATTACACAAAACACCTATTTTAAACAACAACTCATTATTTTTAGAAGGATTCATTTGCCCATTAGCATAAACACTAGAAACACTCATTTTCTCCTCAGTCAAAGTACCAGTCTTATCTGTACAAATAACAGTAACTCTTCCCAAAGTTTCAGAAGCAGGTAATTTACGAACCAAAACATTTTTCTTAATCATTCTTCGAGTTGCAAAAGCCAACCCCAAAGAAATTACTGCAGGCAAACCCTCAGGAATAGCAGAAACAGCCAAACTAACTGCAACCAAAAACGACTGAAAAACATCAACACCTTCAAAAACCAACAAACCAACAATCAACCCAGACAAAATCAAAATAAAAATCCCAATCTTCTGAGCAAATCTATCCAACTTATCCTTAAACGGATTTTTCTCAGCCTTAACCTCTTGAACCAATTCAGAAATTTTTCCCAATTGAGTATTGATTCCAGTCCCAACAACTAATGCCAAACCACTTCCAACAACAACAGTTGTTCCCTGATAAACCATATTAATTCTATCTGCAAGAGGCAACTTAGCACTCAACTTACCAATAATTTTCTCAGCAGGAACACTCTCTCCAGTCAATGAAGCCTCATTAGTTTTCAATCCATCTGACCTCAGAACCCTTGCATCAGCCATAATCTTGTCCCCCTCACTCAAAACCAAAATATCTCCAGGAACAACTTCCCTAGAATCAATCTCTGTAATCTGCCCATCTCTCAAAACCTTAGCAGAAGCCACCATCATTTTCTTCAAATCTTCAATAGCTTTCTCTGCCTTATACTCCTGAAAAAATCCCAAAAAAGAATTCAAAATAATAATCGCAAAAATAACAATTGAATCAAGCCTAGAATGCATAAAAAAAGAAATAACAGCTGCAAAAATCAAAATCAAAATAAGAAAAGATTTAAACTGATTAAAAAAAACCTTAACAGCATCAAATCTCCGAACCTTCCTCAACTCATTTTTCCCATATTCCTTCAACAACTCCTCAGCCCTTTTATCACTCAAACCCTTCTCACTAGAATCAAATTTCTTAATCACTTCTTTTCCAACCAAAGCATGCCAATCACAATTCATAATAAATCCCTTTTTATATTATAAAACAATCTCTAAAGTATAAAAGCTTATTCCCAAAAGCTTATCTCAAAACAACTCTAAACAATCGTCACATCCCAATTACTTGACATCACACCCCGACTCATCTCTGAAGTCAAATTAGCAAAAGCAAAGAAATTATAAGTATAACCTACCTCCCCTGTCGCATTCACCCAATACACAATCGTCTCACTCTCACCTTCACTCAAAGTAGAACTTGTTCGAGGATTAGATTCATTCGTATAAAACGGCATACCACTACCCACAGGAATCAGTCCTTTATTATCTAAAGTAATATCAACTTGTAAATAAGGATCATTAGTCCATTCAGATGAATCAAAATGAGCTCCACTACTTCCATTACCCACAGTATAAGGATCTATATCATACAAATCAAAATAATCCCGAATACCAAGATAAGTATACCCTGTTTTATTAATCCAAGATTCTCCAGTCCCATTCAAAGCAAATGAATTATACTCATCAATATTAATATCCGACAAATTAATAGCATTCGCACCCTCAATTGTTCCAACATTATCAAAATCCCCCCCAGTTAAAGATAAAGGACTTACCTGACTTGTTTCAATTAAATGCATTGACTTACTATAATTATTAAAAATAGTATGAACATAAACTGAAAAATTAGCATTATTAATCACAGAGTTATCAGCTATTCCTGAAGTATCTATTGGAACAAAACTTCTATAAAGATAATATTGCGAATCAACAATCCAACTATTTACCGTAACTTGCAACCCACTATCAACACTATATCCAAAAGTCGAATTATGACAATTATCCCAATCAGTACAGTCCTCATAAACATGCCCATCCCCATTCCCTACATAATAGGTCAAAGTGTCATCAGTATAAACAGGATAGACAGCATTCTCCAAAAACTCTTTATTCAAAACCTTAATCAAATAATACTCTCCATCTCTCTCAGCCAACTTAACTCTAATATCCTGTGAACCTCTAGCACTATCCCAAACTCTAAAATCTCTAAAGAAAGTATCTCCACTATCACTTAAAACAATCCTTGAATTAACATCTATGTCCTTTGTTCTATCCCAACTATCACCATCAGCCTTAATATCAAAATCACCAAGATTAACCTTAAATGCGAACTCCAAATCCTCAGTTAAATTACCAGGCTTCTCATTTAATACAACCAACTTATCAAACCCATTATTCTTTGCAATAACCTTTAAATCAATACTATTACCAAACGCATCTTCATATACGACCGAATTATCTCCACTCAAAATCCCCTTAACATTATTAACAATAACAGGAGTCATATCAACATTATCCCCTTTAGCATCTTCAAATTCATTTGTAAATTCAAAACTACCATTAGCATATTCAGGAATAATCAAAGAATAAGAAGCTTTACCCATTGTCCAGCCCTCTCCAGCAGAAACTAAATCAGTATCAATATCTTCAAGCTCACCACTCACCCTATCCACATAATAAATATGTCCTGCATGCATCTGATATCTTGTATCCCCATTATCCAAACTAAAAACCTTTTGATTATAAGTTCTCTCATTCTCCAACTCCTTAATCTCTTCAGGAATAGGATCAAGACTAACATTAATTGTTCCACAATTTCCTATAGTACAAGTCACATTAACAGTCACATTAAAAAATTCATTTTGAGTAACATTCACATTTCCAATTGGGTAAATAATATCCAAACTAAACTCAATGCCAATTGCCTCAACTGTTCTCTTTTCAGTATACTCAACATTCCCATACTCATCCTGAGCATAAGCTCTAAACGTATAATTACCATCCTCAAGTTCTGTAAAATCAACATCTAAATACTTAACCGAATTATCCGCATAAAGTCCAGCAACCTCATCAGAATTCAAAGCTCGACTAAGCACCATTACATCATCAATTGTTCCATTAAAATCCTGAGTTGATCCATCACCACCAACTCTATGATAAGAACCGTCATCAATTATTGAAACATTGTTTGTACCAGACGCAACAACTTCTCCATAGCAAACTTTTTAACAAAATCATTCCTTACATTAATTTATTTTACCCATTTATTCTAACAATCACATTAGCAAAATAAATAGGTTTACCTTGATTATCTTTTATAACAAAAACATTCTGAATTACCTTAATTATTTTTCCTTTTTTAGAAATAAGATTCAATTCTCCGTTCCAATGATCTTTTTTAATTACTTCTACAAGAATTTTTTTTAATTTATCCCCCGAATTTTTAGAATAATATTCTTTTAAATTTTTTCCAATCATCCTATCTTCAACAAGCTTTTCTAAAGTTGGATTTGCATAAATAATTTTCCCATTAATATCTGCCATCCCCATTCCTTGTTTTGAAGAATCTATAAATATTTTAAATAATTCCATCTTCTTCTCAGCCCTTTCTTTAGCTTCAACAACCTCTCCAATTCCCAATCCTTCAGCAGAACCCGTCTTCAAAATAGCCAACTTCAAAGAAGCCAAAATCCTATTCAAAGAATCAATCAACTTCTGAACCTCAAAAATACTACTCTTTCCTAATTGAATATCTAATTTTCCTTTTGTAATCTCATCAACCTCCTTACTTATCTTTCTCAAAGGTCGAGAAATAAACTGTGCAACAAAAAAACCAATTAAAGAAAAAACAACTATAATCAAAACAACTATAATCGAAGCAGTTTTAATCAATTGGTTTCTAACAACCCCAAAAGCCTCAGCTTCATCAATTTTTGTAACAAGTCCAAACTCAACCTCTTCAATATATCTTGTTACAGCGATTACCTTTTCATCACGACAATCACGCGAATCCAAAAAAACATCTTCAATCTCATTTAATGCCTTATCCATTGAAAAAACAACATCCAAAGATTCAACTTGTTCATCAAACCTTCTTTCAGTAAAAACCACCTGCCCTCCATTTTCATCCTCATAACCCAACAAACTTTCACCTGTCTCCCCCAACCCAGTCTTATCTGCAACAATCAAATTAAATACCCCCAATTCTATCCTAACAACTAAAACTCCCTCATGAAAAGGAGTAGAAACAGCAATAGCATGTGTTTGAGTTTCTTCAGAAAAATAAGAGGGCTTAATATAAGTCTCAGTTCTTGCATTAACAAAATAAGCATCATCTCCCCGATTCAATCCAATTTTTGTTTCATCTGAAGAAGCAACAATTATCCCATTAGAATCTAATACAAAAACCTCATAAAGATTATCATTAATAGTTTCCAGCTCTTTCAATTCTTCAATAGATAATTCTTCATGAGTTGCAGCTATTTCTACTTTTTCTTTTTGTTCTTCTAAAAACAGATTAATAAAATTCTCAGTTGATTGAGCAACACTTTCTAAATGATTAATTACTTCAGCTTCTAAAATATAATTTGATTGAACATAATAATAATATGAACCACCAACACTTCCAAGTATTGCAGTAATAATAAAATAAAAAATTAAAATAATTGATAATTTCATTTTTTAACCTCTCCTGTTCTAATTTCTTGAACAAATATTCTAATTTCTTGAACAAACTCTTCTGCTTTTTCAATAATTTCCTTGCACTCTGATTCATCTACAGACTCAATATCCCTATAAATAAAATCATTTCTCTTCTTTCGCACATTATCAAAATAACTAACTAGTTCTTGATTTAAATTCATCTCCATTAAAAATTCAAACAAATTTTTATGGTGCCCCTTTCCAATAGCCCTATAACCAAAAGAATTCATCAGTTTATTTCCCGTTTTTAAAACAGCTTCATAAGTAATAGCCATAATTCTAGTATAATAATTTGTTGTTAGAGAATTCCTTGCAAATTCTAAATCTCTTAAAACTGAATTCAAATCAACCTCAGTTTTTTCAACCCTTTCTATTTTATTTTCATTTAATAATTTTTCGAAGTTCATTTTCATCTCCCTTTATCATCATTATTCCTTTTTTAAAAATATCTCTAACAAAACCCTTATCCTTATTTTTAACAAATTCTTCTAATTTCCAAACTACTGGATTAATATCTTTATTAATAATCTTCTCAGCAGGCCTAATTTTTTTATATAAATCAAAAGATTTCATTTCAGTAATAACCATCAAATCAACATCACTTTCCTCCTGATAATCTCCTCTTGCAAAACTTCCAAATAAAAATATAAAATCAGCCTTTACATTTTTTAACGCTTCCTGGATAGGATAAATAACCCCATCAGTTTTCACAAAAATATTCTTCAAATCACCTAAAAAATTACAATTTTTATTTAACAAAATCTTTGTCCCCTTCTTTTTAATAACTCCTACATTTTCTAAATTATCAATTTCCCTTTTTACTCCACTCACAGAAATTTTCAATCTACTAGCAATTTCTCTCATATAAGTTTCATCGAGCTCAAAAAATAAATGATTTAATATTTTTATCCTAGTCTTTGAAGTAAATAATTTCTCAAGCATTTTATTTTACCCCCCTGAGTTTTACTTTTTTATTCATAACCTCTCCCTCAAATAATTCAAACAAATTATCTTTAAATAACTTCCCATCCGACTCCCTCAAAATTCCTCGCTTAACTAATAAATCCACATACTCACTCAAATCCACGTCACCTAACTTACCTCTCTTCTCCAAATCCTCAAACTCCTGCTCACCCAAAGGACCCAAAACTTCAACAAAAACCTTCTTCAATTGTTTCTCTACATTCTTCTGTCCAGAAAACAACAACTTAATAGCCTTAGCCTTTCTAACAGGTTTCAATGGAACCGTAAAATAAAACGTAGTCCCTTTCCCAACCTCACTCTCTAACCAAACCTTACCCTCCTGACTTTCAACAATCCCCCGAATAATCGCCAACCCCAAACCAGTCCCAGGATGCTCCCGATATATTGTTTGCTCTGCCTGAAAAAAAGGCTCAAAAATTCTCTTCTGATCCTCTTTCCTAATACCAATCCCATTATCCTTAACTGAAAATAAAATCCACCCATTATTCAACTTTGCAGTAACCTCAATCCTACATCCAACCTTACAAAACCTTATAGCATTATTAATTAAATTCCTCAAAACCTGCATAACCCTATCAGAGTCAACTTCAATCACAGGCAACTTTCCAATCTTAGTAGAAATCTTAACCTTCTTCTCAGGCATAAATCCCTCCATCTCCCTAACCAAGCTATTTATTACAAAAGTCAAATCCTTCTTCTCAAATCTAAACTTCAACCTAGCAGCCTCAATTCTACTAATCTCCAAAAAGTCAACAATAATATTATCTAACCTTGAAGTATTTCTCTCAACAATATCAATCGCACCTTTTTGTTTATCGTTTAATTTCCCAAAATACTCTCCCTTCAACATTTGCAACTGTGCCTTCATCGGAGTCATAGGAGACCTAAGCTCATGAGAAGTAATTGACAAAAATTCAGTTTTAGCTTTTTCCAATTGTTTATACTCCTTATCTATATTCTCCAAAACCTCTGCAGTCTGATTAAAAGTCTCACCCAATTCTTGTAACTCATCACCCGTCTTTATATCAACTCTTGTCTTAAAATTCTTAAACCTAATCTGCTCATTCGCTTCAGAAAGAATTTTAATCGGCTTCGAAAAATTCTTAGAAGTTTTTATTCCAAAAATAACTGAAAGAAAAATAACCAAAATTAAAATTAAAATTGAAAAAAACCAAACCCTTGATTGAATCGCACGAATACTATCCTCAACATTCCTTACCAAAAGAAATAACTCTTTCTCAGGCGCAGAAACAACAACATACCATTCCTTATCTTGAAAATTTACTTTCTTATAATGCCCATGCCAAGTAACATTTTCAATAATATAACACACTTCTCCAAAAGAATCCTCTAAATCCATTTTCCCAATAGGTGCTTGAGCAACTTCACTTTCATTAATTAAATAAGCCTCCCCAATCTCTACCGACCGAGATAAAATCACTGGCCAAGGAGAAACCTCTCCTTCCGCATTTTTATAATTCAAGTCAATTAACATCGCAATCCCAGATTCTCCCAAAGAAAACGACTCTATCTCACGAGCAATCACATTAGATTTAAAATTAACAACAAAAAGTCCAAGCCTATCTCCATCCCTTTCTACAGGAACAACATACCTAATTGCAGAAGTATTTGTCCGCCTAGCAATACTTATCGGAGAAATATAATAAGAATCAGAAAAAATAATATCTGGATTCATAACCTTATCAAACCAAGATTTATCTCCCTTATAATCAGAAATATCTTCCTCACCCAGCACAACACCATTAACAATATATCCATTTTTATAAAACAATCTCATCATATCAATTTTATTTCCCATAACTTTCTGAGCTTCCTTAAATTGATTATTTAAATAAAACCAATTCTCAGATTTTTCTGCAGGATAAAAATTATTATCAGATATTCTTCCAGTATCGCCTGCCTCCCTTAATACCTCATAAAATTCCTTATCAAAAATCGTTAACTGAAACAAAGAAAGATATTCAGTTAATCGCTCCTCAATAGAATTTGTTAAAAGACCGACTTCAATTTCCCTAGAATCATGAAGAACTTGTTCCAATCCGACATCAACATCCAAAACAACTCTACCTGCAGAAGGAACAATAATGCTAAATAAAATCACTCCAAATAAAATAATAGGAATCAAACTAATAATCAAAAAAACAAGAATAAGCTTCCGCCCAATCTTCCCCAATAAAAATTCCCTCAATCCCATAATCACCTCACAAACAAATAGAAACTTTCATTTTTATAACTATCCATTAATTCCCCACACTCTTAATCACTTTATCAACAACAGTTCCAGTATGCTCAATTATCGCAGAATTATCTCCACCCTCAACCCCATAAAAAACTGCCTTAGTTTTAGTTTTCTTAATTTTATTAATCAAACCAGTCATAAATTTAGCACAAATAGTTTTTTTATTATAAATCAACAAATTAGTAATAGAATCAAAAACAATATAATCAAAATCGTGTCTCAAAAATTTCCCAATCACTAAAGACAATTCTGTCAACGCCCCTGGAGAACTAACAAAATAAACACTCTCCGTAGAATCAGAAGTCTTCTTCATAGTCTTAGAAATACTGTCAATAAAAACCATATCTTTCATATCAACCTTCTTCTTACTAAAAAGCTCCTTCAACGAATCAAAAGTTTTATTCGTAGTAACATAACAAATACGCCCAGATAATTCTTTCACAAAACTCACAATCAAATCATTATACTCTACACTAGACATAACCAAAAGCATAGTTTGATTCGAAGATAACTCTTTTTTAATATCTGCCATTTTTATTTATATTTAATATGTTATTTAAAATTTTGTGATAAATCTTTAAAATCTCTCCCCAAAAATTTAAATCCAATTTTTAATTTAGATAAATCTTCCCCAATCAACATAACCTTAAATAATAAACCTCCTAACAAGGTAATTACAACCAAATCAGTTCCAGACGAATTTCCAAAAACCCTCCAAACTAATAAAATCACTCCCAAAATAATAAGTATCCATGCAATTATATTAAATATCTGATGTTTATTCATTCAAATGCTCCCCCTGTAAATAACAAATATAAAAAAAGAAAACCCAAAACAGCTATAACTATCCAAAAAACAATGTTCTCCCAATTTATTTTTCTCCTTATTTTTTCCATATCATCCTCACTTAACAAATGAACCAACTAATAATAAAATTCCTAATCCAATTAATATCCAAAAAGCTACATTTTTCCAATCAATTTTTTTTTCCATTTAATTAATCCCTGAAGTTAAATAAGACCAAAATCACCCCACCAATTTCTTGACCTTATTAACTAACTCTTTAATATCAAATGGTTTCTGAATAAAATCAACAATATTTTTTGATTTCATTAAATCTTCTTTCTCAGCCTCAGAAGTCCTTACAACACTCAAATAAGCAATCTTACTTTTCAACTTAGGAACAATCTCCCTAACAGAAGTTCCAGGCATCATAATATCTAACAAAATTAAATCGAATTTTTCCCCACCCTCAACTTTTTTCAAAGCATCATCACCACTCACAGCTGTCACAACTTCATAACCTTCTTTCACCAAAACAGTTTTAACAGTCTCCCTAATATCCTTCTCATCATCCACAACCATAATTTTTTTTACCACTTTTTTCACCTAAATATAATTAACAACAAACCTTTATAAATTTATCATCAAAACTCTGAGATTCTATTTAGAATAAATGGAGTCGTTTTGATTAGCCTAAAAATCTATAAAATAAATTTTTTTAATTAACAACAACTCCTCACCCTAACCCCCCACAACAACCCCTCAAACCAACCCCTCAACCTTCCCACTCACACCAACCCCAATCCCCATAGGAAAAATCCGAAATATTTTCCTTTCCTCATATTTAACATTCTGATATCCTGCCTGTTTCAAAATATATTTAATATCAAGCAAGTCACGAGTATGATTCGGAAAATGTTTACTTAACCAATCATAAAAATCAATCACACGCCCATAATCATCAACACTATCCACAACACAAATCTTTCCACCAGGTTTCAAAACCCTTTCAATCTCATCCATAATTTTTTTAATATCCATAGCATCAAAAATTTCCAAAACCTCTGAAATATAAACCACATCAAACATCTCATCATCAAACTTTAATTTCCTAGCATCACCACTACTCAAAAAAACTCTCTCAGCAAAATTCGCCTTCTCAACACGACTCTCAGCTTTCAAAACCCTTTGAGGTGCGATATCCATTCCATAAACCATTCCCTCATCACCAACAAATCTAGCAATCTCAACTAATTCATATCCTGTCCCAAATCCAACATCAAGAACAACATCCCCTCGCCTAATCTTCAAAAGCTCCAAAGCCTTCTTCCTCAAATCCTTCTCAAAAAACTTTTCAAAAATTCCATAAATAATACTCAGCCTAGAATAAACCTTCTTCACACCTGTATCTATCCCCTTAAACTCCTTAACCATAAAATAAATAATACAATCAAGATTTTAAAGTTTCCCTATAAACCTCCAACTACAAATACAATAAAAAAAATCTCATCACAAGATATTATAAATTTTCATATAACCTCCAACCCTCAAACACCCTTCAAAAATTCCAAATGTGCATTCATCTGATCACTCTCCAAAACTCCTTTAACCCCATTACGGATATTTCTATAAATTAAAAGAAGTCCAGGAGACTTCCGAACCTTTGGATCTGCCCTTATTTTTCTAGCATGCTCATCAGAATAAAACCCTTCATACATTTCACGAACCTTTATTTGAAAATCATAAGCACTAAAATTTGAAGGTTGAACCATAACATAATCTCCGCTTCCAAAAGAATAATCATCAGTAAGAATTCTTCCTTGTGATTCCATTTCTTCAGCAAAAGGAGTTCCAGGAATAGGACCTGTAGGAAAAAACTGCACAGTATGAAAAAATCTCTTTGCACACTCCAATTCATAATCCAAAGCATCCAAACTCTCATCATCTTCCCAAGGCATCATCATACCATGAACTAAAAAACCATAATCCAAAAAAGTCTCCAAAGCCTCTTTATTTTTTTTAGAATTAGCAGGCTTATTTCTTCTAATTAAAGATTCATCATTAAAAGATTCAACACCCACACATAAAAGACTAATGCCAGCATCCTTAGCCAATCTCAAAAACTTAGGATGTTTAGCCACATTCACACTAACCTGAGCAATACTATACTCACGACCCAAACCTCTATCAACAATTGCTTCAAGAAATTCCTCACAATGTTCCAAATCCCCCTTAGAATCTCCTGCTAAATTATCATCAAGATAAAAAATACTCTTACCCATATCCCCAACTTGCTCCAACCCCTCAACAGCATAATCCACAGATTGTCTTCGATATCGTTTCCCATTCATCTTACTAACAATACAAAAATTACAACCCCAAGGACAACCTCGAGAAGTTTGTAAAACTGCTGCCCCAACTTTTTCACGAGTTACAGCATCATAAAATGGATGAGGTAATTCATTCAACTCAGCAGGAGTCAACAATTTCCTCTCCTCATTAATTTCAATCTCTCCATTATTATTAAACGCAATACCTTTAATCCCCTTATAATTTCCAGCATCAACAATCATTCTATTCATAAATTCTTTCAAAGTTCTTTCTCCTTCACCAATAAAGATAACGTCTGCCCCTGTGCTTAACCCCTCTTCAATTCGATAACTAAAATGAGGTCCACCCAAAGCAACAATACCCCGGGGATTAACTTCCTTAACACGTCGAACCAACTCTGCAGATTGTTTAGATGTCCGAGAAATCGTTGAAATTCCAACAAATGCAGAATCAAAAATCCTAGATAAATTTTTATTAGTTAAACAACCATTATCTCCATGATACAAGGGATTTATAGATTGAACATTTTCAAATCCCTGCGCCCTCAAAACCGCCTCCAAAGAATGACACGCCCTTAAAGGCAAATTAAATTTATGATAAACATCAGGACTAAGTTTTCCCCCATTACTCTCAGTAGTCAATAATTCCCCAAATTCTGTAGCCGGAAGCTCAACAAAAGTTATAGAGCTCTTTTTTGTTATATGAGGTGTTCCCATTAATCCAAACACAAACAATTCCCTATTTAAAGATTTATACTCTCAAAAAAACTCTAGAACTTACAATTAATTTCCGAAAAAAAATTTTTAATTTTCTAAGCAAACATATTTTTATACTACTAACTCTTAATAACAATAACAAAACTCACCTAACAATAACAACACTCTAACAAAAAAAATGAAAACCCAAACAAAAATAATCGCAACTGTCGGACTCCCAGATAAAAAACCTTATGCAAATAAACTCGCAGAAGAAGGGGCAGACATAATAAGAGTAAACACAAAATACGGTTCTGAAAAAGACTGGACAAACATAATAAACAAAGTCAAAAAAACAAAATCAAAAATCCTCATTGACATTCCAAGCCCAAAATCAAAAAATCATCAACAACTCCAAAACTACAACTACCTAGCAATATCATTCACAGAAACCGCTGGCCAAATTAAAAAAATAAAACAAAACCTTCCAAAAGTAATAAAGGTCATAGCAAAAATAGAAAACAAAAAAGGTATCAAAAACATCGATGAAATAATCAAAGCAAGTGATGGTGTAATGGTCGCCAGAGGAGATTTAGGAAAAAACATTCCATTTGAAAAAGTCCCATTTGTCCAAAAGCTAATCATGAAAAAATGCAACAAAAAAGGAAGACTCGACATCACCGCAACAGAAATGCTTCTATCAATGCTTCACTCAAAATCCCCTTCAAGAGCAGACGTTAGCGACATAGCCAACGCAGTTCTAGACGGCTCAGACGCACTCATGCTTTCAGAAGAAACCGCAATAGGAGATCACCCAATTCTCTGCATCAAAACAATGCGAAAAATAATTAGAGAAGCAGAAAAATATGGACCTCTCCTAAACAAATAATCCTCCCTCACCCCCAACTCCTCCACAAACAGTTACTTTTATAAATCCAATATAGGTGATAATATTATACTATAGCGGGGTGGAGAAGTCTGGAGTTCTCGCCGGGCCCATAACCCGGAGGTCGCAT
>CAYNOY010000019.1:0-17871 GCA_964399015.1 Candidatus Woesearchaeota archaeon | reverse complement strand
TCACCCGCAGACGCAACTCCCTTTGTAAGCAACGCTAACCAAACTTTTGTCTCATAAATATTAAGATTAAAATAATCTTTAATCTGTTTTACTAATTCAGGATCTATCATAACTCTCCTATAAAAATTAAGTTTATAAAGCTTTGGTTTTTGTTGTCACTCTGTAATTAGAACAATAGGAAAGTTTTATAAATCTACGTTTCAAGATTAAAATATGAAATACATAGAATTAACATTATTTGCACTAATATTTGCCCTAGGTTTTCTTAGTGCCAATCTTTTAAATCTAGATCTCTTCAACACATTAGAAAGCCCGTTTACAACAGGAGAAGAATCAAATAATCCCGAAGCGCCTTCAGACATTATTTCTCTAGATAAAATAAAAATTTATGATGACAAAGTTATAATCTATGTCAATGACGCCTCGTTAAGTCGTTATGCTTCAACTGGAAGCATGAAACCCTTAATCGATGAAGGAGCAAATGGAATAAGAATAAAACCAGAATCAAAAAATGACATTAATGTAGGAGATATAGTAAGCTTCAGAGATAACAACAACTTAATCATACATAGGGTAATAGAAAAAGGTGCAGATAGCCAAGGAATTTATTACATAACAAAAGGAGATAATAGTAATACTCAAGACAAAAAAATAAGATTCGAAGATATCGAATACATAACAGTGGGGGTAATTTGGTAATGGCAGAATTAAAATTAAGATGTTACGGAGAAAAATTACCCGATTTATATACCACCTTGTCAAATATGAATGAATATAAAAGAGTTATTTTATCAGCTAACAGAGATACAGATTTCGAAAATCAAGAGGGGATTCGAGATTTACCTGCCGCACTTCAAGAGCCTATGATCTTAAGGATAAAAAGAAGAATGTTAAAAGATAAAGACACACTTTTAAAATTAGCAAAATGCGCTGAATACGGCAATAGTTTAAACGATGGTAATGAGTGTGATAATCTTATCGGAGCCGCAAGTTGGGGATTAGCTAAACACACCGAAAACTGCATCAGATCTAATGGCTGTTGGGACCATTATCGAGATTGGCTAACAAAAGTTACTCATGAAAATACTGAAGAGTTCTATGAATTAGATTTCAAAACATTAGATTTGTTTCTAAGATAAAAATTCCAATCAAAAAACCAACCAATTAAAAATTAATCCTAAATACATCCCAATTGTTAAAAAAGGCATAGCAGGATAAAACTTTCCTTTTCTAGCCATAATGAACAAAAATAAAAGTGCAAGAGTAGCACTCAAAGAAATTATCAACGCCTGAGATATTGAACCAGTAACTTTCAAAATAACCCCTGCAGTTATTATTGGAAAAATAATATCTCCCCCACCAAGAATCGCCAAACTAACCTTAACATTAGATTTCTTCAAATGCTTCTCAACATCTTCCTTAGAAGTATATTTATCCTTAATTTTCTTAATCTTCAACTTTGTCTTCTTATCTGCATAAGGCATAAAAAATCCAGTAAAAAATTTCAATTTATTAATTTGATAACTAGCCATCTTCTGCATAAACTCAGAATGCCACACAGCCCAAATATCATAAAGCGAAATCGCAAGTAAAAGAATTATTATCCCAAACACATTCAATATCGGAACAAAAACAGCTGCAATTCCAGGATAAATAAATAGCTCAGTAACATTATGAACAACCAAATCTCTCTTGTAAATTTTAAAATAAGCCAGTATTGCCGCAAAGGCCAAAGCAAAAGTAGTAGTATAACTTAAAATACTCATCTTAAAAAATATCGCATTCAAACTCAAACCCAGGGCCAATGAAGTCACAATAAAAAACCACGCCCGAATAAACTTCGCCGCATTAATTTTTGTCAATATAAAAAACAAGAATATCGCAAAAACAAACGCAAAGAAAATACTCCCCAAGTAATCAATCCCTCCATCATCAACTCTCATCTCATCAGGTGGCTCCATCCCAAATGGCAAAACATGTTCCGGATTATTATAAAAACTAACAATAGCCAACCCAATTAATTGCGTAACTATAAACATCAAAATAAGAAGCGTAGTTACTTTAGTATTATGTTTAATTTTAATCACCCTTTATAATATCATAAACAAGAAAGAGTTTTTAAATTGTTTGTTAAATTTTATCCTCACACAACAATAATTAATTATTTAAACTAAATTAATACTCATTACCTATGAACCTCCCACCAAAGTCTATTCTTGTAACTACTGGAGACCAACCAACGGTTACACAAACTATTGATGATTTTTTTCTTGAAACATTTGAATTTGTTAAGGAAAATTATGAAGTTCCAGAGGAATTACCTGAGGGGTACTGGCAGATTAGATCGGGCGAACTAGCCTATGATTCCTTGGGACCTATAACTAATGATAGGGTTACATATTTATCTTATCAAGATATGATTCTTGCTAGTGTTTTCGAAACTAGGACAGTGCATAACCATGTTCGCTATACATTCTTTAGAAATTTAAATGGACTCGAAGAATTGGTGCCTAGAAAATAATTATGTTTGAGTTAACTCGCCTTAAGAATATCCGCATAAACAACCCACTTATCAAATAACTTCATCAAATCATAAATTTGTTTTGCAGTATCAATGTTGTGTGAACTGTACTCAACTACTTTCAAAGATTTTTTCCCACCAACCAAGTCATCTATCGTATGATGATTTACAGATAACCATTTTCCATTATGGCCAGTATAAATCTGGTTCACAAAACAAGAATCTTCATGAAAACTATAGGAGTTTAACCATCGAGTCCCTAATCTCTTTAATTCCTCAGTTGCCAATTCATTCATTTTAATTTGGCTTCCAGAAGGAACTTTCGATTGAATCATTTCTCTAGCAAAATCCTTATCCAAATAAATTTTAAAATCATGCCCACTTGTCTGAAGATCTGGAGTCCAAATTATTTTTTGCATTATCCTTTCCTAGAAATATCCCAAGGTCTATTTGGAACCGAAACAACTTGCGAAACATAAACCGGAAAAAGAGCACCAGACCAAAAATGCTTAACATATTCTTCAGCATCTTCTTTAACTTTTGGATAATAAGTAACTTCATCAGTCAATCTTCCACAAGGCCCGGTTTCATCACTTGGAAGACTAACATCAATCCCACCACGATTTATTAAAAAATAATCTCCCTCCTGAAGATCCCCCTTATTCATCAAACCTTTCTCAGTAAGTTCTTGTAAAAAACCATTCAAAAAAACATCAAAGTTACCCCCACAACCTGCAGAATAAATATGCCCATTACATCCAGCCCCTCTTCGAACCTTATCAAGCTCATCCCAATGCAAATTATGAGGCCCTTCACGATTATAAAATTCTTCCGGAAGTATTATTCTTTTTTCCCTAGTATTTATAACCCCCTTTTTCTCCAGAGTTATAAAAAGATTGTATTTCTTCATCCGAAACTATTTTGCCTAACATAGTTTCAAGAAATTAAAATGAGTATAAAAGCATTTATAGGATACATCAGATATTCCTATCTCAATATATGGCAAAATTTAAAAAAAGAACGTCATTATAATTAACATGGAAGAAAAACAATGCAATTTTAGACGTAATAATCACTCAAGAAGAAATTAATGATAAAACTTTTTTTGTTGCACAAGGAGTGCAAATTGATGTAGCTTCTCAAGAATTATCCTTAGAAGAAGCTCTTGAAAATATTAAAGATGCTGCGAAGATTGTTATCGAAAATTAATATTATTTAGATAATTCTATCCGAATTTCCCTTACTGTAATTATTTTAAGAATTCTCTTCTAAAAAATTTTCATAAGTTCCAGAAGACCTAAAATCAATGGAATAAGTTTTGTTATCAATTCTTTCTATAATCACTGAATCTAAACCTATTTCTTGTAATTTTTCATAAGTTAATAATTCTTTTTCTTTTAGACTTAATACTTTTCTTAATAACCATTTACCCAAATCAGCATTATGTTTGCTCATTAATGCTTTAGAACCATCTTGACAAATTTTAGCTTCTAACATAGTTCCATCAGGTAAAATTAAATTAAAAGGCGTATCTCTTGATAAAAAGAATGCAGGAAATCTTTTGTGAATCCAAATAGGTATTTTAATATAAATTTCATTTACATCTCTTTTTCTACCTTCTGCATTCCATTGATTTAAACCACTTTTTTGATGAACAATTTTATCATCATTAGTATTTGAATATAAGGGTAAAATAACAAAAGGTTTTTCAGAAATTACTTTTTTATAATAAACCTCTTTTATCTTTAAGAATTTCTCTTCTAAAACTTCAAAAGGGTCTTCTAATATTTTTACATCAATTTCAAAAATAACATCTTGTGTTACAAATCGTTTATATAACGTACTCTTAGTTATATTAAATGAATATTCATTTTTAGAATCTTTAAATGAAATTGTATTCTTTGTAGTTTTTAATAATTGAATTGTAGATTTATCAATCAAGCTCATATCACACTCAAATGTTTTTATTTTTTCTTCATCTCTTACAATGCAATGATAAATCATGGATTTTAATCCATAGATTCGTTTAGTAGTTTCAACACGCCCATTTCTTAAATCAGCAACTTTATCAATTAGTTCTTTTGGTTGCAATCTTCTAAATTGAATATTTTCTTTATTAAACTCTGCAACTTTTTGTAGGGATTTACCATTTCCATTTACAAATGTTTTAATTCCTATGCCGACCTCATTTAAAGATGCATCAGCAGAAACATCTGAACGAGAAAGATTTTTTGCAGTAAATGCTTTACAAAACAAATTTTCAGTAATTCTATAATTAAGATAAGGAACTTTACTTTCTGAAAATAAATTGGTCAGCGAACCTAAGATTTTTAATATTTTTTGATAATATTCATATTCTTGTTTAGTTGCCATTTTCTAATGCCTTTTTTATATTATTTGCAACTTTTTCTATCACCGTCACTGAAACACTATTCCCTGCTTGTTTATATAATTTTGAATCTGCAATATTTGGTAATTTATAAGATTTTGGAAATCCCTGAAAAATAAAACATTCCCGAGGCGTTAATTTCCTAATCCCTTTTTCATCTAAAATTATTGGAACATTATGCCCTCCAGTTCCCATATTTGCAGTTAAAGTTGGAACTACTCCAGATTTATTTTCCCTCACATATTTTCTTCTCCATTGATAGGCAGTGTTTTTCTTTTTAATATCATTTTTCAATTTATCATAAAGAGGTTTTCCTTCATAATAATATTTTTCATCTACCTCAGTTTCAAGTAAATCTTTAATTTCCCTAGTTAATTTAATTTTATCTGGAAAATAAAAATTATCTGCAACATTCTTATCTAAAAAACCTACTATCAAAATTCGTTCTCTATTCTGTGGCAAATTGCCATGCAACATACTATTAACAATTTTTGATTTTATATGATATCCTAATTTTTCTAAGGTTTCTTTAATAATTTTAAAAGTTTTACCATTATCATGACTTTCTAAATTTTTTACATTTTCAAGAAATATCACCTTAGGTTTTTTTTGTTCAATTATTTCAACAATTTTAAAAAATAAATTTCCCCGTCCTTTAGAATCCCTAAATCCCTCTCGATAACCTGCAATACTAAATGGTTGACACGGAAATCCTCCCAATAAAATATCAAAATCAGGAATAGAATCATTATCTACCTTATTAATATCTTCAATTATTAATTGTGAATTATCAAAATTCAAATCAAATGTTTCCTTACATGAAGGTTCAAAATCATTAGAAAATACTGTATTAAATCCTGCATTTTCAAAACCTAATCTTATACCCCCAACCCCTGCAAATAAATCTATGCATTTCATAACTTGATTTAGGCAACTAAATATATAAATCTTATGAAGATTTATAACTATTTTAAAGTGAAATTAAATAATCCTTCCACATCTCAACTATATCCTAACCTCTCCCAACCATCATCGCAACCGAATAGTCTCCAAATTCCTCGGAACATTTGTTTCAATATAATGCAACTTGTATATACTCGAAGCCAAATCCAAACACTTAGATTGCTCACCATGATTAATTATAATTCTATTAGCCCTAGGTTGAGTCCGATTAGCAAACTCCAACAATTCATTTCTACCTGCATGAGCAGTCAAACCTTCAATCCTAATAACTCCCATATTAACTTCAACAAATTCTTCCTTACCTTCAATATTCATCTGAACAACTTTAACTCCATCTTGAACTTGCTTACCTAATGAACCAGCTCCCTGATAACATACAAAGCAAATCTTATTCTTAGGATTAGGTGCAAAATGTCTAAAGTATTCTACTGATGCCCCACCAACAAGCATACCTGAAGTCGCAAGAACAACACAAGGCCCGCCCTCAATTACTTTCTTTCTCTCAGTAGGACTTCCAACCCTTGAAAAAACATCAGACACAAAAGGATTATTATCTTGAAAAACTTCTCTCCGAACATTCGCATTCAAAAAATCAGGATACGCAGTATGTATACCATTAATGTCCCAAATCATACCATCAATATAAATCGGAACCTTAGGAATCTTTCCTTCCCTCATTGCCTCTTCCAAAATCAACATCGTTTCCTGTGCTCTACCCAAACCCAACTCGGGAACAAGAACCTTCCCATCATTCTCAATAACTTCCTTTATCTCATCAAGCAATTGATTCTCAGATTCCAACCTCGAAGGTAATACATTAGCCTTACCACCATAAGTAGCCTCAATAATCATAGTCTCAAGTCTTGGAAAATTTGCAACCGCCCTGTCTAATAATCTAGTCCTAGCATATTTGAAATCTCCAGTATAAAGCAAATTATGTGCCCCATTTCCAATATTCACATGAGTCATAGCACTTCCAAGAGCATGACCCGAATTATAAAAAGTAATCCTCATATCTGAAGCAATATCTGTAACCTCATTATAAGCCAAACAAATGGTGTGCTTTACCATTTCTTTAACATCAACCGAAGAAAACAAAGGAGCCGAAGCTTGCTTGTAAGCAACACCAACAAAGTCCAAAGCCAAAAGTGCAGCAATATCTCGAGTCGGAGCAGTCATGTAAACAGGACCCCTATAACCCATCTTAAACAAGTAAGGTATTAATCCAGAGTGATCCAAGTGTGCGTGCGACAATACAATCGCATCTAATTCATTTATCTTAAATTCTGAAACATCCAAATAAGGAAACTTATCCTTCCCTCTTCCAGCCACATTTACACCACAATCAAACAAAACTTTTGTCTGAGGCGTCTGCAACAACAAACAACTTCTTCCAACCTGTCGCCCCCCACCCAAAAAAGTAATCCTAATCCATTCCTCAACTTTCTCAGGATTCCATTCTTTGTAAATCTTTTTACCTACAGAATTCAAAAATCTCTTCCGAGTATTATTATTTTGATAAAGAACATCTCGAATATTCTCTGTAATCTTACTCTTAATCGCAGGACTTCTCTGAATCTGAGGTATCCAAAAAGTCTTCTCTTTTATCTCTTTCAATATCGAACCAGATTTCCCAATTACAAGTCCAGGCCTCTTAGCTTCAATAACAACAATACTTCTCTGGGAATCAAATAAAATTTCAGTAAGTCCTGCATCATCAGGAATTATTTCTCTAATTGTTTTCTCAGTTTCTTCCTGGGGTTTAAGCAACAAAGACTCCGCCCTCAACTCAATTCTTTTCTTAAACTTATTAACCAACTCCTTAATCTTTCCAAGATTATCAACAAAAAAATCCTTATCATCTGTATACAAAACTATATTTGCGCCCTCAAAGCTAGCACTACCCACAACTCCGGGCAATTCTTTCTGTATATCTTTTATAATGTCTGACATATTCAAAACACCTCTCCATTCATTAATTTAAAATTCATTTTATTCTCATTTCCATATAGTATTACTATTTGGTTTTATAATTAGGAGCAATCTCTTGTTCCAATTCATGTTTAATCCCCTCTTTTGTTATTGAAAAAACATCAAATCCATTTCCAGAAGCAGTATCTATTTGAGTCGAAGACTTCAAAGCCTCAATCGCTAACTCAACCCCATCCTCAATCGAAAGATTTTCCTTAAATTGTCTCTCTAATAATCCCAATATAAATGGCATTCCCGAAGAAAAATTTGCATCAAACTTCTCAACTTTCATAACAGAACCAGCTGGTTCAATTGAATATAATTCTGCCAAACCATCCTCATTAACTCCACCCAACATTATTCCTGCAATAAACGGAATCATTGTAGGTTGCCTTATATTTCTATAACTCATATTAGCAATAAGATTCGCAGCTTCTTTCACAGTAGAACGTTTCTTAGATTTCAATTCCTTAAGTCTCAGCTCCGCTTTAATTATCTTCTTAAGCATTTCAATATCTGAAGCAGTCCCAGTCCCAGATACAACTAAGTAATCAGAAATCGGCACAACCTTTTGTGTAGTTTTGCTCATTACCATGTTACCTGCAGTCGTTCTCTTATCCCCTGCCATGATAACTCCATCTTTACACATAATTCCAACTAAACTTGTTCCGGTCTTTAGAATGCTATTTTTTAATTCTTGTTCCATTTTAATATTAAGTAATAATACTGAATCCTATAGAATCTATAAAAATAGTTAGTTTGAAGACTTTAAAAGCTTTTCGGCATTTCAAATCCTATAGTTAATTTTATAAACCTCTCCAACCCCCATATTTCACAATGGCAAACAAAATTAGATCAGGAATAATTATAGGAGCTTTAGCAATGGCTACATCAATAATGGGTGTAAATGAACTTGACAGATTTATCCAAAGAAAAAATAGCCCTCCAACAAATCTACAACCTCCGACAATTTATCTTCCATCTCAAAGCGTCCCTTTTAATCAAACTCAATTATATGATAGCTTAAGAAATAAAGAAGGTCTAACCCCACCTCAAACAACTCCAATCCCTCAACAAAAAGAATACCAATCAATACCTAATTACAGACCTCCAGTCTTTAATCAAGAAAAATCAATAGAATCAGAAAGTAGATTGGCATCAATTTAATATCCTAACTCTCAACCCGACTAACCCCACCCATCTTCCTCACCCTAATAATATTATCCACAAACCCCTCAATCTTTTGCTCATGACTCACGAGTATCAACTGCTCAGTCTTCAACTGGCTCAAAACATCCCGCATCTTATCCAACTGCTGTTCAGAAAACCCATCTGTCGGCTCATCTAAAATAACTAAATTAGAAGTCTTAATATTACTCAACAAAGAATTAATTACCTGATTCAAGGCCAAACGATAAGCCAAAGCAATCGCAGTCCTTTCACCTCCACTCAAAAAAGAATAATCCAACTCATAATCTTGTTGAGTTATAATCGGAGAAAAATCATCATCAAGAGTAGCACTCAAAGAATCAGAAACCATCGCCGAAAACCATTCTGAAAAAAGATTCGAAAACTCCTGCTTCAAACTAAGCATAACTTGTTTCTCAGTAAAAAGTATCAAATCCAAAAACTTATTCGAAATCCAAGACTCTAAATGTTTCAACTTTTCACTCTTACTTTTAATCTCTTCCTTCTTCTTTATCTTTTCCTCTTTCTCTTTAATTTGCTCATCACTCATCTGAATCTCTTTATTTATCTCAGCTTTCTTAATAGCCAATTTATCTTCATTAATTTTAGCACCTTGTAACTCATCATTTTTCTCCTGATAAATCACATCGTACTTATCGTACTCGTCAATAGATTTCTGCATAGCTTCTAAATGTTTCCGAACCATCTTAACATCATCTTCACCAGCTTCTTTCTGCTTTTCCAAATCCAAAATTCTCTGCTGTTTCTCTTGAATACTTTCCATCTTCACCTTAAGAATCTCCAAATCAGATTTTCTTTTCTTAAAATCTTCAATAGACTTTTTAACAACTTCAATCTGTGAATTAAGCTCACTTTTTTTAGAATTCAGTTCACCAATCGACTTAACCAACATCTCAATTTCACGATTCGCCTTATCAGATATATTTTTCTTATAGCTCTCCGAAACTTCCTGAAGACAAGTCGGACAATTCTCCAGATGCGTTATCTTATTCTCAAGACTCTCAGTCTCTTGTTTCTTTGATTCATCTGAATTTATCTTACTAACTATCTGAATATACTCTTTCTGAAGCTCTTCATTTTTATCTTCCTGAAATTTAATCCGATGATCCAAAGCATCATACTCCTCCTGACTAAATGAAAGCTCCTGAGTCTCCTGCAATTGCACACGAATATTATTAATGCTATTCTTAAATCCAGTTATCTGTTGGTCTTTCTCCTTAATCAAAAGTTCAGACTTAGACTTCTCACTTTCCAATGCCTTCTTCTCATCTATCTTTCCCTTCACCTCCTCAAGCGCCTTTTCCTTCAAACCTCTAAACTCCAAAGCTTTTTCATAATTTTCAGCAACCTCAACCTGCCGAATCTTCAACTCTCCCAATTCAGTCCGTTTTTTCTCAAGATTTTCTTTCTCCTCTTCAATATCATAAGTTATCGCCTGATAAAGCCGAGCTTTCTCCCTCAACTTAGAAGTCAATATAGACAAATTTTCTTCAATCCTCTTATACTTATCAATTCCAAAAACATGCCTCAAAGTATTCAATCTCATCTCACCAGACTCCAAAATAATCTGCTTCATCTCTTCCTGAGGAGTATAAACTGTAAACTTGTAAAGTATATTTGTCTTCTTAGCAAACTCAGAAGGATAATTCAAAATCTTCAAAACTTTCGCTTTTATTTCAGTCACAGAACCCTCAAACCTATCTCCATCAACAGTTATCGAAGACTGATCCTGTGCAACAGATTTTTTACCCCTCTTCAAACTCCTCTCAATAACAATCTCCTGATTATCTATCTCAAACTCCAAAACAACTTTCCCAAATTCTTTATCAACTCTCAAAAGTGAAGTCGGCTTCTGAGCAGGTTGCAACCCAAATAAGGCAAACTCAATTGCCAAAAGTATCGTAGTCTTTCCAGACCCAATATCTCCAGACAAAAGCGTCGAACCCTTTGGAAACTCAATCACCTGGTTCTCATAACTTCTTATATTCTCTATCTGTAATTTTTTAATTTGCATCTAAACTTCCTCATCCAAATCAACATCCAATACTTTACCCAAACTAGAAAAAAGTCTAGACTCAAAAACCATCGACTTTTCATCTTCCTGTTTCTCCAACGACAAAGCTTCCATCAAGGGCAAAATCAACTCATTCAAATTCGAAGGATTATCTTTCGCATAATTCTTTATCAACCGCTCCTCAATTTCCTCTTTCTCACTAGACTCAAAATCTATTGTCAAATCTTGCTTCTCCAAAACCAATTTAGAAGTATTCTTCAAAAATGAATAAGCCCCAATTTTCTCAACATAATCCTGAATCTCCTGAAACTTAATATCAGTATGTTTCCCCTGCTTCAATATACCATAAAGCTTCAACAAAACAATCTTACCCTCAAGCGCCCGTTTCTCCAACTCCAAAATAATCTTCCCAGTCGCTCCAATCGCATCCTCAATCTCAAGCTTAACAACTTCAACATCTCTTATCTTTATTTCCTTCTTTGTTATCTTAGTATAACCCACAACTTCCACAATATAAAACCGTCCATGCTTCAACTCTTCCAACTCCTTAAAGTTATTCGGAAACGTAGGTCCTCCGTAGACTGCAGGCTTACCAGCGACTTCTTTTTCAAAATCCATATGGATATGCCCCAAAGCATAATAATCTGCCTGCGGCAACTGACTCAAAGGTATCGAATCAATCGGCAAATTATCAATAGCCTCCTTAACAGTAGTATGAAGCATCAATATCCGAAACCTATCTGCATAAGGCTCATTAATTTTTATCTTCCTCAAAGAATCAACTTCCAACCCAGATTTCTTACCAGGATACCCATAAATATAACACTCCTTATCCTGAATCGGCTCCAAAATAATATCATCCTCTTCCTCAACATATTTACAAATCTTACAAAAACCAGCCTTTTCCAAAACCTCCAAAAACGTCTTACCCGAAACAGAATAATCGTGTGAACCTGCAATAATATACGACTTTATCCCTGCATCTTTCAATTTCTTAAACTCAGAAAAACCAAACTTCAATGTCTCTATTGAAGGAAACGCCGAATCAAACAAATCTCCCGCAAACAAAACAAAATCAACTTCTTCTTCAATGGAACTATCAATAGCCTTTGTAAACGATTGCATATTCAACTCCTGAAGTTCCGGCTGTCTCCAACCCCCAAGATGACTATCTGCTATATGCGCGAATTTCATTCTTAGGAGAATTAATACCAATATTTAAGGATTATTGGGATAGGATTTTCCTAAACACATTAACATATACTCACTTTTTAGTAGTTACATTACAAGGCTTTATATACCCACATTTCTCTCTTTAATTATGACATTTAAATCATTAAATATTATTGAGCCAATATTAGAGGCATTAGAAAAAGAAGGATATGTAGAGCCAACACCAATTCAAGAAAAAACAATTCCATTATTATTAGACAATAAAGATGTAATAGGAATAGCACAAACTGGAACTGGAAAAACTGCTGCATTCACAATACCAATTTTACAAAAACTACACAAAAGAGTAGACAAAAACAAAGCAACACCAAGAGCATTAATTTTAGCACCAACAAGAGAATTAGCCGCACAAATATCTGAAAGCTTCAAAACTTACGGAAAATTCCTTAACCTTAGACACACAGCAGTTTATGGTGGAGTAGGAATAATGCCGCAAATAAGAGACCTACAAAGAGGAATAGACATACTTATCGCAACACCTGGAAGACTATTAGATCTAATGAATCAAAAAAGAGTAGACCTAAAAAAAATAGAATTCTTTGTATTAGACGAGGCAGACAGAATGCTGGACATGGGATTCCTAAGAGACATAAAAAAAATCGCATCAGCATTACCAAAAGAAAAACAATCATTATTTTTCTCAGCAACCATGTCAAACGAAATAACAAAATTAACAAAAGAATTCTTAAAAAATCCCGTAAGAATAGAAATAACTCCCCAAGCAACGCCCGTAGAAAAAATAAAACAATGTGTATTCTTCATAGATCCTGAAAACAAAATTGAACTATTATTTGATTTAATAGAACAACAAAAAATGAAATGTGTATTAGTATTTGTAAAAACAAAACACAAGGCAGACAAACTTGCAAAATTACTTAGTAGAAATAGAGTAACCGCAGACTCAATCCACGGAAACAAATCACAACCTCAAAGAATACGAGCATTAAATGATTTCAAAACAGGAAGAGTAAAAGTATTAGTGGCAACAGATATTGCAGCAAGAGGAATAGATGTAGAAAACATTAGCCACGTAATCAACTACGATTTACCAAACGAACCAGAAAATTACGTCCATAGAATTGGAAGAACGGCAAGAGCAGGTTCAGACGGAACAGCATACTCATTTTGCTCAGCAGAAGAAAGAGAATTCCTTAATCAAATAGAAAGAATAACAAAGACTAAGACTGAACACGCAGAACACAAATATCATTCAATAAAAGCAAAAGATGCAACAGGTTCACAAGCAAAACCAAAATCAAGAGGACAACACTCTAATAATAGGAACAGCAATAGAAACAGCAGAGGACCTAGACCGGATGGAAGAAAAAATAGCAAAGGAAGGGATAACAATAAACGTAAAGATGGTCGAAATAAAAGTTCTAGATTTGGTTCAAGAGGTTCAAGCTCAGGTTCAAACTCAAGTTCAAGTAGAGTAAGAATGGGACGAACAAGTAGCAGAAGGTAAATCCACAGCATAATAATTCCCTAATCTTCTAACTTCTTCCAAGCCTCTAACAACTTCTTTTGCACCCTACCTAATTTCTTTGGAGTTTTAATATTAATTTTAACATATAAATCTCCCTTACCATATCCATTAACATTTTCCATCCCCTTATCTCTAATCCTCATAACAGTTCCGGATTCAAATCCTGCAGGAATCTTTATTTTTGTTTCCCCATAAGGTGTTGGAATAAATATTTTATCCCCAAATACTGCCTGAGAAAAATTAATACTATGAATCATTTGAATATCGTTTCCTTCTCTTTGAAATAATTTATCAGGTTTAACATGAATAACAACCTGCAAATCTCCATTATTCCCATTTCCCATCTCTTCACCCGCCCCATGAACAATCAAAACATTTCCATTATTAACTCCCGCAGGAATTTCAACATTCAATTTAACTTTTTGTTTTTTAATTCCCTTTCCATCACATTTTTCACAATTAATTTTTGGAATCTTACCTTTTCCAAGACAATTCTCACAAATAATACTCTGATTCATAATTCCAAATGGAGTTCTTCTAACAAAATTAACCTTCCCCTTTCCATCACATTTTTCACAAATTTTAACTTCCTGATTCTTTGCACCCGTTCCAGAGCATTTTTCACAAGATACATTTTTTTGAAATTCTAATTCTTTTTTTACGCCAGTAACAGATTCCTCAAAACTAATCGTTAAATTATATTGTAAATCACTACCTCTTTGTTGTCTTGTATGTCCTGAAAATCCTCCAAAACCTCCTCCAAAAATTTCTTCAAAAATACTAGAAAAATCTGCACCATGAAAAATATCTTCTTGGCTATATCTTTGATCAAAATTATTATGTCCGTATTCGTCATACTCACGTCTTTTTTCAGGGTCACTTAAAACAGCATAAGCCTCGCTCATTTCCTTAAATTTTTCCTCATGCTCTTTCTTTTTATTTTCAGGAGCCCTATCTGGATGAAACTTTAACGCCAATTTTTTATAAGCTTTTTTAATTTCATCTGCAGAATTATTTTTCATAACTCCTAAAATTTCATAATAATCTTTCTTTGTCATTTTATATCAAATAATCCCACCATAAGAATAATTCTATTCTTCTTTAATTAGATTCTTCATTCTCTGCATCTTTTGAATCTACTTCTTCAGCATCAACAACTTTTTCAGAACCATCATTACTTTCTTGAGTCGCATTTTCTTCTTCAGATTTTTCAGCTTGTTCTTTTGCAGCTTCTTCATACATCTTCTTTCCAATTTCCTGAGCAATAATTTGAACTTCTTCAAACTTCTCTTTTATTCCATCACTATCCTCTTTCGTTAGCAACTCCCTTAATTCTTCTATCCCTTTACTAACTTTTTCTTTTATTTCAGAATCAATCTTATCTTCATTTTCTTTTAATATTTTTTCAGTAGAATAAATCAAACTATCTGCATTATTCCTAATTTCAATACCTTCTTTTTTCTTCTTATCTTCCTCTGCATTTTTTTCAGCATCTTTAACCATTTCATTAATTTTATTCTTATCCATTCCAGAACCACCTGTAATTGTTATTTTTTGTTCCTTACCGGTTCCTAAATCTTTAGCAGAAACATTAACAATTCCGTTAGTGTCAATATCAAATGTAACTTCAATCTGAGGTACCCCTCTTGGAGCAGGAGGAATACCTGCTAATTCAAATCTCCCAATAGATTTGTTATCATTTACCATTTCTCTTTCTCCTTGCAATACATTAATTACAACTCCGGGTTGATTATCTGCGGCGGTTGAAAAAACTTGACTTTTTTTAGTGGGGATAGTAGTATTTCTTTCAATCAAGGGAGTTTTAATTCCTCCAAGAGTTTCAATTCCAAGTGTAAGGGGTGTAACATCTAATAGCAAAACATCTTTTACATCTCCACTAATAATTCCTGCCTGAATAGCTGCCCCAAGCGAGACCGCCTCATCTGGATGAACTGATCTGTCAGGTTCAAGACCAGTTATTTCTTTAACCAACGCTTGAACTTTAGGAATCCTAGTACTCCCACCAACAAGAATAATCTTATCAATCTTGTCCATCTTAGAATCTTTTATTGCCTGTTTTGTTGGACTAACAAGTTTTTCAAAAATAGGATCACAAATTTCTTCAAATTTTGCTCTTGTTAAATTAACATTAAGATGTTTTGGCCCAGATCCATCTGCAGTGATATAGGGTATATTAATTGCAGTCTGTTTTGCAGAACTTAATTCAATCTTTGCTTTTTCTGAAGCATCTTTAAGTCTTTGAAGTGCAACAATATCTTCTTGAAGCTCAATCCCATTATCTTTCTTAAACTCTTTTGCAAGATAATTAATAATTGCTTCATCAATATCATCTCCACCTAAATGATTATTTCCAGATGTAGCTTTAACTTCAAAAATACTATCTCCAAGTTCAAGAACAGAAACATCAAATGTTCCTCCACCAAAATCAAAAACTAAAATATTATGACTTTCACTTTTATCAAGCCCATATGAAAGTGCTGCTGCAGTAGGTTCATTAATAATTCTTTTAACCTCTAAACCCGCAATCTTTCCTGCATCTTTTGTTGCTTGTCTTTGAGCATCCTCAAAATAAGCAGGAACAGTAATTACTGCTTCAGTAATTTTCCCCCCCAAATAACTTTCCGCATCTGCCTTTAATTTTTGCAAAATTATTGCAGAAATTTCTTGCGGAGTATATTGTTTCCCTTCAACCTCAATAGTTTCTTTTGTACCCATTAATCTTTTCACACTACGAATAGTATTTTTTGGATTTGCAATTGCTTGTCTTCTTGCAATTTCTCCAACTAATATTTCCCCATCCTTTAGGGATACTACACTCGGCGTTGTATTTTCTCCCTCAGAATTTGGAATTATCTTCGCTATTCCCCCTTCTAAAACACTCACTGCAGAAAATGTAGTTCCCAAATCAATTCCAATTATTTTACTCATTTTGCACCTTACTAATTTTAACTTTTGCAGGTCTTATAACTTTTTCCTTAAACATATAACCCGTCTGCAATTCCTCAATAATTTTATTATCCACATCCCCATTTTCTTGAAGCAATACTTCATGCAAATTCGCATCAAATTCTCCTTCAGTACTTATTTTTGTTAATCCTTCTGAATTAAGAATCGAATACAATTCAGTATACATTAAGTTTACCCCCTCATCAGGATTATGTTTTAACGCAAGCTCAAAACTATCCAAGACCTTTAATAATTTTATAACTATTTTTTCTGCAGAATATTTTAATATATCTTGTTTTTCAATTTCAGACCGTTTAGTAAAATTTTCAAATTCTGCCTGCAATCTTTGTAAATCTTCCAGATAATCTAGTTTTTTCTCTTCATTAATCAAATCAACATTATTTTCTATCATAATAATTTTATACTAAAATTTAAAATCCTTTCAGGACTAATAATCCTCAATAAAATGCCTTTATAAATTTTTCGGATGACAAATAATTAAATCACTACACAACTTCGAGAATTCAAAATAAACAAACTATTCTATATCTTCGGATTCTGCTTCTTCAGCTTCTTGAATTTCTTGGAGTTCTTTTTCCATATCTTTCCACCCCCTAATTTTAGGATTTTATTTAAAAATTTTGAATAACTTCAAATTCTTGTAAATCACTGAAGATTTTAACTTTTTAAAGGATTGCTAAAGCTTTATAAATTAAATTTTTTCTCAAGGTTTTATAAAGCTTACGAACAGTTTAAATAAGAGTTAATTTAAAATAGAAAGCTCAAAAACAAAAAGAGTTTCAAAAAAGTGAAACGACTTATCTAACTCCTTAAAAGAATAACCAAGCACTCCAGCTTTATTTTTTATAATTCTAGGTTTACTTAAGGAAGAAAACAAAAGTAAAATTTTACCGTCCTTATTCAAATAATCCTTAGCTTGTTTCAAAAATTTCAAAATCAATTCGTACCCTTTTTCTCCTCCAGTTGTAGCTAACCGAGAATCTTTCGGCTCACGTTTATCTTCTGGAAGATAAGGGGGATTAAAAATAATCAAATCAAATTTTTCAGATTTTGGAACTTCAGAAAACAAATCAGATCTAATCGCATGCAATCCCTCT
>CAYNOY010000018.1:17822-17953 GCA_964399015.1 Candidatus Woesearchaeota archaeon | reverse complement strand
TAGTGGTTTTGCACTCGCCTGCAGAGCGAGTCACAGGGGTTCGATTCCCCTTCCGTGCTTTTGGTTTTGTTGAAAAGTGTTGTGTTTAGGGTTATTATGATTATGTTTTAGAAAGAAAACGCCACCCCCGG
>CAYNOY010000018.1:17406-17722 GCA_964399015.1 Candidatus Woesearchaeota archaeon | reverse complement strand
GAATCGAACCGGGGAGCCCCGAAGGGCCCGGCTTAGCAAGCCGGTGCAATACCATCTAGAGAATTATAAATTCTCTGTCTCCTCGAAACTAAAGTTTCTTCGGATTAAGCGATGGTGGCATGAATATAGAAATACGCCACCACCCGGAATCGAACCGGGGAGCCCCGAAGGGCCCGGCTTAGCAAGCCGGTGCAATACCATTATGCGATGGTGGCTTATTATTATGTGTGATTTGTGATATTTTAAGCTTTTGTATTGGTGATTATTTGATTATCAAGTGCAATACCATCCAAAGAATCCAAGATTCTTTGACTCT
>CAYNOY010000018.1:0-17306 GCA_964399015.1 Candidatus Woesearchaeota archaeon | reverse complement strand
AGCGATGGCAGCTTATAGAATTAAGATAAACTAGGATATTTTAAAGGTTTGTGTTGTGGAGAATTATTTGATTATCAAGTGCAATACCATCCAAAGAATCCAAGATTCTTTGACTCTTCGCAACTTAAGTGGCTTCAGATTAAGCGATGGCAGCTTATAGAATTAAGATAAACTAGGATATTTTAAAGGTTTGTGTTCTATGGGGATTAGCTTTTTATAATAACTTTTCTTTAATTAATGATAAAGAGGGATAAAAATGTTAAAAAAAGATTTGTCAATATTTGTAATTATTTTTTTAGTTTCTATGAGTTTAGTTTATGCTACATCTTTAATTAACTTTGAAAATCCTACTCCTGATGATGCTATTTCAACAACAAATACGTCTATTGAAATAAATGTTTCAGTTACCGAGGAAAACTTAAATGAATTAAAATATAATTGGGATGGGACAAATTTTACAATGTATAATGATTCTTTAGTTTTGATGTATAATTTTGATAATGTTTCTGAGTTAGGGGAAAATGATACTTATGTTGTTGATATTAGTGGAACGGGGAATAATGGTTCAGTTTCTAATGCTATTCATACAAGTAATGGTAAATATAATGTAGGTTTTACATTTGATGGGATTGAAGATAGAATAAATATAGTGAATCCCTCTTTTATTAATGATACTCAGGGAACAATTACTGTTTGGATTAGTTTTGAGGATTTAGGGGTGGCAGATAGACCAATTAGCGTATCTATGGATGGGTTGACCGATGACGAATTATTTATAGAGATGGTAGGTAATGATGATAATCAGTTACGTGTCAAATTGCAAAATGTTGCATCACCTTTAACGGTAGATTGGTCAGCAGATACTGCCGATAATATGATTACAGATACCAATTATCATTTTATTGCATTGACTTCCAATGGTTCAACAACAAGATTATATCTAGATGGGATAGAAAAAGAACTTATAGATGGGGCAGGAACCAATAACGGACAATGGTGGGGATCTGCAACTAATGCAAATGTATTCACTTTGGGGGGCGTTGAAAGAACCAAATTATATAATGATCTTACGGGAGCAATGGATGAAGTGCGAATTTGGAATCGTTCTCTTTCTTCAGGTGAGATATATCAACAATATGCTTCTAATCTAAATAAATTTAATTCAACACAATGGTATCTCTATGTAAATCAAAGCCAAAATGTAACAACGGGCTTAAACAATGGAGATTATACTTATTTTGTTTCTGTAAAGGATTTAGCAGGAAATTCTAATCAAACAGAAGAAAGAACAATAACTGTGGATACAACACCTCCGACGATAACACCTTCTCCTTCTGGTGGAGGTAGTTCAAGAAGAACAATAACTAAAATAGAAAATCTAACATGTGTTTCTAATTGGTCTTGTGATTCTTGGAGTTTTTGTAGCAAAAATTTTACTCAATCCAGAATATGTAATGACTTAAATAATTGTGGAAATAAGACTGCTAAACCTTTGGAAACAAGAATTTGTCCAGATATTTTATTTGATTCTATTATTGAATTAAAATCAAAAAAAGTTTATCCTTGGAATAATTTAAAATTTGAAGTTAATCTTAAGGAAGTAAATAGCGGAGATTTGGTAGACGTTTTAATTATTTATAAAATTTTAAAAAATAATGTAGTGGTATACGAAGAATCTGAAACATTAGCAATTCAAGAAGAATTGATTTATGAGAAAGAAATTAGTGAATTAGATTTAAGTCCTGGGAAATATTCTTTATTGGTGATTTTAGAATATGGAAAAAATCAAACAGCAAGTACTGAACAAGGTTTTTCTATTATCGGTTTAACTAGTATTGGTGTGTTCTTTATTGTTTTAATATTTTTAATTCTTTTAGGATTTGTTGGTTATAATTGGTATATTTCTAGAAAAAAGACAGAAGAGTTAGAAGAAAAATTAGAAGAAATTGAGGAAAAATTAGAAGAAAAACAAACAAGCAGAGTTAGATTAAAAAATTGGGTAATCCAAAAAATTGAAACAGTAAGGTTGAGAAGTGAGAGAGAAAAGAAAGAACAAGAAGATATTCAAAAAATAGAAGATAAAATTAATAAAAATAAAATAAAAAATAAAAAAGGCAGTTTAAGAGATTCAGAAGAAATGATTGGGGAATTAAATAAAGGGGAAAAATAGTCTTTTTATTAAGTGTTACACTTTTGTGGTATATATTCGCAATCTGGAGCAATACTATTATCTGAAGGTTCATAAGAATCGAAGGGCCAAAAAATCTTTGATTCTTTGGATGTGAGGGTAGCTTATAGAATTAAGATAAACTGGGATATTTTAAATCTTTGTATTTCATTTAGTTATCTTTTTAAATTCAAATACCCTATTAATTTATGGGGATTTTAGTTAGTAAACATACAAGGGTATCGCCATTTTCGAAAATAGGTAAATTATCTGTAATCGGATTGATTGTGTCCCTATCTTCGGCATATATCAGCACTATCTGGGCAGTGTATATGGACAGTTTTGTAAACAGTATCATTTTTGTTGGAATCTTGTCTTCAATATTAACAGTAATTTCATTTTTATCTTATTTTTTCTTTATCCCCCTTATTGAGAAATCAGATAAAGGAAAGATTTTTTCTTGCACCCTATTTCTCTTTATAATTTCATATATTCTTTTTGCTATTAATCATAATTTTTATTTGTTTTTAGTTCTGGCTGTCGTCATTACTATTCTTTTTACTTTAAGGATAACTAGTTTTGGAATAATGGTAAGGGATAATTCTAAAGATAAAGAAGTTTCAAATAATGAAGGAATTATCTATACTTTTATTAATCTCGCTTGGGTTGTTGGGCCATTAGTTGCGGGTTTTGTTGCTTCTGAATTGGGGATAAATTGGGTTTTTCTTTTGTCTGCATTATTTTTATCTTTTGGATTAATTATCTTTAAAGTATCAAATATAAATGATATAAATGGAAAAAAAAGAGTAGATAAGAATATTTTAAAAAACTTTATTGAGTTTTTCAAAAATAAAGAAAGAGTCTATGCTTATATATTAGGGGGAGGTGTTAATTTGTGGTGGGGTCTTATTTATTTGTTTATCCCTTTGATGATTATTCGTTCACATCTAGGGGAATTATGGGTGGGTTATTTTTTATTTGGAGTTGCAGTCCCACTTATCTTGTTTCAATATGTTTTTGCTAAATTGGCAGGTAAACATGGTTTTAAGAAGTTGTTTATAACTGGATATTTACTGATATCAATTTTGGCATTTGCTTGTTTTTTTATTTCAAATATCTACATTATACTTTCTTTATTAGTTTTAGCAAGTATTGGGATGGCCATGTTAGAATCAACAACCGAAGCGTATTTTTTTGACATCTTAAAGAAAAAGGAAAAGTATAGATTTTATGGACCTTATAATACTGCTATTGACTCGGGAAATCTTATAGGAAAACTTTCTGGTTCACTATTACTAATCTTTTTGCCATTTAATTTCTTATTTTTATTATTTGGAGGGTTCATGTTTGCCTTGTTTTTGATATCTTTTAAAACTAAAAATATTATAGAATCTAGGGGGAAGTAATATTATTTGTTTTCTAGTATAGTGCAATTTTTATGGTGCTGTGTTAGTAAACCTATGCAATACCATCCAAAGAATCTTTGATTCTAATTGAAAGATTTTATTTTTTCAATTTTTTTATACGAGATTTTCTTTCTTGAGCTTGTTTTCCTCTTGCTTTAACTCTTCTTGTAGGTTTTTTTCTTGGCATTTTTCCTCCAGGGTAATTTTCATAATTGTTTAATTATTCAATTGATGAATTTTAGTAATTTAAATGTTTGTGTTGCAATGATTAAGTTTTTATAACCTAATTTCCATATATCTTTTATGAATACTTTAAGCAGATTAATTACTGGGACTATTGCATTTACTTTAGGATTAGTTTTAACAATAGTTGCTTTTTTGAATGAACCGTGGATTTTGATTTACGGAATTCCTCTTTTGATTATTGGGATTTTGATTCTTTTTAATAAAGGTGAGGATGATATCGAAAAAATAAAAGGGGGTAAAAATGAATAAAATGATTATTACAACTGGAAATGATATTCCTGGGATGAAGATTGTTCAGGTTCTTGGAGTTGTTAAGGGTAATACTGTGAGGGCTAGAAATATTGGAAGAGATATTGGTGCAGGATTTAAGAGCCTTATTGGTGGAGAAGTAAAAACTTATACTGAAATGACAACGAATTCAAGAGATGAAGCATATAATCGTATGGTTAATGATGCGATAAAGATGAAGGCTGACGCAATTATTGGAGTTAGATTTACGACTTCAATGGTAATGCAAGGAGCTTCTGAGATGCTTGCTTTTGGAACGGGTGTTAAGTTAGGTTAATTGAGATTTTTATTTAATTTTTTTAACCACCTCCCAGTTAGACTTTTGTTTGGAAAGTTTTAAAAGTAAATTTTTGTGAGGTTTTTTATGGAAGTTAGAACAAAAAAACGAAGAAAACAAGTTACTATGAAGATGTTGACTGGTGGACGAATTGAAGAAGTTTGTACTCATGATGATCTTCGTAACTCAAATCAAGATAAGGTGTCAATTTGTTTTAGGGGACGAATAAGTTCTGGAATTATTCAGTTGACAAAAGAAGAAGCAAGTGATTTGCATAAAGTTCTTGGTAAGAGTCTTAATTTAGTTTCAAAAACTTGTTAAAATCAAGTTTTTAACTTTTCAAAGGATTGCCCCTATAAGGCAGTCTTGACTTTTGAAAATAAGGTTTATTTTGGCATAGGATTTAAATAATTTTTATCTAAAATTATTTTAGTGTCTACTGCCATACCTCCTTGTTCATCAATACTAAATGGATTAATGTCGATTTCTTCAATTTCCGGAAAATCTTCTATAAGGCGAGAAAATTTACATAAAATAGATATTAAAAAATCCATATCAACGCCTTTTGTATTCCTGTATCCATTTAATAATTTTGAAATTTTGGTTTTATTTATTAATGATTTTGCTGAATGCGAATTTAAGGGAGGGAATCCTATTTGAGTGTCTTTAAATAAATTTACTGATATGCCTCCCCCTCCAAAGACAATAACTGATCCGAAAATTGGATCTTTTTTGCACCCTAAAATTAATTCATATTTTTTGTGAATCATTTTTTGGATAATCACTCCTTCGACGCTAAACTTGGAGTTATGGGTTAATACGCTATCAATTATTTTAGAATATTCTTTTTTAATTTCTTCCTTGGAATTTATATCTAATTTAACTGCATTTAATTCTGTCTTATGAAATATTTCTGAAGATGAGATTTTCATAGCTATCGGATAGCCTATTTTTTGAGCAATTTCAACTGCCTCTTGAGCATTTTTAGCAAGTCCTTGAGGGACTACAGGAATTCCATAATTTAATAAAATTTTATTTGATTGGTTTCCATTCAATAAAAATATTTTTTTCTTAATTGCCTCATTAATTATTTTTCTTGTTTTAAAACTGAGAGGATTAAACCCCTTAATAGGTTGACCTGAAACTAGGTTCTGGGATTTTTTAATAGACCCATATTCGAAAAGATGCATGAAAGATTTTACTGCCATTTCTGGGTAAGGGAATGTTGGAATGTCACCTTTTTCAAGAATTTCTTTTCCTTTTTGAACACTAGGGCCTCCCATGAATGAAACTAAGATAGGTTTATCCTTTTTAATTGAAATAATTGATTTGGCAATAGAAATTGAATTTGTCATTGTCTGAGGGGTCAATAAAACTAAAATTCCGTCAACATTTTTATCTTTTAAACATATCTCTATGGAATTTTTATAATCCTTTGCTTCGGCATCGCCTAAAAGATCTATCGGATTTCCATGACTCCAATTATTCGGCAATATTTTTTCTAAAATTTTGAATGAATTTTTGGATAATTTGGCTACTTCTCCCCCCAGATTAACTAATGTGTCTGTGGATAAAACTCCTGGACCTCCAGCATTAGTTATAATTGCTAATTTATTTCCGGTAAGAATTTTTTGTTTTGAAAATATTTTTGCACAATTTAATAAGTCAACAGTTTCATCAACCCTTAAAATTCCTGCTTCAGAAAATGCGGCATTAAAAATCTCATCATTTCCTGCTAAACCTCCTGTGTGAGACTTGGAAGCTTTTGCACCCTCATTACTCTTTCCAGATTTTAAAACAAATAGCGGCTTATTTTTTAAAAATTTCTTTGCTGCAGAAATAAACTTAGGAGCGTTATTCAAAGATTCCATATAAATCATAACTCCCTCGGTTTTTTTATCTTTAGAAAGATAATCAATTAAATCATTAAAACTTATGTCAATCATTGAACCCAGGGATGCAAAAAAACTGAAACTTAAACCATTATCTAATGCCCAATCAATGGTTGAAGAACCTAATGCTCCTGATTGAGAAATAAATGCAATATTTCCTTTCTTTAATTTAGTGTTTGTAAAACTCACATTTAAGTCAATATACGGATTAATAAATCCCATACAATTTGGACCCATCACCCTAATCTCATTTTTTTTAGTTAGTTTTAAAATATCATCACAAATAATTTCTCCCTCCCTTCCAGTTTCATTAAATCCCGAACTCATAATTACTATTCCTTTAACTTTTTTTTTGCAACATTCTTTAACAATAGAAAATACAGTGTCAGCCTTAGTTGTAACTACAACTAAATCTATTTCCCCTTCAATGTCTAAAATTGAGGGATATGCTTGTTTATTAAATATTTTTTTACGTTTTTTATTTATTGGAAAAATTTTTCCAGGATAAGTTAAAAGATTTTTAAAAACTGCATATCCCACCTTACGAGGATTATTTGAAGCTCCAACTACTGCAATCGATTTTGGATTAAAAATTTTACCCAGTTTTTTTATTTCAATATTTTTCACCCTCTAATTAGGAATTATTTTAAGATATTCCAAATTTAATTAGATTCTCTTTTTTATAAACTTTCTTCCTGAGATTTTAATGTTGCAAATATTTATAAATATTTGCGATATTAATCTTTGATAAATAATTTCAATTTATTTTGGAAATAAGAGGTAATAATAAAATTGTAATGCTAGAGGTTGAAATCAAAGTTCAATTAAAGAATTTTGAAGTAGAGAAATTACATAAAAAAATTTGAAGATTGCTACGTTTAATAAAAAGAAAAATAGGGAAGATAAGTATTTTGCAATTTAGATAAATGGAAAAGTTCCAAGATACCCTAAAAAAGCATTTAGGGGGAGATATGATGGAGAGTTAGGTTATTAATTTTAAAAAATATTGGACTAACGAGATTATTGTAAGAGAATAATAGGAGTTTAAGACAAATTCTCCAGATAATTTTTTAGGTTTAATGAAAGATTTGGGTTTTGTTAGGTGGTTAAAAAGATTCGAGATTCTGACATAGCTATCTTCTTTACACAAGCTTTAAATAAGTTTAATCTATAATTTTTTTATAGAGAATTTTCAAAGTTTTTTATAGGTGCAAAAATGAGAATAAATATTTTAATTGGTGGAAAAGCAGGGCAAGGAATTAATAAAGTATCTGAAATAGTTTCGCGGGTTTTGATTGGGCTGGGTTATTTTACTTTTAATTATAGAGATTATCCTTCGCTGGTTCGTGGAGGGCATAATTTTAATGTTCTTTGTGTTTCTGATGAAAGGGTTGGGAGTATTGGTTCTGTTTTGGATGTTATTGTCGCGATGGATGATAAGACTGTTGAGTTGCATAAAGATGAATTGAAGGAAGGTGGAGAGATAATTAGTTTTGAGGCGTTTAAGGATCCTAAAAATTCAGAGAATTTTGGGACCTCCAAAACCAAAGGTTTTGAAGGTTTGGGTAGGAATTTGAATATTGCGCAAGCAGGTGCATTGATTAAGATTTTGGGAATTAATAAGAAAGTTTTGGTTGAAGAAATTGAGAGGCAATTTAAGGAAAGTGATGAGGCTGTTGCAGCTGCTAAAAAAGGTTATGAAAGTGAAGAGAGCAAATTTGAATTTAAAGATTTAGAAGGACATATTGAGATTATGCATGGAAGTCGGGCTGTTGCATTGGGTGCGATTAATTCTGAGATAGATGTGTACGTTGCTTATCCTATGACTCCTGCAACTGGTGTGATGCATGAATTAGCTGCTCGGCAGGATAGGGAGAAAAAATTTATGGTATTTCAGCCAGAGAATGAAATTGCTGTTGTTAATGCAGGATTGGGTGCTTCATTTGCAGGAGCGAAGGTTATGATTGGTAGTTCTGGAGGAGGTTATGATTTAATGACTGAAGGGTTGTCTTTGCAAGGTATTTCTGAGATTCCATTGGTTGTTTATTTAGCTTCGAGACCTGGACCTGGAACAGGTGTTCCAACTTATTCAACTCAATGTGATTTGGATATTGCTCTTAGGGGAGGGCATGGAGAATTTCCAAGAGTTGTTATTGCTCCAGGAGATCCTGTTGAATGTATTGAAAAAACAAATGAATGTTTTTATTTGTCTGAGAAATTTGGAGCTTTGTCTATTTTGTTGAGTGATAAACATTTGGCGGAGTCTGAGTTTAGTTCTGATAAAGAACCCAATAAGATTATTCCGATTAAAGTTAAAAGGAAGGTTCCTGGAGAGGGTATTGTTAAGGCTTCTTCTTATGAGCATGATAAAGATGGGAATACTACTGAGAGTGCTGAATTGACTAAAAAAAATAATGATGCTCGAATTGTGAAGTATGAGGATATTAAAAATGAATGTAGTAAGTTTGAAATGGTTAAGACTTATGGTTCTGAGACTGCTAAGACTTTAGTTATTGGTTGGGGCTCTACAAAGACAGTTATTTTGGATGCTTTAGATTCTATTGATAGTTCGATTAAAAGTCCTGAGACTGGGAATTATAAATTTTTGCAAGTTTTGTATATGAAACCTTTGTCTCCGAAAATTAAAGAAGAAATTGAGATGGCTGAGAAAGTTATTTTAGTTGAGCAGAATTTGACTGGGCAGTTGGGTAGATTGATTAGAGAGAAAACTGGGATTAAAATTGAGAATAGGATTTTGAAATATGATTCGCGTCCGTTTTTTTCAGATGAATTAAAGCAGGAGATTGAAAAGATTTAAAATGGTTGAGAAAAATAAACGTCCTGGAGCATTTAGTTTAGGGGAAGTAAATGAAATTTTAGAAGTGGAAAAAATGTTAGGGCAGCATGACTTTGATACTCCAAAACATCTGGGAGAAGATGTTGATCCAAGAGTTCAAAGAAGGGTAAATCAGCTTTATGAAAATATGGGGGAATTTTCTGCCAGATTAATATTAACTATTAAGATGATGAGAAATGGAGGATTAAAAAATGATTATGAGGATAATGCTCTTGAACCTGAGGTTTATGTTTGTGGGAGTAATTTGGGGGTTATGGTAAATGTTGGGAAAGATTATGTTTCTCCTGGAGAAAATCGAAAAAAGTTGGAAGGGCATGTTGTAGATTGCAGTGTTTTTAGTCGTTTGATTAATGAGAATCCTAATGATGGAATTTGTAATTGTGGTTATGGTTTGCAACAAAGTAGAAATGAAGATTATTCAGAAATGTATTCAGAGGAATTATTAGAGAGATTAAATGTTGTTGGGGCAAGTTTGCCTTGGGGGATTTAAGATGGCAGATATTAATAAAATAAAACAAGATTTGGGAACTAAGGAAGTTAATACTTGGTGTCCGGGGTGTCCTAATTTTTTGATACTTGAGAGTGTGAAAAAAGCAATTGCTGAGATGATTGCTGAAGGAAAAGTTAAGCAAGAAGATTTTGCTATGACTACAGATATTGGGTGCCATGCTAAGATCTATGATTATTTGAATATTAGTGGAATTTATGGGTTGCATGGAAGAGCTTTGCCTACTGGATTGGGATTGTGTTTAGGAAATCCTAATTTGAGAGTATTGAGTTTTATGGGTGATGGAGCTTTGTATTCTGAAGGTGCAGGGCATTTTATGAATATTGGAAGATTTAATCCAAATATGGTTTTGATTGTTCATGATAATCAGAATTTTTCTTTGACAACGGGTCAACCTACGCCGACCTCACAACAAGGATTTAAGAGTAAGGCAGAACCTGCTGGAGAAGTTGATGCTCCGATTAATCCGATTAAAATTGCTTTGGCTGCGGGAATTGGTTTTGTTGCTAGGACTAGTGCAAAGGATTTTAATCACACTGCAGAAGTTTTGAGAAAAGCAATTGATTACAAAGGGTTTGCTTTTGTTGAAATAATTCAGGATTGTTTGATTTTTAATCCTGAGATAAATAATAAGGATAGTATGATGTATAAGGTTGATGATAATGTTGATATGAAGAAAGCGTTTAAGTTGGCTGATGAATGGGATTATAATGGTAAGACTGGAAAGATTCCTGTTGGAGTTCTTTATAATGTTAAGAAACCTGCTCTTGATGAGAAATGGGAGCAGTTGGGCAATTTGAAATCTAAAGGTGTTGGTTGGAAAGGTTGATTATAAATAATGGAAAATTTTAATTTAAAGATGAGATATTTATTAGATTCAGGAAACGAAGAAGTTGAGATAGTTAGTTTTGATGGTAATCGTGATTTGAAAGTGAGTTTATATGAAAAGGGTTTTTTTCCGGGAAATAATATTCGGGTGATTAGTTCTAGTGGAGAGCAATATATTCTTGGTTTGGATAATATAAGGTTTGGGGTTAGGAAGGAAATTGTCGAGAAGATAAGGGTTAAAAGAAAATGATTGATGATGAGAAACTGTTATGTGCATTTGTTTATTCAGCTTATGATTCTGGGTATTGTGGTGTAGATTTAGGTCTTGAGAGAGAAGAATATATGAAAGTTTTTAGAGATTTTGTTTCAGGTAATGGAAGATTTCCTTCTGAGGAACTGGGTAGAATTTTTAGCACTATGAAAGATGTTGGAAGTAGTAATATTCGCGATTATGTTTATGGAACACATTTAGATTCTATTGCTAAGGATATTGAGAAAGAAACAGGCAAAAGTTTTGATGTGGCAGTTAGGGATAGTGGTACGGGTTATATTGCGTTAAGATGTCCGGTTCATTTTTATTCTGTTGAAAGTTTTGAAGATAAGGGATTTACTGGAAAGAATTTAGTTTTGCCTAAGGTTCAAGGAAATGGATTAACCCCTTTAAAAATTTTAACAGGTCTTGAGTCTCCTGAAATTGGAGATGTTGTTTCTGGGCATTGGGATCATTTTTTAGAAGTTGTTGATGCACGTGAGTTTAAAGGATATGAACCTGCCCTGAGAAGTTATATGGAGAGGATTAAGGGAAGTGTTTCTGGAAAGCTGGTTACAGTTTGAAAATTGAAAATGAAAGTTTTAGTTTTTGGGAATTTGTTGGTTGAAGGGGATAATCTTGGTTTGAAGTTGATGGATAGATTGGAGAAGGAGTTTTCTGAAATTGAATTTATTGAAGTTGATGCTATTGAAGATTTGCAGAATTATGGTTCTAAGTTGAAGATTATTGATGCTGTTGTGGAGATTGATGAGGTTAGGGTTTTGAAATTAGATAGTTTGGAGGATTTTGATAAGATTGAAATTGGGAGAGTTTATTCTATGCATGATTTTGATTTGGGTTATAATTTGAAATTATTGAAGAAAATGAAATTGATTGATAGTGTTGAGATAATTTGTTTGCCTGTTGGTGGTGGTGAGAATGAAGTTTTTGAAAAGGTTTGTGGGTTGGTGAGGGGGATGGTTGGAGAGATAAAGATAATTTTATAAACTTTCAAAACCAGTAAATTTTATGGAAAGAAGATGCAGGCATTCCTATAATGATATTGATGATAGTTTCATAATATCTTGTAAGGAGGAAAATGAAAATATTCGAGAGAGATTTATGTTAGATGATATGATATTTTATTTGACTGGTAATGGGAAGATTGTTGGTCTTCAAATAAGAAATGTTTCACAATTGCTATCTGAATCTAGTTTGGAGTTAGATTTGGAAAATCTTGAATCGGTTGATTTGATAATTAATACTAGGGAGAATAGTTTGTTTGTAGGCCTTAGATTAATTTCTATGAATAAGGAACAGCGACTTCCCTTGGGAAGAGTTTTTTTGCCTCAGTTAACTGTTAAATAAATTTCTTTGAATAATTTTTCCTTAAACTTTTTTCAAATCGTTTGTAATTAGTTTTAACATGAAATGCATTGATTAGTAATGGTTTTGGTCTGTCTAATACTATTGAGATTATAATAAAAGTTTCATCTTCTAGTTCATAGTTTAAACTGTAATATCTTTCGCCTTTTTGGTTTTCTCTTAATTCAATTGATTTGATTAATTTGAATTGAGGGTAGATATTTTCTATTTCATTAAGATCTGTTAATTTTTCCATTAGAGAAAATTCAAAATGAGGATGTTTGTGTAAGCTGTTGAATGGGTGATTCTTGAGTTTGTTAGTTACTCTTTTTAGGTCTTCTTCTTTTTTGTAGATAGCAATTATGTTAGTTTGCATAAGCTAAAGAAGGAGGTTTTGTTTATATAAATTGGTGATGGGAGTATATACTTTTGTTTAGTTGATTAATTGGAGATCTTCAAAAAAAATAGGAGATTAAAGAAATGGAAGAGTGTTTATTTTTTCTTCTTCATTAATTAGTAAAACTTCCATTTCAAAAGATTGTTCTTTGAAGGTTTCTTTGAATTCTTTAATTGTTGTTTTTAGTTCGTCATCAGTTTTATGAAATACTTGTATAAAACAATTAGGTTTAGATGCTGATAGAACTAGGGCATTTACGAGTTTATGATTTCGAGTATAGTTGATTATTTTATCTTTTGTTGTTGTTGACATATTTTTAAAATGAATAAAGAATCCTGAATAATTATAGCCTAATTTTTTCATGTCTAAAAATAATCTCGAGCCTACAATGACATTTTCTTTTTGTAGTTTTTTTAATTTGTGCAATGTTAGTTCTGCGGACATGTTTAATTTCTTAGCTATTTCAATAACTTTTATTTTTCCATCTTTTTCAAGTAATTTTAATATTTCTATTTCATTTTTATCTAACTTACTTTCTGTTTCATCTGGGAAAGCTAATGGGAGAATTTTTCTTTCTTTAGGGCTAAATAATTTTAATGGATGAAATTCTGTTAAGTATGGTTTGATTATAAGATAGTCCGAGATAATTGCATCTTTGTTGTCGTTTAGGTTTAATAAAAAATTGTTGATTTCTTTTTCATTTTTGAAAACTAGGTTTAGGAAAAGATCGTATTTACCAAAACATTCTCCAAATGATATGAGGTTTTTATTATTTTTTAGTTCTTTGGTGAAATTGGTTATTGAAGAGAATTTTTCGAACTTGACTAGTAAGAATATGTAATTTGGGTAGCCGAGTTTTCCGTAGTTGAATAAAGTTAAGTATCGTTTTATGATTCCTTGTTTTGTGAATTGATTGATTTTGTATTCTACTTGTTTTCTTGTTAGTTTGGTTTCCCTTGCTATCTTTGTTAAGGGTTCTCGGTTGTTATGATAGATGTATGCTAATAATTTTAGGTCTGAATCGTTGGTTATCATTTATATGTGATAATTGTTAATTATATAAATATTTCTGTTTGTTATTTTTACTTTTTTAACTATTTTTGTGGAGATATTATTAATAGGTTGGGTTTGAGGGAAGATTATGGAAGGATAAAAATGGCAGAAGAAAAATCTAAACAAGAACCTATTGAAAACGCACATCGACATTGTTACATTAAAGTAGGTCAACATAATTGGTCAGAACTTGCTGAGTGTGGGACTCCTGGAATTAGTTTTCATTATACTGCAGCGCATATGCAATGTACGGTATGTGGAGGGAGATATATTGATTATTACTCTAAACATAGGGGGACTTGGTGATTTAATAATAAAATGGCAGAAGAACAATATCAAATGATTTCAACAAAGTGTCCTAAATTAAATGAAACTAAGGGTACTTGGATTAGACAATCTCCATTAGAGATATTAGTTAGATTAAAATTTCCAGATTTAATACCTGATGCAGTTATATGTCCTAATTATCATGAAGATAATAATTACACTCACCCAAGATGTACTAAAGAGAACTTTTGTATTTATGGCAAGGTTTCTGAAATTAAAATTAAACAAGTTAAAAAATTTGGGAAAAAATAAAATGGCAACGAAAAAAATAAAGTTTACAAAAATATCTTATGGGGAGGATGATGGATTTGGAGGTTCAGATGAACACTTAATAGGATTTACAGGTCAATCAACTCATCGGGTTTTGTCAGATCTTATAGGAACGTATAGAATTGAAAGGTATAGGGATACGTTTCTTGAAGATGAAGGATTGAATATTCAGGAAGTAAAATTTAAACCCTCTAAGTTTTTTAGGAAACTTGGTATTCCATATACGCAAAACGATTTTTATGAATTATTATTCGATAGAACTAAATTGATAGAAAAACTTTGTCATTCTAAAGCCACAGATTATTCAAACTTAATGAAAGGACAACTAAGAGAAAAACCGTTAAAAAAAGAAGGTGTTAGAAAGATTCTTGAAAAGTGGTTAGAAAATAAATATTCAAAAACAGATACCTTTAGGGGAGAAGCTGAAAAAGCAGACGAGGAGAAAAATAATTCATGGACATTGGCTTTTACAAGGTTTCTACCTAGAATAAAGCTGATGAATAATAGGGAAAGGCAAGATTTTTTATTTGAAGAGCTTGATGAGACATATTTACCACGTAAAGAATTGACAGATATTGCTTCTATTTGTCTTGGAAAAGGGCCTGGAGAAGTTACTAGAAAAGATATGATATCACTTTTTAATTGGAGTTCTTATCTGCAAAGAAGATTAAATTATAGTTTAGAAGAATTAGAACGTGAGAATGCATGTGAGAGAACGACGAGATAAAATAGCTATTCCCAATTAATTCTCAAAAAATGGGTTGCACAGGACATGCAAGGATCGTAAGCTCGGATTAGTTTTTCTATTTCAAAACTTATTTCAGATTTTGATTTGTCTAAGATTGTTTCTACATATGCTGCGATGTCTTTTTCTAAATGGATGGTGTTTGATTGTGTGGGGATGCATAAATCTACTAAAGCTATTGTGCCACTAGGATTTATGTCTAATCTGTAGTAAAGTGTTCCTCTTGGCGCTTCTATGACTCCTACGCCTGTTGCTGTTTCTTGAGGGAGTGTTGGTTTTAATGGTTCTTCAGGTTTTAATGGTGTGTTGAGTAATTCTATTGAACTATCAATTATATGAATGCATTCGATTGCTTGGGCGAGGTTATTATCGAAGATGCAGTCTGACGGGAATTTTTTTAGATATTCTTGAGTATCTTTAATTGTTTCTTTGTTGAGGTTTTGCTGGTTTACATTAAGACGTGCAGATGCTCCAACGAAAAAATCTTTTGATTCCCATTCAAATGCTGATGCTGTTGAATATGGGAGGACGACCCTTGTGAGATGGTCTCCGAATTGTTCTTCGGGAATTATTGTTCCTCTTGCGGTTTGGATTTGTCCCTCCAGGAAATTGTAATCTTTATTTACTAGTGCAACATAATTTGTTTTTCTTTCAAATGTGCTCTTGTCTTTGAAAAGTAGTTGGATTAATTTTAGGACCCTTGGTCTTACGTTTATTAGTTTATCTTTTGATTCTTGAATTTCTTCTTTTGTAGGAATTTTTGTGAATCCACCTATGACTGCGTTTGGTGGGTGGACTGCCCTTCCCCCAATAATTGTTGAAAGAAAATTCCCTGCCTCTTTTACTGCTAAGCCGTCGTGTATCCATTTATGTTCTTCTTCATTAAAGTCTAGGATAGAATCTTTATTGAATAAATCTGGAAGTGTGAAGAAGTATAAGTGCATTGCGTGATCTCTCAAATGTCCTGCATTTACTAGAAGGTTTCTTAGGTTTTGAGTTTGTTGAGAAGGTTTTAATTTAAGTGCTTTTTCTATTGCTTCAGTTGTGCAAATTGCGTGAGCCGATGAACAAGTTCCGCAAATTCTTGACATAAGTCCTGGAGCTTGTTTATAGCTTTTTCCAACTAGGGCATTTGTGAAGAAACGTTTGTTTTCTGATATTTTTAATTTGCATTCTGTAACTTTGTTGTCTCTGACTTTCAGAGTTAAATGGGTATGACCTTCTATCTTTGAAATGTTTTTTAGGTCTAAGTCTATTATATTGTGCATTTTAATCTAATAATCCATTTAGAGTTTTTATTAATTGTTGTTCATCAATGGGGCATCCTGGAATTTCTACATCCACTTTTATGAATTTGTTAAGCGGTTCAATTGTTTTATTTTGATGCAGTTTGTCGATTAAAGGTTGAATTTGTTTTTGTTTTTTTGGTCCGAACTTGTTTCTTTGATTTGATGGAAAACCATTGACTGCACCCGAACCCAGGGCAACTAAGGTTTTTGTTTTACTCCTAATTTCTTTTAATTTTTTTACTTCACTCGGAGTTGAGATTGCTCCTTCGATTAATGCTATATCTAATTGTTTTATTGGCTTGACTTTTTTTAGTGCCCGGAAGTTTTCTATTTTTATTTTTTTCATCCAGTTATCGTATTGTGTGTTGAGTGCTTCTATGAAGACGACTACGCAACCTTCGCAACAGGTGAATGAAAATATCCCTACTTTTTTCATAAGTTTAATTGGAGAAGTTTGTTTAAATAAGTTGGGATTTAGATAGTCTACTATCAAAACCTTTTTATACTAACTAAGTGAATTGTTTTTATGGTTAACGGAATTGAAAGGCCGCTAGATGTGTTGAACAACGCTAAAGGAAAGGAAGTGTTAGTTCAACTCAAAAACAACAAGCAGATGGTCGGAACTCTTTTGGCGTTTGATATCCACATTAATGTGGTTTTGGACAACGCGAAAGAAATTGTCGACAACGAGAATAGACGAAGTATGGGATTGACCTTCTTACGAGGGGACACTATCATCTTCATCTCGCCTGCTAGTATGGCTGCGCAATAAATAATAAAGAGAATTGAGCTTTTGTCTATTTGGATTAGCACGACATATGGTTCTTAGATATTTTATGGATGTAGTTGGAGGTTTGATGGAATATAAATCTTTAAAAGCCCATGAGGTTTTTATTTTTGATGAAAGTTACTAGAAGAGATATTTTAAAGTGGGGAGGAATGTTTGGAGTTGGTGTTTTGGGTGCAGGTTTTTATGATGGTGCTAAGGATCTAATAAGTAGTCCCGATTCTTCAATACCTTTTTATCCAAATTTTAGTGTGGAAGTATATGGTCCGGAGCGATTAGAAAAAAATCCTTTTAAGGGGCATGCTTTTTCAAATAAAAAAACCGAATATAAGCAATATAAAGAAAGAAGAACTT
>CAYNOY010000017.1:0-18216 GCA_964399015.1 Candidatus Woesearchaeota archaeon | reverse complement strand
TTTAGGGGTTCAAAAGGTTTCCAGGGGGAAAGTGAAAGTGCGAGCACCGGTGGGGGCATATTTACTATTTGCTGAAAGCAAATAGTACTAATTATTCTATGGATTTGAATCCGAGGGTTCAACGAGCATTTTCACTTTTAGGGGTTCAAAAGGTTTCCAGGGGGAAAGTGAAAGTGCGAGCACCGGTGGGGCATATCCCAACCCACCCATTCAAACAAATTTTTATACTACTCTCACCTCCCTAAAAAACAAAACCACTCCAAACTAAAAAATGAAACCCGTAATAAATCTCTACAAACCAATCTCCCTAACTCCTCTCCAAGCAATTCAAAAATTCAAACAACAAAATCCTAAATACAAAGACGCCAAGATCGCCTACGCAGGACGCTTAGACCCCATGGCTGAAGGAATATTAATCCTATTAATAAATAACCAAACTAAAAAAATGAACCAATATATGAAATTAAATAAAACCTACCAAGCAAAAATATTATTCAATTTCTCATCAGACACATACGACATTTTAGGAATACCAAAAAACACTAAAATTTCCCTCCCAACAAAAGCAACAATAAAACAAACCCTCCAAAATTTCAAAGGAGACTATGACCAAGAACTTCCCCCATACTCCTCATACAAAATAAAAGGCAAACCATTATTCCACTACGCAAGAAAAAACCAGCTACCAAAACCACTTCCACGAAAAACAGTAACAATAAAAAACATAAAAATAAATTCATTTAACACAATAACCTCTCAACAATTATTAAATCAAATAACAAAAAAAATATCCTCTGTAGAAGGAGACTTCAGACAAAAAAAAATTCTAAAAAAATGGAACACTCTCCTAAAAAATAAAAAAGAAAAATACCTCACTGCAACAATAACAATCGACTGCTCTTCAGGAACCTACATCCGAGCAATTACAAACGATTTAGGAAATCAACTCAAAACAAAAGCACTACTACTTAATCTCACTAGAACAAAGGCCGGGAGATTTAATCTTACAACTACCAATAGACTTAAATAACTTTTTTTTATTCTTCTCAAAAAATTTCTTAGCATGTTCCAATTTTCTCTTAGAAGTTGCATACAATGTCAAAATAACATCTCCCTTTTCAACAACATGCCCTTTCTTTTTATGAATAAAAATTCCTGCAGCCTTATCCTCAGGACAGCCCAACTTCCTAGCCAATCCATTAATAAATTTATTATCCAAATGTCTCACAACCCTCTTCCTACCCGCCTCAATCTTATAAGAAAATTTAGGCTTAAGTAAATACAACTTAGAAATACTTCCACCCTGCGCCTTAATTATTTGCTTAAATTTTTTAAATGCCTTTCCAGAATCCAAAAGTTCCTTAGCTAATTTCTTACCCTTCCCTTTCTTTACTTTTCCAGCAAGCTCCAATAATCTTCCAGCCAACAAAATAGATTTATCTTCAAGATCCTTTGCAGCCTCAATCCTTTCCAAAATATTCACAATATCCCTCATCTCTAAAACCGGTCCAATCCCATTACCAATCGGCTCAGAACCATCTGTCAAAATAACCTCCAACTTCAAATTAAACTTCCTAGACAACATCAAAAATTTACGCTTCAATTCCTTCGCCTGTTTCAAACTAACCTTCGCAGAATTACCATAAGGAATATCTATCAAAATATATTTACTCCCTGCAGAAATCTTTTTAGAAAGAATACTCGCCAACAACTGCGCAGTCGAATCAATATTAACAATCCGCTCAATCTTAATTATCTTATCGTCAACAGGGGCCAAACCTAAAGCCCCTCCCAAAACCAAACAAGCATTTGTTTTCTTAATTATCTTTTTAATCTCTGCTATAGAAAATTCAACATTAGCAATAGTCTCAATAGTATCTGCAGTTCCAGCTGCACTCGTTATCGCCCTAGAAGAAGTCTTAGGCATAATCAAACCCGCAGCAGCACAAATAGCAGTAACAATAGGTGTAGTCCTATTTCCTGCAACACCACCAATACAATGCTTATCCACCACAATACCTTTTAATTTCAAACGAGTTCCACTCAAAACCATCGCACTTGTCAAAGCAGCCGTCTCATTCAAAGTCATCCCCTCATCATGAACTGCAGAAACAAAAAAAGCAACCTCAATTTCAGTAAGAGAATTATTCGCAATATTATCAACAATCTCAGTTATCTCCCCATTACTCAACTTACCCCCATCTAATTTCTTCTTAATCAATTCAATACTCCTCGGCTTTTCAGCCACACTAATCTCAACAACTTTTCCAGGCCTCAAATTTAAACTATGATAAATAACCTGAGAAACCGCAATCTGTCCCGGACGAATAATCTCTGAAACAGTATCAACAATCGCAATAATTTTTCTCCTCCCAGTATCAATTAAAACCCTACCCCCAACACCCCAACTCATTTTAGCCGCAGTCTCCTCATGAACCATGCAAACAGGTCGCCCTGTCAAAAACTTCATTTTCTTAACTTTTAATTTCATAAATCAATTCACCTATTTAACAATAAGAATAAACTAAACAAGTATAAAAAGTTTTTTGAATAATCATTTAGTTACTAAGTTATAATAATCTTTATATTACGTCCCCTCATAATTAATTATATGAACCACAAACTAACATTTAAACAAGAGGATTTTGGAGGGATGCTAACAAATGATCAATTAGTTTCTATATTCTGGAATTCCTTTTTTAATGAATTTGAATCTGCGAAAGATTCTGAAATCTACCGAAAAGTTAGTGGGGAAAGAAATCAAGTAAATTTTGACATGAGCGTTTTCTTAGATCATAGAGACTATAGAAGAAACCCAGATATTACTCGACTTAATGAACCTAAACTTATTGCAGATATTTTAACTAAGGCACAACAATGTAGGTTAATTAATGGAGCTGCATATGAGATTGTAGAAAGATTAAAATTAGATGAAGAATATGTTGTATCAAATCTAGGAAAACCCCTAATAAGAATCATGGGAACTCCTCCAGATAAATCTTCCTGTATATATCGTCCAACCCGGTTTGAATCTTATGATGGAAAAAATAGTTTTTCTCATACCCCTCAATTCCCTGAAAGAAAAGTTGATTTAGAACTTTCTATTAGAAGCGAAGAACATAGAGCAATTCTGGAGCATTCTTATAGGGCAACATTACAACACCATAAAGACGCAGGTTTTACTTTAACTAAATAAAAAAGGTTTTTCTCAAAATCAATCACTGTTCATCCTTATGATAAAGATTTAAAAATATAATTTTACTTTCGTGTTGAATATATGAATAAGAAATTCTATAAGGTTTAACATAAAGCTCCCTTGTTCCTTTTCTTGAATACTTCATAGGTTTACCAATTTCAGGATTTTCAATAATTTTTCTAATTTATTTTTGAACTTGTTCTTTAAATCCGAAAAACAATTGGGCACACCGCACTTTAGTGCGGAGTTTGTGACAGCCCCTTGTTTTTATGAGTCAGAGAATTAAAAGTAAGCAATCTTACTTCTCCCTTGAAGGAGAAGTTTTCAATTCTCTGAATAAATTATCTTTTATTTTTTCAACTTTTTTTAAAAAATTAAATTCATACCCTAGACCTAACATTTTTCCAATTCTTCTAAAAATTCGTTTTTAGATTTAAAAATAAACTCGCCCCTATCATAACTTTGCCATGCTTCTTCAGTGCCCTTAATAAAATCCATTTCTTCATCAAATTTTTTCTTAAGCAAACCTACTTCATTTATTAAAAGTTCCATTTTCTCAGCTAATTCATTAATATTAATTTGTTCTTGTTCCCTAAATATATCCTTCAATTAGATTATATAAAATTTTCTATTTTCTCAACAAATCACTTCCCATCTCTAAACAACAAACTATCTCCAGAATCAATATCTCTCTTCCTATACAACTCCATCGCCAACAAAATATAGGCCAATATCAACGGACCCAAAATCAATCCCAAAACTCCAAAGGTAAACATTCCACCAATCATTCCGATAATTACAACTGCAATATTTATCTTAGCCCTTTTAGAAACTATCAACGGACGAATAAACGCATCAACCCAATTTATCAAAATCATCCCATAAATCAAAAGACCAATTCCAGAACCATTTCTACCTACTGCAAATAAATAAATATCGACTGGAATCCAAATCAACCAAGGCCCAATCAAAGGAATAACTCCAACAATAACTGTCAAAAATGTCAACAACAAAGCATTAGGCACCCCAAAAATAAAATAACCAATACCTGCAAAAACACCCTGCAAAACTCCAACCAAAATCTGACCAAGCAAAACTGAATTAGTAATATCCTTCATATGAACAAAAAACTTATTGTGGGTTTCTTTTTTCAAGGGAGATAAAGTCTTAATATAAGCCAAAGCCTTTACACCATCTCGCAATGCAAAAAAGAAAACAAAAATAACCACAAACAATTGCAACAATATGATCGGAACATCCAAAATAAAATTACTAACCTTTGCCAAATAAATTTGAATCAAATTTGAAACCGACGCATTTATAGCAGTCACAATAGTAGTAGAAGATTCCGAAGAAGACAAAAACGCAGGCAAAATTTCCTTAAGAACCAAAATATAATCGGTATTTTGTAATGTCAAATAAAAATTAACCACCTGCCTCAATAAAGACGAAATAATTATAATCCCAATCCCCACAATAATTCCCAATACAATCAAACAAACCAAAAACGCAGAAAAATTCTCGTTCTTTAATTTAGACAATGTCCAAAGATAAACCGGATAAAAAATATACGCAAGCAAAATACCATATATAATAGAGCTAAGCACAGGCAAAACAATCATCCCCGCAAGAATAAACAAACCCACAACCAGCGCATACGTCAACAACTCCTTAAAACTCTCTTTATTTAACATGTTTCAAAGAAGGCAAGTTTGTTTATAAATTTTACCAAATCTCCTAAATCACAAAAAGTAAAATTTATAAACAAACAAAAATAAAATAACTTATGGATTTTTTTATAAAAAAAATATTTGAAGGCATCGCAGACGAATTCACCCATTCACAATTTCAAAAATTTAGCAGAGGAGAATTTCCCTATAGGGCAATGGTTAGAGTTAAGAAATCTAAAAACAAATACACTATCGCAACAACTGCCGAATATGCAAAAGAATTAATATTAACACTAGCAGGACAACTAGGAGAAAACAAAACTCTAGTAACAGGAGCACTAATCTCAGCACTACCATTAGAAGGATTTGAATACAAAGAAAAAAAATCAGCAATAGGAATAAACAAATATCTCCTAGAAACCGAAATGTCAGGAAATGAAATAATCAATCTATGCAATAAAGTTCCAAAAGCATTCTTCGGATTAAGTTTCAAATTCGACGACACTGAATTAAAAATCCAACCCAAATCTCCTAAATCTTCAAAAGGTTCAACCCCTAAGAAAAAAGAAGGAGAAAAAATAAAAATAGATTTCTGTAAAATAAAAACAACAAACTCCGAAGTAGCAAATAAACTACTATTTGATATAACAACCAAAGATTTCAAACAAATAGAAATAATCCACAATTACATAATCGATGAAATCATAGTCACAGATGAACTAAAGCAAGAAGCTGGAAGCGATTTTGCCAAACTTCGTGAAATGGCAAAAAGAAAGGGAAAATTAATAAGAAACATAAATATCGATGGTAATGAAACAAAAACCGAAAAAGAATTTACTGCCTAAGATACCACAATGTTTTTAAAGAAGAATTAATATTAAAAAAGATGGAAGAACAAAAAGAAGGACATAATCATGAACACCAAGATGAACACATTAGTCCTGAACACACCTATAACGAACCTAGAATTCATGAATCACATCACGAAATGGACAAAAAAGCAAGAATCGATAACAATCCAGACAAACTATTCAATATTTCTAAAATAAAAAAACAAATTAAAAAAAATCCTTGGATATTCTCAAGCATTACATTCGGAATAATCGCAATAATATTATTAGTAATAGTTCTAAATGGCGGAACTGCAAGTGCATCAATCTCAGAAGAAAAAGCAGGAGAAAAAATAATTGAATTTCTTAATGGACAAACTGGCGGAGGAGTTGAATACATAAGTGCAGAGGATATTGGAAACCTATACGAAATAGTTGTTTCTTACCAAGATCAAGAAATTCCAGTATTTGTTACAAAAGATGGAGAATACTTTGTTCAAGGTGCAGTTCCAATAACTGGAAAAGCTACTCAAACAACTGCAGAACCTATCCCCACTGAAATTACAAAATCAGATAAACCCATTTTAGAAGCAATAGTTACTCCATATTGTCCTTACGGATTACAATATATGAAAGGATTACTTCCAGTTTATGAACTAATGAAAGACAAAGCAGATATCTCAATTCTTTCACTAGGTATAACTCACATGGAAAACGAAAAATTAGAAACTCAAAGACAAATTTGCATTAATCAAAAATATGATAAAGATAAAATGTTTGAATATATTAAAGAAATAATTTATGATAAAACTACAGAAACCTGTTATGCAGACTATCACAATGGAGAAAATCAAGGAAATGTAGCATACTTCGATGAATGTATGAAACCTGCAATTTCTTCAGTAATGAAAAAATTAAACATTAATGAAAATACAATTAATACTTGTATAGAAGAAGAAGGAGATACATTATATAATGAAGCAGTAGAATATGCTCGAAGCAAAGGAGCAAGTGGTTCACCTTCACCATTCCTTAATGGTGCAAAACTTACTGCAGGACGTTCACCTGAAGCAATTAAAACCGCATTATGTTCAGCATTTAATACAGAACCTTCAGAATGTTCAACAATATTATCTGAAGAAACTCCAGACCCTGGAATAACTACTGGAACAAGTTCTTCGACAAATGCGCCTACAACCCAATGTTAAATAAAATTATAAAAAAATGTTAAAATGAAAATAAATGAATTGAATTCTGGTCAAGGAAGTGTTGAAGTTGAAGGAACTATCAAAGAAGTTGGCGAAGTAAGAACATTTAATAAGTTCGGTAAAGAACTAAGTGTTGCTAATGCCATTCTTGAAGATGATTCTGGAAACGTCAAGTTAAGTCTTTGGAATGATGACGCTACGCGATTCAAAGCAGGCGACAAAGTTAAGATAGTTAACGGCTATGTTAATGAATTCCAAGGAGAAGCTCAATCAACTTCTGGAAAGTTCGGAAGCATGGAAAAGATTGATGAAAGTTCAGAAGGTGCATCTGCACCAACTGAAGAAACAACTTCTGAAGATGAAACTCCAACTGAACCTCCTGCAGAAATGCCTGAAGAACCTGAAGACCAACCAATTGAAGAAGACGTGATTTAATTAATCAAACATTAATTTTATAATTAACTTAATTTTTATTTTTTTATTATAATATTTTTATCAATCCTAACTAAAATGGAATTCATGTTATATCCCACATTTAAATTTGGGAATGGGAGAATAATCCCCGATATAAGATTACCTAGAAATTTTAAAGAAATAATTCCTAAATTTTATGAGCAAGAAAGAAAAGAAACTGTAGAAAGTTATATCAAAGAATTAGATGAACATTTAAATTATTGCGGTATTGATATAAATCTCCACCCTAAAGAAAATTTAAAGTGGGACAATGAAAAAGGATTAGTCTCCATAGCTATCGGACCTTCAGCAGGCTTAGATTTAAATGAAAGAGGATGGCCAAGTTTTAAAGAACATAACATGGGAAGAGATGCCAGCTTTGTTGCAGGTGCAATTGCAATGAAATATGTTTCTGAATTACTAAAATCCTCTTCAAAATAAAATCCCTAACCCACGATTTTAAAATTTACAAACTATCAATAAGAATTAGAAATTTGGGTTAACGAAGTTTTCCAAATTTCCATAAAATTCGTGAGCCAAAGGCGAACCTAGATTTTCACAACAAAAAAACAAACCCAACCTAAACCTCCACCACAAACAACCATTCAAATTTTAAACCGATTCAACCCATTAGCCAAAACCAAAGAAACCCTCTTCTCCTCAAGCCACGCCACTTCCTTCTCATCCAAATCCAACCTCTTCTTATCCCTATCACTCACACCCTCCAAAATAAAAGGAATCAAAAAAGCCTCCTTAGCAGTTTTCTTCTTAGACATATGATTCAACCGAGCATACTTTGCCTCAACAGATTTCTTTTTAGCATTCTTCTGATTAGACAACCAAATCTTCAAAATACGAGAAGGCCTCTGATATTTTACAAACTTATCATACTTAAATTTAGTCGCAACAGAAATCCCTGCAGAAAGAAAAAAATTCTGATAAACCAAAAACCTCCAATGCTGTTGACGATAAATCCTTCCCTTAAAAATATCTGCCTTACTCAAAGCGTCATAAGCCCGAACCAAAGCATCACCCTTATACTCCAAAGGAATATTCTCCTCAATCCAAAGTGAAACCTCTCCCAAATCCATCTGAGTACTATCATAAGCTCGAACAATACTCTCATCAGTCGGAGCCTGAAAAACCTGCTTTAACACATTAAAAATATCTTCCTTCTTCTCCCTCTCCGAAACCTCTTGCAAAAATCCTCCCTCACCCAAACTCAAAGCAGATTCCAAATCATTCAAAGCCGCTCGAACATCTCCTCGCGCTTTCTTAACAATCAACTCAAAAGTCTCCTCATTCAAACTCTTCCCCTCTTTCTTAAGAACCTCTCTCAAAATACTCTTAATAATTCCCTGATTAACTTCCTTCAAATTAATCATTTTACACTTCTGCCTCAAACCACTAAACTTTTTCTGCCAAATATCATTCGCAGTAATCACAATAGGAAACCCGCTCTCACCAATCAACCGAATCAACTCAGTCACTCCACCCCGATCCGAACCAGTAATCCCATCAGCCTCATCCATTAAAATTAATTTATTTTTTTGAAAAAGAGATTGCTGTTGAACCGACGGTTTCAAAACCTCCTCCAAACTAGACTTGTTCCTCAAATCACTTGCATTCAATTCAAACAATTCCAAATTATATTCCGCAGCCAAAGCAAGAACCATCGAAGTCTTCCCGGTACCAACAGACCCATTCAAAATTATCGCCTTCTTCTTAGGAAACTCCTCAAAAAAACTACGAATATCTGCAATTGCAGAATCCTGTCCCTTAATATCTTCAAAAGATTTCGCCCGATATTTTTCAATAAATGGTAATGTCATTTTACCAATTCTCTCCAGTTTTGTTTATAGTCTTCATATTTTTTATTAAATTCCTCTTTAGATGTTTCTTGGATTTTCAACTCATTCAATTTTTGCCTCAACCCCTCAAGAACCTGCTCTTGTTCTTCCGAACTAGACAACTTTTCCAACTCAATTATATATCCATAACCTTTGGTATAATCCACACAAACTTTTACCCCGTCCCAATTAAATTCATGTCTTGTTCTAAACCATTTTATTTCAGTGTTATAACCAAGAGTTTCAAATATTTGATTAGCCTTATCAAAATCTTCTTCAGAAAATTTTATTTCTAACTCTTCCCTACAATCATCGTGAATCTGTCCTTTCTTCAACCAAATTTTAGATCCTTGTTTATTTTTCTGAGTTCTCAGATCCTGTTCAGAATCAAAATAATAAGTCTCTTGATAATCTTGTTTTACTAATTCTGCATTTTGATTGAAAAATTCTAAAAATTGTTCATACTGCTCTTTAGTTATAAAAGAACGGATTTCAACCTCAATATTTTTATCATCCATTTTCACCTTCAAAAATTTTATTTAACACCCTTCCCCGCCAACAAAAACGAAGCAAGTAAAGCCTCCAACTGAATAAACTCATCACTACCCTCAACCAATCTAAACTCAATCTCCCCAGTTTTTTCAGTCAATCTAACCTTCAACTCATCCTCAATCTGCAAATTCCAAATCTCTTTCTGAATAGACTTAATAACATCAGTCCCCGAAATAGATTCCTTCAACATAATATCCAACAACTTCTCCTTAGCCTTCAAAAAATCTCCAGACAAAGCATACTCCAAAACAATCTTAACTTCTCCAGGATGAGCTCCTGCAACAAGCGTCTGTATAAGCTCAGGAGTAATCGAAGGCGTTATCGAAGCAGATGCCTGCAAAAGATTAATTATCCTCCTACAATCGCCCTCACTCGCCTCATACAACATCTCAATAGTCTGCTCAGATAATTGTAACTTCTCTTTCTCAGCAATAAACTTAACCCGCTTCTCAACATCTTTCTTCTCCAAAAGTTTAAACCTAAAAATAACACATCTAGACTGAATAGGATCAATAATCTTAGAAGAATAATTACAAGACATCACAAATCTACAAGTCCCAGTATAATTCTCCATAGTTCTTCTCAAAGCCTGTTGCGCTTCCTTTGTCAAAGCATCTGCCTCATCCAAAAAAATAACCTTAAACGGAACATTTCCAAGAGCCTTAGTCCTCGCAAAATCCTTAACCTTTTGTCTAACAACATCAATACCTCTCTCATCACTAGCATTCAACTCCAAATAATTTTGCTTCCAAGTATCTCCAAATAATTCCTTAACAACAATCAAAGCCAAAGTAGACTTACCCGTTCCTGCAGGTCCAGCAAACATCAAATGAGGAATATTCAAAGACTTAGTCAATCCCTGAACTTTCTTAATAATATCGTCCTGTCCAACCATTCCATCAAATTGTGTAGGCCGATACTTCTCAGTCCAAATCGACGAATCATTCCCCGCAAAAGTCAAATTTTCATTCTCCATCTTTACAAAAGAAAATAGCCTAATCGTTTTATAAACATTATTATCCTTAAAGAGAACTTTGCATAAGTGCTATTTCCGAAGGAAATCTACACAAAGTTCTTCTTAGAGAATTTTAAAATTTAACTTTTTCAAAATTCTCTAAAAAAACATAACCTAAACTTACAAACTATCCTTTTCTCTGCTTTCTTTTTTTCTTGACACGTCTAAGTATTTTTCTCTGCCATTTCCAACGCATCTGACGTTTTTTCTTCCATTTACGACTTGATCTTTTCATGTTAAATATAACCTAATAAGAAATCCTAAAAGGCTTTCTTTATAAAAAAGAATTGAGATTTTGATTTATAAATGTTTAGGTTATAGAAATCAAGCAAATAAAACTCCTCAAGTTCATTTAGTATTGAATTTCTCTTGCTGTCTTCTAAAAAAACTCCAGATACTAAGTTTTCGATAAATTAAATAACCCATCACCAATATAACTATAATCAACAAAAGAAGAAGTGCGATTAATATTTCCCTAAAATAAATAAACCCCCTTAACTTATCCAATACAGGCTTTTCAACACTAAAAGTATCAACACTCGCCGCACTAATATCTTCATAAGAAACCCTTGAATAAAACACATAATCATCAAAAGGGAAATTATCTGTAATCTCAAACTGACGAACAATATTCAATTCCCTACCAATCGCCAAACTCTCTTCCCTGAACAAAAGAATTTCATTATTAAAATTCTTAATAGAATAATAAACTAAAACATCAAAATTCTGCAAGTCCCCCATATTAATTATATCAATATTACCTTCAACAATTTTACCAATTCCCAATCTCTTATCAACAACCTCAGTCCTTATATCAAATAAAGGTCTCAAATCCTTCACCTCAATAATCACATTTATTACTTTTATAGTTCCATCACCCTTAACAAATATTCTTCCAACATAAGCATCAGGAACCTCATTCTCTTTTGCAAAAATATCCACATTTATTGCCTTAACTTTTTTTGATTCCAATGTAAACGAATCTTCACTAATTACAATAAATTTATTAATCCCTTCCAATTCCAATTCAAAATTCAAATCAGTATCTCCAGTATTAAATATCTCAATAACCTTTCTTTGAGATTCTCCTTGTTTTATAGAAATCTTAATCAAATCATTATCCAAAATAAACTCAGATTTTCTAACTGTTACACCTCCTCCACCTCCCCCCGAAGACCCTCCAGAAGGAACCACGCTCGGAACAACAGGAGTTTCCCCACTAGAATAAACAAAACTATCTAATTGAGTAATAGTAAAAACAAAAATCCCTCCAGAATAACTCACTTCACTACAAATTAAATCAGAACAAACCTCTCCATCCCTTAATACTCTAGGATCACTAAAAGTCGAACCGTACAAATAAATCGTCGCAGATTTTTCCAAACTCGATAAAGCCGTAGTGTTAACATCAATAGAATTATCTGAAATCTCAACACCACTATCTAAATCAATAACATTCCCCACAGCATCTTCAGTCAAATTAATAGTTTCACCAAAAACAATTTTTCCATAACTCTCAACCTCTAAAGTCATATTCTCAATAACCTCTAAAGAACTATCATTAGTCCTCAAAAAGTCATATGTAGAACCATCAAACTCATCTACATAAACTTTAATTCCCTCATCAATACTAACTTGAGAAAACGTAGTTTGAATAGCATATCCAACATACCTCCCAAAAAATATTGCCAAAACTATCAAGATTATTAATCCGACAATTAACCCAACCTCTTTTTTTCTAACTCCCATAATTAAACAACAAAACAAACCTATTTATTACTTATGATTCTTTTTTTATTTTCTCTTTTAACATCCTAAGCTTCTCCCTATCCCTTTCAGCAACAGGTTTTCTATATTTCCTATACAAAACAATTCCAATCACCATCAAAGAAACCAATGCTAATACCATATATATCAAAGTAAAATCTCTTGAATGAGCATTACATTGAACTTTAATTCTTAAAGGGGCAGAAACAGCCATACTCGTTGCAGAACCTCCTCCACCACCAAGCTCCGTCGGGGGAGGAACCGATTTAACCAAAACTTCTCCTTCATAAACTTTTTGTTCCTCATTACATTCTTGTTCACAAATAAATCCTCCAATCCAACAATCTCTTTCATAAATATTAGGAACCTTAAAACAAAACTCAATAGGAATAGCTACATTACTTGCAGTATTTGCAGGAACAAATTTCTCTTCAGACTCTTGTTCAATAAGTATATTTTTAATCTCACCAAATTCATCAGAAACCTCGATAGCCACATAAGACTCTTCAGGCCAAGGATTATAAACCTGATAAGTCAAACAAGTTTTTTCATTTTCATCAACTAACACAGACTCCTGGTCCCATTTTATTCCAACACCTGCCAAAACAAAATTAATTGAAACTAATAAAATCAATACGCAAAATATTCCAATCAAATCACCTCTTTTCATTTTAACAGCCAACACCCCCATTAACTTCAACACCCTTAAATGTAATAGTGTTATTATATGTTCCTGATTCAGTTGCTGCAGGAATATCTAACCAAAACCTATAATAAATATCATTTCCCACAGTCTGATTTCCTGCCCAAACATACTCTGCAGTAATCAAAGAAACTTCATTACCCACGACAGGACCCGAAGCAGAAGTAGCATTAGCAAAACTTTCATTACCTGCTGCAAGAGTATTATCTCCAACACTATCATATAAATCAGCATCCGCCTTAATACAAAAATCCACGCCAGTATTTGAATCAGATGAAATATTAATAAACAACGTAGTATCTCCTTCAGAATTATTATTAGCAGTAGCATTCAAATTAATCGCCGGTAAAGTATCAGCACTTCCAAAAGCAATTCCGGCAGAAAGATTAGAAGACATAGCAATTGACAAATATTTTGAAATAGTAACATTTGAAACAGTCGTACCAGTTACCGCATATCCAGTCAAACTTGTTTCCTCAAAAGAAATATTCTGAACCAAAAGCATTGTAATTGAAAATAAAAATAACGCTCCAAATACAGTTAACATTCCTACTTCTTTTTTTATCATCTTTTAATTTATCATCTTTTTATTATATGAACTTATCATCTTTTTATTATATAAACTTATCGTCTTTTAACATCCTCCAATCTATTCATAAATCCTTAACATAACCAATTAATTTTAATATAGAAAATCTTTTATATAATCAATACATAAGTAATGCATAGCTTAATAAAATGACAGAGCAATCAACAATCCTTTTAGAAAAAGAAGTTATCGAATTATTGAAACAATCTAGAAATTATCCTAGACAGACATACAATGAAATTCTAAAAAAAATGATTTCAATATATATGAACTTAAAAGAAAAAAATCAATACAAAGAATTTTTACACAAAGTACAACAAGAGAAGATGAAAGAATTATGGGGCAACGAAGAAAATGAAGATTGGGAGAATACATAAATTCGAAAAAATTATTTTAACCTCTATTCAATATACAGATACTTTTGAAATCAAAAAAAACCTGCATCATAAAAACCATGGGGCAACCCGCACTAAATTGAGGAGTTTGTGACAACCCCTTATTTCCGACAACTTCAAAACTTTTAGTTTTGAATGGAACAAAGATTTTCAATCTCTGTAAAATCTTTATAATTTTGTGGCACCGAAAATTCATTAAATTTTCGTGTGTTATGAGTCAGAGCAAAAAATCGAACAAAGCTCATCCTCACCCTAAAAGATGAGATCTACTTTTTCTCTGAATTAATTTTATTTAAAAAAAAAAGAATATAATAGTTATGGGAATAACCTCAAATCCCAAAATGGAAGGAATACCCCTAACAAAAAATAAAGGAACCATTAAAGACAGCATTATTAAAATAAATTATATTTTTACAATCTCAGAAAAAATGATTGAAAGAAAACTATTCTCAATTTCTAATGAAAAAAGAGAATTAGTAAAAAAAGAATTAACAAAAAGATTAAACAATTAGCCACTTCCAATTAATTTTAAACCGTTTATGGAGCCACCCCGTTAGGAACTGCCTTTATCAATAAACTATTGTTATACGACCCCGCAGCCTGTGCCTGAGGCGCATTCAAAAAAAACTTCAAATAAACAACCCCACCATCACTCAAACCATCTCCAATCTTATTATCTGCATAATCAATTGTCAAAGAAAACTTCTCCCCCGAAGGCACAGAACTATTCGTCGAATTAAAACTAAAGGTCTCATTACCCAAACCTAAAACATCCAACCCCTGAGTCATCAAATCCCCCGAAGCCTTAATATACAAATCAGCAGTCCCACCATCAACTGAAACATTCACATAATAACCCGTAGTCCCATCCCCACTATTCCCCGCAGACGATTGATTATAAATAGGCAAAGAAACAAAAGACCAATTAATCTGTTGCAATAACGTAGAAGACAAATCAATCGAAATCGCAACAGCTCCCGAAACAATACTCACATTCCAACTATCACTAACATTACCAATACTCAAGTTCGAAGTCATATTAGCATAAGCAAAAAACTCATGTATTGTATCAACATCACCAGTCGCATTCACCCAAAACGTAATCAACTCACTCTGCCCGGCATTCAACGACGAACTAGTCAAAGGATTAGTCGATGCATTTGTATAGAATGGAATTGCTCCAGCAGTAATATTTACCAAACCAGATTTAGTAATAGAAGGAATCTCATCAATGAAAAAAGCAGATAAAACCGCATTACTCCCGGCAGTTTGTGTAAACGTCACATTAACATAATCTAACCCTCGAACTTCAAAAGTCACATACTGCCCCCCATTAAAATTATAATTAGCATGATGACTAGCAATATAATTCCCATTTATATCTGTAACAGTAATATTTTCCCTTCTTGAAGAAGAGTCCCAATCTAAGATATAAAATGTCAAATTATAATCTGAAATTGAAGTATTTAGTTTCAATGTAAAACTATCTGAAGCATATCGAATAGTTGCCCTCCTAGTCTCTCCAGTTATATTCTTAATAGCCCTCACATCTGCAGAATCAGTATCCCAAGCCCAAACAGAACCTGTTAATTCATAATTATTTATTTGACTTAAATTAATCACATCACTTCCATCATTCCAATTAACTAAAACAACTCCATCATCCCCATAAGTACCATTCCAATTTCCTTGAACAGATTCAGAATTTGTCAAAAAAGTAATTCCAGTTTCAACAGGATCCAAACTCACATTAATCTCCCCACAACTCCCAGCCAAACAACTAACATTCACAGTCACATTAAAGAATTCATTCTGCACAGCATTCACCCCATTAAAATCAGACGGAGTCACAATCTCCAACCCCACCTGAGGCGTCACATTCACAACATAAACCAAATCAACACTAACATTATAATTCTCACTTGAACCATTTCCCCAAGAGTGCCACCTATAAGTATAACTCCCAGCCCCACTCAAACTCACACTAACATTATACACATCAGTACTCAAATTACTAGCACTATAATTCGCCCCATCAATCTCCAACAACACCGTCCCATTTGTCGAAGCAACTGTAACATTAAACAACCCAGTTCCACTATTCAACAAAGAAGCATTATTATCCCAATACGAACTAAACTGAGGAAAAGTCGTATCTCCCGCAGCCTCGATAGTCAAATTCCTACTCAAACTAACATTAGAATTCCCAGCATCATCCCAGCAAGTAACATTCCATTCATGCTCACCAACAGCCAAATCATTAACAGTATAATTAGTTGAAATCCCATTAGCAGAAACAACATTCATCCCCTCAACAACATTATCAACAGTCAAATTACAAGTCAAGCTAGAATCAATAGAATCAACAACAGTCCAATTAAAATTCACATCATCATAATCCAAATTCGCATCATCAGCAGGATAATTCAAAACAATCGACGACGGCTCAGCATTATCTAAAGTAAAATTAAATGAAGCAGATAAACTTATTCCTTCATTATCTGTTAAAACATTTCCAGATGAATCTTGCAAAGCAACATAAACTCTATACACCCCATCACCTGAAGACAAATTAGAAGAATTATAATACTGAGCATTCCAAAGAGTATCTAATTTCAACAAACTACTAACATTAACACTCCGAGCAGTGGTATCATTAATAACAATATCTTCGTCATTCCAACCAGAATTATAAAATTGTGTCTTCATCAACAAATAAAAACTCATATTATAAGTCCCATTATTCTGAATTTTACTTTGATTTGCCTCCTCAGCACTATAATCACTAAACCCTGTCACATTAAACGTAACTTCCTTAGTCGAAGCATCCCATCTTAAAATTGTACAATCAGCACAATCACTCCCATCCTTCAAAATCTTAGGATAACCAAATCCAGAAGTCTTCATCGTAATCTCAGCAGATTTATTCAAAGCCCCACCATAAAGCGAAGAATCCACACTAACACCATTAACCAAAATATCAACAGCACTATCCAAATCATAACTATCATTCAAAGTCACATCCTCTAAAAACTTAATCTTGCCACTTGCAACATTATCTAAAATTAAGTTTGTGACGTTTGTATCCATAGTTAAATCATAAGTTGAAAAATCTGTTGTTTGTCCTTTCCCAGAGAATTCGGTGTAAACAATCCCACTAGCACCTGCCTCTCCAAAACCAAAAATAACATAAGTTTCTCCTGCATCAGCTCCTCCTACAGGATCTGCATGATCTGCTCCAATTATAACATCAGCATAACCATCATTATTTATATCACCACTGCTTACTGCATATCCAGATTCATCACTAGCATCATCTCCATAAATTGTCATGTTTGCAGATGCTGAATTCAAGTCAATTGTTGTTGGAGGACTTGCACTTCCATAAATAACATAAGTCTCTCCTGCATCAGCTCCTCCTACAGGATCTGCATGATATGCTCCAATAATCACATCATCATAACCATCATTATTTATATCACCACTGCTTACTGCAGCTCCAGAATAATCACTTGCATCATCTCCATAAATTGTCATGTTTGCTGATACTGAATTCAAGTCAATTGTTGTTGGAGGATTTGCACTTCCAAAAATAACATAAGTCTCTCCTGCATCAGCTCCTCCAGCAGGATCTGCAAGATATACTCCAATAATCACATCATCATAACCATCATTATTAATATCACCACTGCTCACTACCCGTCCAGACATATCACCTGCATCATCTCCATAAATTGTCATGTTTGCTGATGCTGAATTCAAGTCAATTGTTGTTGGAGGACTTGCACTTCCAAAAATAACATAAGTCTCTCCTGCATTAGCTCCGCCAGCAGGATCTGCACTATCTGCTCCTATTATAACATCATCATAATCATCATTATTAATATCGCCACTACTTACTACACTTCCAGAAAAATCATTTGAATCATCCCCATAAATTGTCATGTTTGCTGATATTGAATTCAAGTCAATTGTTGTTGGAGGACTT
>CAYNOY010000016.1:0-19151 GCA_964399015.1 Candidatus Woesearchaeota archaeon | reverse complement strand
GGTGTTGATGGGAATTTGTGATTTAATTCCTGGAATTTCTGGAGGGACGGTTGCATTTATAACTGGGATTTATGCGAGATTGATTGACGCTGTTAAGGCATTTTCTTTAAAGTTTTTTAAAAATTTATTGTTATATCCTTTTAATAAAAATGGTGAATTGAAGGGAGATATTCGACGGCTGGATTTAGGGTTTCTTTTGATTTTGTTTCTTGGAATTGCCACCTCTATTTTGTTGGGTTCTAGATTGATTAAATTTCTTTTGGATAATCATATTGCATACACTCTGGCTTTTTTTGTTGGATTAATTTTAGCTTCATCACAAATACTTTTTACACATATTAAAAATCATAAACCATTCAATATGTTTTTTGGTTTAATTGGATTTTTGGTGGGTTTGTCTTTTATATTTTTAATTCCGGCTAGTGTTTCTCCTAGTTCTTGGTATATTTTTCTGGGAGGGTTTGTGGCAATAAGTGCAATGTTTCTTCCGGGAATTTCAGGGTCGTTTATTCTATTAATTATGGGACTTTATGAGTTTATGATAAATGCCTTGCATGATTTGGGTGCTAATCTTCGGACAGTAGGTTTGTTTGGACTCGGTGCGGTTTGTGGAGCTTTTGTTATATCCAGAGTTATTTCATTTTTATTTAGAAAAGATAAATGTAAAACGATTTATTTTCTTTTGGGGTTGGTGATTGGGGCGTTAAGTATTCCTATTGGAAAGATAGTTCAATCTTCTCCAGAGAATTATTTTTTGATTGTTACTTATTTTTTGTTGGGAGTGATATTTATTTTATTGGTTGGTAAATACTCCAAGAGAATTATCGCTTAGTTTTTCTTTTTGATTGTTTCAATAGATATTTTATGTCAGTATAAACTGGGATCTCTTTGACACTATATAATCTTACGATTAAGAACCAAATTCCAACTACAAAGACTGTGCTTAGGATATACCAGAAGAGTTTGTGGGTTATGTTAAAAAAAGAACTGTTGTTTATTTGCAGGAGAGTGAGTGTGAAGATTCTTAGGATGTTTAAGGCGAATAGTAATAAGAAAGATGTTAGGATGGAGTAGAATCTTTTTTTTGATTTCATTGGGACTGTTAGGTTTAAGATTAATAGTAGGAGATAGGCGGAGCCTGCAATGCATTGGGGAATAATTTCTAAAAATGTTTTGAATTCTATTGAGATGATGTTCCCTTGTAGGAGAACTTCCTTAAAAAATAGTTTTAGAATCCCTAGTATTGTGTAAAGAGTTAGTGGGGTGATAATTTTGTAGATGAGAGGTAATGAGAACATTAGAGCTAGTAAAATTAGGTATCTGATAAGAATGGAATAAGTTTTTTTCATAGAGTTATGAAAACAAAGCTATTTAAATAATTAATTGTAGAGAGATATATGAAAAGAAGAGTATTCCCCTGGGTTTTTATTTTGGTAATTATTTTAATTCCTATTGTGTTTATGTATGATTCTGAGATAATTAGGATTGTGCAAGCAGGGCATAGTATACAGTTAGATTATTTATTTATTAGTGTTGCTTTTGCCAGTAATGTTTTCATAATATTTTTCTTTTTGACTTCTTTGTTTCTTTGGAAGGAGCATAAGCGAAGGTGGATTCTTCCGCTGTGGGTTTCTGGAGGTTTGGCGATTGTTGTGAGTTATATGGTAAAGGTCTCTGTTAGGAGGTTGCGTCCGTTCCAGCAAGAAGATGCGGCGATTTTTGGCTCGGTGCTTTATTTTCTTAAAGATAATTACAATACTTGGAATTTTTCGTTTCCGTCTTTTCAATCTATGTTAGTTTTTTCTGCGTTGCCTGTTTTGAATAAGGAATTTCCAAGATTCAAATATGTGTGGTTTGTGTTTGCTTGTTTGGTTGCATTATCTAGGGTTTACTTTGGCGCACACTATCTTTCAGACGTCCTGACAGGCGCTGTAATCGGATATCTTTTAGGTTGGTTAGTTGTTTTAATGGAAGAGAGGTATGGGTTAAGTTTGAAGGTTATGCGGTGGGTTGGTGTTGGTCGTTAAAAATGAAACAAGTAATATTAATTTTATTAAAAAAAGATGTTGAAGTTGAAAAGATAAGAAAAAAATATCATCCAGATTATAAAAAATTTGAGCCGCATATTAGTTTAGTTTGTCCTTTTGAGGTAAATAATCAAGATGAATTGTTTTTACATATTAAGGAATCTTTGAAGGGGATTAAATCTTTTGATTTGTCCCTTGAGGGTTTGCAAAAATCTGCTAAAGGGCATTATCTTTATCTTCTTGTGGGTAGGGGAAGAGAAAAAGTTATGAAATTGTATTGGGCATTGAATAAAAGTATTTTGAAAGATTTTAAGAACGAAGATATGCCCAAATATATTCCCCATTTATCTTTAGGATTTTTCAAATCTAAAAAAGAAATCGATGATGCTATTGAAGATATGGGGAATTCAGGGGTTTGTTTTAAGACAAAAATTTCTTCAATTCAACTTGTGACATTAAATAAAGATTCTTCCTTAAAATCTGTTAATAATTTTGGGTTGAATATATAGTTCGCTTCGCGAAATCTTATTTTAGGGATTTTGGGAGTTGCACTAACCTAAAATCTAATCTTTTGATAGTGTTGTAATTCTATTTAGAATTATCTTAAGTTCTTCTTTGTTGAGATCTCCAACATAAACATCTCCCCTATTTTTTATGTAAGTATAGGCCTTGCCATTTGGGATAATAAAACAATATTTATTTTTAGATTCTGCGAATCTTCTTGATCTTAGATTAATTGATGAGAATTTATTTTTTATTTTTGTGCTAAGACTATCAAATTCTGGAGATTCAAGTGAAAAATCCTGTTGATTGGTTTTTCCCTTTCCTAGGGGAATGAATTCTAGAAGAGACCAATAAGCTATTGGAAGATTCTTTAAAATTTCTCCTATTTTTTCAATCTCGTTTTTATTTATTTTTGTAATAAGTGTTTTTATATTTACAGGAGTATTTAGGTTATGAAAAAGTTTTATTAGATCTATTGTATGGCTTGTGATTTTATCAGTCTTTCTCATTTGAATTTGAGTATTTGTGTTGATGGCATCAATTGTTAGGCTTATTCTTGAAATTAATGGGGCGATTTTTTGAGCTAATTCTTCATTAATTAAAAGTCCATTTGTATGGAGGATTATTTCTAGATTTTGCTTATTCATATATTCTAAAACTTCTAAAAAATTATTTGTGCAAAGAGGTTCACCTCCGCTAATTGTAACTTTTTTTATGCCTGAGTTTACAATTTCATCAATAATCTTTTTCTTGAAATCTAATGAGGGATCTGGCATTTGGATATCCCAGAAACAAAAATCGCAATTTAGATTGCATGAATTTCCCAAGAGATAATGAATTTCGTCCATATTAAACCTGATTTTCTAAATGTTATAAATTTATCTAAGGAATAAATTTCTAAAAAACTATTATAAAAAAATATACTTTAATGCACACTATCTTTCAGACGTCCTGACAGGCGCTGTAATCGGATATCTTTTAGGTTGGAGTATTGTTCTAATGGAAGAGAGGTATGGGGAGGAGTTTGAAGGTTATGGGGTGGTTAAATGTGAGTAGATAGGTTCGCTTCGCGAAATCTTATTTTATGGATTTTGGGAGTTGCACTAACCCAAAATCTAATCTTTTGATAGTGTTGTATTTTTAATTTGAATTAATTGGAGTATGATTGATTTTTATCTTCGAAAATATTCTAAAACTTCTTTAGGCCATCTCCCTATTGCCCTTTTGCTACAAATAGGGATTACTTGTTTTCGGTCAACCCATTTAACATCTTCTAAATCACTTCTTGCTCGGAGATCTCCAGAAAGATAAAAGCATTCATACCATCTTACTTCTTCACCTGCATCATTAAAATGACTATTGATATATTGGCCTGCAATAATTTCAATACTTGCTTCTTCATCAAAACATCTTTCAAGAGCTTGCTCATCGGTTTCGTTTCTTTTGATAGTTTCTCCGGGGATGTGCCATTTCTCGGCTAAACCTTTAGAAGAATCTGATCTCTTTTTTCCAAGTAATATTTGGTCTTGGTACCTAACAATTCCAACTACATGTTCATTTGTCATGATATTAATTATATTGACTTATTTTTCTTGCATAACTATCTGGGTCTGTGTAACCTAATATTGCAATTCTTAATTTTTCAGTATCAAAACTTTTAAGATATTTTTCTGCAGATGCACTAGTAAGTGGAATTTCATTATGTTTATTTTCAAAATCATCCCAATCGTAGATGAATAAACCTCTTTCACCTATGCAAACATTTAATCCGTCGCCTGAGCCTGCATGAAATCCTGCGCCTCTTTCTTGTCTTTCTGTATGGATAGATCCAATTAATCTTAATTTGTGAAGTTTGGATATTTCAGAATCTTCATTTATTTGGGCTATTAATTTTAATAAATCTGTTTCATTAGGATGACAATATCTAGAATGAATCCTCCCAATTAATGAAGATTCTTCTGAAGGAATCTTTGTCTTTTGAAATCTTTTTAAGAATCTGAACATTTTATTATTTTATATTTAGAAAAATTAATTTAAATAACTATCTAGCCGTAAACTTCTCTTGGTCTTACCATGCTTCTTATTACTAAGATTATAGCTATGATTAGGATTATGTTGATTAGTACGATTACATATATGAACCAGTTGTTTCTGATGTGTTCGCTGAATGCATCAAATTGAGGTTCTTCTTTTCCGCTAACGCTTAGAGCGATCTTTTGTTCAGTTGAATCGTCGCCTGAAGTTGCTTTGATTGTGAATTCTTTATCACCTGTAGCTTCTGGGTCGATTGTTAAAATAATGCTAACTTCTTTTGATTCGCCTGCACCTAGTGTTACTAGTTGAGGATCGATTGAAGCTAGTGTTGACCACGCGCTGTTACCGAATACAGAAACTGTGTAAGTTCCTTGAGTTTCTTCAGGGTTAGTTATTGTAGCTTTAATTATGAATTGTTTTCCTGCAACTGCTTCAGGTGTTTCTGGTGAGTTTGCTGCATTGATTATAACGTTTCCTGATGTGCTGTCCTTGCATTCACCTTCGATGTTGAAGGTTTTATAGAAAATTGCTTCGTCATCGTCATTGTTTTCAAAAACATCTTCATCTTCATCATAAACTTTAAATGTTAAAACATAACTTCTTTCGTTTGCGTCTTCTGGTATTTCAAAGCTGAAGCTTCTTTTTACATCTTCTAAAATATCCATGTCGCCTACACTTATTCTTTCATTGATTTCTAATAGTTCGTTTGTTACAATAACAAATACATCTTCTTCGTCTTCTTCACCAACATTCCAAAGTCTGAAATCTCCTGATACTTCATCTCCGCATGGAACTAGGTCTGAGGTTAATTCAAGGTTGTCGATTATTACAAAGTTGTCGTCTCTCTTAACTGTGATGTCTTCTTCTATTTCTTCTGTACATTCCATATCTTCTCCTGATTTCTTATCATCACTGTAAGCTTTTAGGTAGAATACGAAATCGCTTTCACTGTATTCTTCATCAAAATCTTCTGGGTCTAGAGTGAATGTGAATGTTAAAGTTTCATCTTCGTCATCATTAAGATTGAATTCGTTTTCTTCTTCTTCTACAATGAAATCTCCTGTTTCTTTATCGTATAATCCCCATTTAACTATAATATCATCAACATCTTCATTGCTGTCTGTGTTTTCTATTTTTACTTCAACTTCAATTTCATCAGTTAAGTACCATTCGTCTTTATCTCCGATTCCATTGTTAGTAAATCTTATTCTGTCAATCTTTAGCATTCCGCCAACTTCTCCTGCTTCGCAGTAAGTTGTTTCAAGAGAAAGGATTCCAGTAGCAGTTGCATCTCCTGCAGTTGCTGTAACTTCTACAGTATTTGTTCCAATTTCTAAATCATCATTATCTATTTCTACTTCAACTTCAATGTCTTTTGATTCACCTGCATTGATATTGAAATCATCTACTGCAGTAAAAGTTATACCTGTAACATCTTCAAAAGTTAATTCAACATTTATGAAGTTAGTATTACCTGTGTTTTCAATGGTAATAGTAGTTGTAGTGTCAGTAGTAGAAAGTGTAGTGTCTGCGATTGTTAATTCTTTTTCTTCATTAATTATAACTGAGAAAGATTCTTGAACGATTGTAGTGTCTGTTGCAATTATTAGGCCTTCAATAATTCCGTTTTGATTAGAGTCAAAGTTTACTGTAGCAGTAATTGATTTTGTTTGATCTGGATTGATTGTAATTGGTGAAGCAGTTATTGATCCTTCAGTTGAGCTTATAAATTGTGAAGCCTCAAAAGTTATAGGAACTGCATTTACTTGACCTGCGTAAGTTAAATCAAAAGTAATTGTAAAAGAACCATCATCATGATTTACAGATTCTGGAGCAGTGAACTCTGAAATCTCTAAAACACCTGCACTAACAAAAGCTAGGCTTAAAATCGCGCTCATTAATACTAATGTGAATATTTTGGTGTTCATCATGTTACAATTTTAGAGTTATGACAGCTTTATAAAGATTATTATATTTTGGAATATAAAGAAGTTTGTTCATGTTTAGTAGTGAATTATTTAGTTTGTTTGATTTTTATTGACGGTGAGATTTATATTGGGGGGTTTTAGGGTTGAGGTAATTCTGCGATATTTATGATGTTTGCGTTATCGTTTGCAAGTCCGGAACATGCAGTATTTACCCAACTTTGTATGTTAAAATTTTCGAATTGTGCGATATCTATGTTGTTCGTGATGAAGATGTATGCTTCTTTATCTTTCTTTTTTAGTTTTTCTTTTAGTGCGATTGCTTTATTGATATTTTCTTGTCCTGGCTTTGTTGTGACCAGAATGCCTATTTTGTCTGCGTTTAGGAATTTTATTAGGGCTGTTTTTCTTTTAGCCTTTAGTTGGTTGATTTCTTCCTTAGGGATTTTGGTTATTTTAGTGCCTTCTAAAAGATATATTTCTGGAGACTGAAGGTAAAGGTTTATTGCGTGAAATCTTCCACTACCAATTAATAATATAGGGTTTTTTGTTTTTACTTTTGAGCATCCTAGAACTTGTTGTGTGTTTGTAATAGTTATTCCTTTTGATTGGAGTTGTTTTTTTAGAGTTTGAGCTAAATCTTGGTATTGAATGCTGTAGGCTAGGAAGAGTTTAGATGGGAGTTTTTTTAGTTCTTGAGGGGCTAAGTTGAATTCGGTGTTTTTTAGCTTTGATTCAATGTATAGGACTTTCATAGAATTACTATATAATATAGGTATTTAAGATTATTTGTAAACTCTTCCCCTTTTATCAAAAACTTGTATAATTAAAATATTGTTTTCAAAATCTACGTCTATTAAAAGTCTATAATCTCCAACTCTCAATTTATATCCCTCTCCTTCGTAATGTTCTAAATATCTAAATGGATCTTCTTTGACTTCTTCTAATTTATTAAGAATTCTTTGAGCAATATCTTTTTGTAATCTTTCTAAAAATTTGAATGCTTTTGAATCCCATTCAATGGAATAAATCATTTTGTAAAAATCATTTGTTTCACTTCTTCATGAGATAACTTTTTCTTTCTTTCTCTTGCCTCACTCAACTCTTGTTTAGCCCAATCGCTTAATTCTCCCTCATCAAGCTTACCTTTAATAATATTAATATCTATTTTCATTTTTCTTAATTCATTCATTAAATCGTTTAACTCAGATTTATTTTGGGGTAATGTTTCTTGTTCCATAGTAATTAGATGAATTATAGAGATTATTTAAAATTATGGGCGTTTTGAGAATTCTTGTTTAGCTTACGAGTATATTCTTCCACGATAATCTCCTGCATCAATAAATATTTTATTTGGAATAACTTCAAAAATAAATCTTGCTTCTCCGATTCTTATTCTATATCTATTCTTTTGTTTGCCCTTCAAACGTGCAATATCAAGACCTAATCTTTTGTTAGTCCTAAAATCTTTTAATCTTTTTAATTTTTCTCTTATAATTTCAGAATTAGATAAGTTATCTATAAATCGATTTACGCTTTTATTTATTATAACTTCATACATTTTAAAGTGGTTCGTACTCTTCAGTATTACGTGGCTTTTCTAAAGAATCGCCATATAATCCTTGAATTTCAGATTCTTCATCATTTGAAATAGTCTGTATGTTATCTTCTCCGATTTCACTAAATGTTTGGACAATAAATTCTTTTAATTCGGATTTATTTTGAGGTAATGTTTCTTGTTCCATGGTGATTAAGTGAAGAATGTAGATTATTTAAAATTATGGGCGTAAAATTCGGGTCAGAATGAGTCATCGCTTCTTACAACATCATCTGCGCTTGCCATTTCGTTTCGAGCAGGTGCTTTGTAGATGTCTGCGAATTGGGGTGTTACGATTATTACGTTTTCACCGAAACCTGCAATAGAACCTTCTAGGGCATCTGCGGTTTTCTTTATTTTAGAAATTGCTCTCTTTAGTTCGATTATGTCTTTTGCTCTTAGTTGATTTATGTCTATAACTGCTATAGTATAACCTTCCCTTAATGAATTTAGAATTGGTGTAACGTCTTCGAAGCTTTTTAGGACAAAGGGCCGTACCATAACTTTAGATTTTTTAGTTTCTCTGCCCAAATCAATTTCAATATATTCGTCGCTTGCCTCTTCGCTACCGAATGCTCTTTTTATCCTATCAAATACCATAAATAAGAATTACCCTAGGAAGTTTATAAAGATTTCTGTGGTTTGATTAGGCAGTTATAAAAGATAGATTATGAATGAAATGTTTAGTTGAAAAAATTGTTTTAGAATTACTTTATCTTTTTCATTACTTCTTCTCTTAGTTCTTCAGCTCTTTTGCTTAGATCTGTTTCTTGGCTATCGATTGATTTTAATCTTAAAGCTAATAGTTCTTGTTTCTTTTTTAAATCTTCTTCGACTTTTGTTTTGTCACTTTTGATCATGATTTGACCTACCATTTTGAAAACGTCTCCTTCAGTCTTAGAAATTTCTCCAAGAGCGTTTTCAGTTTCAGTTAATTCCATTTGGAAAGCTTGTTTTTGCATTAGAATTCCTTGTAAATTTTGTTCTAAACCTTGTAGTTCTTGAATCTTTTCTTGAGTTTCTTTATCAACGTCCATCTTAAATTGCCTTTATTTTCAGAATTTTTGTTCTAGGTTTGTAGAAAATTTTAGAACCGCAACTAATACAAAGAAATCTCTTCTCTAAAACATTGTTAGTTGTTTTCTTTCCGCACTTGAAACATTTGTATGTTGCCATGTTATTTTATTTGAAATTGATTATTTAAATTTATCTATTCTTCTTTCTTTGGTAAAAAGTAGGTGTGTCCTGCGAATTTCTTTTCGCATTTGTTGCATTGCCAGATTCCTTTTGATAATCTCTTAGCTTTACCATTGCAGAATATGCAATCTTGTTTTTTCTTTTGAACAGCTTCTACATCTGCAGTTTTTATTCTGACCTTTCGGCCATAACGTGCTCCGAATCTTCCTGCTGATTTTACTTTTTTAGTTCTCATTGTATTATTATCTTAAATCTTTTGGTTTTAAACCTTTGTATTTTTAATTTGTTGAATGGGGCTACCCAGATTTGAACTGGGGTCGCGAACTCCCAAAGCTCGAAGGATACCAGGCTACCCCATAGCCCCATGGATTTATTAGATTTGGGGTGTTTATAAATATTGGGTTTGTTGGTTGTTGTGGTGGATTTGTGATGGTTAATTAAGGTTTGAGGATTTTGGGCAGTTATCGCAATATTTATAAACCCTAAATTTTAAATAATGTTAACTGCTTCTAATAATATTATTAGTTAGTTGGGCAAGAATGGAAGAAAAACAAAAAACTCAAGAAAATCAAGAAACTGAGAAAAATGAAAAAGATAGTGCTGACGCTAAGGATTCTAAACCTAAGGATACTGGTAGTTTGATTTTTGTGATTAAGGTTACAACTAATAAGGAAGATAGAGCTTTGGAGTTGATTTCTACTAAGATTCATAAGAAAAATTTAAGAGTTTATTCTTTGGCTCGGCCGCATGGTTTGAAGGGTTATTTATTTTTGGAAGCTGCAGATAGAGATTCTGCTGAAGAGGCTGCTTACAATTTACCATATGTTAAGGGAATTATTGGAAAGACTTTAGAGTATGAAGAGATAAAAAATATGATGGAACCTGCAATGGAAGAAATTAATATTGAGAAGGGCGACATTGTTGAGATTATTGGTGAGCCGTTTAAGAAAGAAAAGGCTAAGGTAACTCGAATTGATAAGACTAAGGGCGAAGTTGTTGTTACTCTTTTGGCTGCAGTTGTTTCGATTCCTGTAACTGTTAAATTAGATAATGTTAAAGTTATTCGAAGAGAGAAAGAAGAAGGTGAAAGAGAAGATTCCGAAGATGGGGGCAGTGCTGAGATTAAGGAAGGCGCTGAGAAGGATCAAACTCCATTGGGTGAATCTGCTGAACCTGAAGTAAATGATGAATATGAATCTGGGGGATTGTTGCTTCCTGATGATTACTAGATTCTAGATAAATTTAAATAGGGATAGTTTAAGATAATAATATGATAATCAAACTTTTAATTGATGGCGGAAATATGAAACCGGGTCCAGCGGTTGCTCAGCAATTAGGTCCTATGGGAGTTAATATGGGGAAAGTTATCTCTGACGTTAATGAAGCTACTAAGGAATTTAAGGGAATGAAGGTTCCTGTTGAATTAGATATTGATGAAAAGACTAAGGATTTTGAGGTTAGAACTTCAACACCGCCTACTTCTGAATTATTAAAGAAAGAACTTGGTTTGGAAAAAGGTTCTGCAGAACATAAGAATATTAAGATGGGTAATGCGTCTATTGAAGATATAATTAAAGTTGCGAAGGTTAAACATTCTGGAATGTTGGAAAAAGAATTTAAGTCAGCTGTTAAGTCGATTTTAGGAACTTGTGCTTCAATTGGAATTTTTGTTGAGGATAAAGAACCTAATGAATTGATTAAAGATGTTGATGCAGGTAATTTTGATAAAGAAATTGATGGTAAGATCAGTGAGACTAGTGATGAGAAGAGAACTAGTTTGAAAGAGTTCTATGAAAAAGTTAAGAGTGAGCAAGATAGTAAGATAGCTGAGAAGCAGAAAGAAGCTGATGAAGAAGCTAAGAAGGCTGGTGAGGCGAGTGCTGGGGCTGAGGGTGCTGGGGCGAGTGGTGAGAAGAAAGAAGAAGTTAAGAAATAGTTTTTGAGTGTGAGTTGGGGGAAGTGAGGTGGGGAGGTGGAGGGAGTAGTTTTTAGTTGGAGGTTTTTTGAGAATTGTTTGTTCTGATGTAATTGTATTTTTGCAGGGTAATAACTGATAGTGATTAATTATTTATACTCACTAAAAGCTCTTCAACTAGACTTTTTATTTGATACCTTATTTTTCTATGAAACTCTAATGATCGATCCTTTGCGTCTTCGATTTTCCAAAAAATAACTTTAGACATATTGATGTAACTAGGCAAATTATCTTCTTCAGTCATAACAATAATTTTATCTGCCCATTCAACCATTTTAGGAGTGAGTTGTTTTCTTTTATTTTTTGATAAATCGTAATCCATTTCATTCATACATTTAATAACAAATTCATGTAATGGATCTCCTTCTTTTTCATTTACATGAGTTCCTGCCCCGATTGATTCGTGCTTTTTTGATAGTTTATTAAAGAATGCTGTAGCTATTTGACTTCTCCCAACATTTGCCCTACAAATAAAAAGTATTTTCATAATCTCTCCTAGAATGGTTACTATAAAAATTTTGTTAAAAAATATTAATTATCGAAAAATCCAAGAATCACTTAACAGCTTCTTTAATCTTGTTGTCTATCTCAGAAAATAAAGTGTTGTAAGCGTTTTCAGCTTCGTCTATAGATTTTAGGAATTCGTCTGCAGTCATTGCGGCCATTCCGCCTTTTTGAGATGCGCTGATTATTGTTTCACCATTGTATTTTGCTAATGCTAATGTTAATCTTGCATCGCTTGCATCTTCTTCGTCTCTGGTAGGATCTAGAACTAATGAGTCTCCAATTTTGTGAAGCGTTATTGATAATAATCCGTTTTCTTCTAAAGGTAATGGTGTGTCTGTGAATTCACCGAATTTTACCATTCCAGTTTCTTCATCGTATACTGGGAACTTTGCTGTTTTTAGTGCAACTAGTGCTGCTAAACCTGATGCATCTAAAACTCCTCCATCATCATTTATACAGTAAATATCTACATTAATTGACCAAACTTTTTCTCCTTCTTTTATGCAAAGTTTTTTCCAGTCTATGAAACCTGATTCTCTTAATCCCCGGTCTACAACTCTTGCTACTTCAATTGCGTCAATCTTTGGAGGTCCTAGTTCATATCTTTCTCCACAAATTGGACTGAATTCCATTGATGTTGACATTGTTCCTTCATCTTCGTGATCTGGATAAGGTGATTGAGTGTTCATCTTTACTCCTACGATAACTTCTGTTTTTCCGATTTTTACTCTTGCTGAACCTTCTGCATTATTTGAAATTCCTGTTTCTATTTCTATATCTCTGAATTGGAAAGGTTTTCTTCCATCTAATCTTTTCCCTTGTTTTAAGAGTTCTTGGATTTTCTTTTTGCTTATTGTTGGTAGTTTCATTTTATTTTTCCTTTGTTTCATCAATATCTTCGCCCTTAAGAGCTCTAACTTGATATTCGTTTATTTTTTTACATGCGACTTTTGCTGCGTCAATTGCTTCCTTGAATCTTTTAGTTTGTATTTTTCCATCTAATTGCATGTGCGTTATTTCTTCGGTGTTTGACGTTAATGTGAATGGTATGTCTGTTGGACCTTCTCCTTCGTGGTAATCTTCTTCAGGTTTTGTGATGTCTGTTACAATTTTGTCATCTATTTTTCCAATTGCAACACTTGCAACCATTTCTTTCATTACAATACCTGCATGTGCTAAGGCCATTGCTGCAGCATTAATACCTGCGCATCTTGTTCCAGCATCAGCTTGTAAAATCATTATTTGAACATCTATAACTGTTCCTGGGAATCTTTTCAAATCTACAACATGATTTAATGCATTTTCTGTAACCATACTGATTTCTTTTGATCTTCTTGATGGGCCTGGTCTTGCTCTTTCAGTAACTGAAAAAGGCAACATATTATACTCTACTCTAATTATTCCTCTATCTGGTTTCTTCATATGAGCTGGATGTAGGGGTTTAGGTCCGTAAACTGCTGCGATAGCAATTGTTTTTCCAGTTCCAAATAGTGCACTTCCATCTGCATTTGGAACTACTCCTACTTTTGCTTTTATTGGTCTTAATTCATCCATTTCTCTTCCATCTAATCTTTTGTCGTATCCCATTTTAATTTTCACCTTCCTTGTAGTTTTTTAAAAATTCTTCTACTTTTTCTGTTAATCCTGATGCTGTTGATTCTCTTGAGATTAAATCGATTGCAGCTTCTGCTTTTCTTTCGCCGTCTGCTTCTCCCTTAACCCAGATAAATCCGTTTTGTCCTACTGTGATTTCTGTTTGTGAATTGTTTTTGATTAAGTTTATCATGCTTCCTTCTTTTCCAATTACTCTTGGAACTTTGTGTGAGTTTATTGTGATTATTCTTCCGCCTTCTAATTTCCCTAATCCTCTTGATTTTAATGTTAAATCTACGCTTCCCTTTTTAACTCCTAATATTTTCATTGTTAGAACGTCTCCGATTGTTGCAAATTCGTCTATGTTGTTTCGGTTAATGAATCTTGGGCATTCCATTAAAGGTAAAAATGCTGAGTAAGGTCCGCCTATATCAATTAACCATCCGCTGAAGTTTATGTCTTCAACTCTTCCGATAATTGTGTTTCCTCTTCTTGGTTCAAATACTCCTGAAATTGGAATTATTCTTACAACTCTGCTTGAAGTTTCTGCTAACCCGTATCGGTTTGCCATAATTTGTCCGTTTTCATTTCGTGTGAAATCTCCTGGTAAATGATCTTCTGCTGAAACAATTATTTCTCCTGGAACAACTAGTTTTCTTTCGATTTCTACTTTAGGTTCTTCAGTGGGAGTTTCTTCTGTTGAAGGTTCTTCTGTTGAAGCGTTTTCTTGAGGTTTGTCTTCAGTTGAAGTGTTTTCTTCAGTTGAAGGTTCTTCTTGAGGTTTGTCCTCGATAGAAGGAGTTTCATTAGAATTATTTTCTTCAGGTGTTTCTTCATTATTTTCTTGTAATTCTTCTGTATTTTCTTGTATTTCTTCTGTCATGTTATTTTAATCTATTTTGAGTTTTTAAAGATATGTTTAGTTTAGTATTATTCTTCTTTCATTTCTTCAGTTGTTGCTGAACCGTGAGTTACTGAATTTAATTTATCATAAAAGTCTGTTTGGATTCCTACAGGGATGTTGATGATTACTTCTAAGTCTCCGTTAGATAGCCAGTCTTCTTTTTCTTTGTATTCTTGTAATAGTCCGTAGATTTGGCCAGTGTGTTGTGCAGGAATTTTTATTTTTACTTTTTTTGTTTCTATTTTAATTGGGATAATTGGTTTTAATGATTCTAAGATATTTGGGATTTGTTTTTCTATTGCTTGATGGTCTATTCTTGTACCTGCTTGTTTTATTGAAGATTCTAGAATGTCTGGTGGGAATGGTCTTCCAGTTCTTGCATCAACTGCGTTTCGTGTTAAGAATGTGATTATTTGTTTTTTCTTTTGTTCTAGTGCTTCATCTCTGTATTCTTGTGTAACTTCTAGTTGTCCTTTTTGAACAAGTTTTTTTGTTATTTCGTGTAAGTCTGTTGTGTTGAAAGCGTTATTTAATTCGTCTGCTCCTGCAGTCATTCCTTTTTTTTGGTCTGTATAAATTGCGTTATCTTTTAGAACTTCATTGATGTCGACTTGTTCGCCTTTTTTTAATTTCATAGCTGAATCTAAATCCACCATTGTTTCAAATGTTGCTTTTCCTGTTTTTAGCCTTACTAGTGTATCTGCCATTTTATTGTTCTCCTAATTTCTTTCTTGAAAAAATTGGATTGGTATAAGGTTCTAGTCCTCCGCAATCATTGGAATTAGGTCCTCTAGAATATTCTAATGAAACTTTTATGGGGTTTGGAGTTAACCTTCTTGTTTCTTCACATAATCTTTCAGCTAACTCTGAACTTCTTCTTAGCAATGATTCGAATGTGTCTGTCATTTTAAGCTAATGCCTCTGAAAGTTTTTCTTTTTCCATAGACATTTCCAATAAATCTTCTAATTTGTGGATAGTCAATTCCTGGGTCTCGATTGATCCTGAAAGAACTCTTATTTGAACTTCATCTAATTTGCAAGGGATGTCAGAATAACATTGTTTAAAATCTATACAGGTTTCTGTATCAGGGTTGTATAATACTACGCCCCTTTTTCTTTGGGTGCCTAATTGAGCCCCATCATAAAAAGTAACAGGTAAAAACCCCATTCCCTTGATTTGACCTATACTCCAACAGGTCTTTTCCATCCAATCTTTTATTTTTGTAGCTTCATCTCCTTGAAATATTATTTCATAATTATTGTCTGTATTGTAATTTCCTGTTATCATTTTAACTCAACTTCTTAACTTCTTCGGGAGTAAATTTTTTTAATTTTTCTTCAGAGTTTTTTATTACTGCTATATTAAATCTTTCTATATTAAAGTTTTCCTTTAGAACATCTTTGAATATTTTTAGTGCTAATTTGATTGCTTCGTCTGTTTTTATATCTGATTTATAATTCTTTCTTAATTCTTCTTTAATTTTTTCATCGTTTTTTCCGATAGCTATTGCGTTGTATTCGAAATAGTTTCCAGTTATGTCGCTTGTGTAAAGTTTTGTTTTGTCTCCGCTTTTACCTGCGATTATTAGTGATACTCCGAAAGGTCTTACTCCTGGATGTTGAGTGTATTGTTGTTTTATGTCTGATACTTCTCGGATTATTGATTCAACGTCAATTGGTGAATCGTATGTTACTCTGTGTTGTTGTGCGATTACTCTTGTTTGATTTACTAAAATTCTTGCGTCGCTTAAAATTCCTGCTGCTGATGCCATTATTGGTTCGTCTACTTCGTAAATTTTATCTGCAGAATCTTTTACAATTAATTCGTCTTTGATTCCCTTATCTGCTACAATGATTACGCCGTCTTCACAGTTTATTCCGATTGATGCTGTTCCGAGTCTTACTGTTTTTTCTGCGTATTCAACTTGGAGAATGTGTCCGTCAGGAGAGAACATGGTTGCACTTCTGTCGTATCCCATTACTTGATGTTGCATGTCTGGTATTTCCATTTTAATATTGGTGTCTTTTGCAAAGATAATCAAGAATCAATCTTTGGTTTTGACTTTTATTTTGTTTCTATATTGTGATGAAATGGTGGTTTAAAAGATTTGTGGTGGTTAGGTATCTGAGCTTTAGGCAAAACTTTATAAACAAACTTCTCGATGAAAAAATATGGCTGAAGAAAAAAATAAAGAAAGCAGGACCACAATGAAAGGTTTAGCTGCAGAATTAGAAAAGAAAATTGCTGAAGATAAAGATAGGGCTAAAGGGAAGGTCGTTGAAGATAAGAAAGTTCAAGAAGAGAAAGTTGGGAAATCTGATAAGAAATTAGCGAAGGCAAATGAGGTTTCTGATGAAGAGATTGAAAAAGCTTCTGAAAAAATTAGTGCTAAGGAAGTTAAAGTAGAAACTAAGGAAATTAAGGAAAATGTTGATGGTAAAAAAGAAACTTTGATACCTCTTGAAGATTATATTAAATGTGCGATTCATCTTGGAACCAAGGTTATTACTCCTCACATGAAGCAATTTGTTTACAAGAGAAGGGCTGATGGATTGGCTGTGATTAATACTGCTTTGATTGATGAGAAATTGAGAGAGGCTATTGAGTTTTTTAATAAGTATGATCCTGATAAAGTTTACCTTGTTTGTAAAAGAGAAGCCGGATGGGAGGCAGCTAGATTATTTGAAGAGATTACAGGGATTAGAGTTTTTACAAAAAAATATCCTTCGGGAATTACAACTAATCTTGAGTTAGAAGATTTTTTCGAGGCTGAGTTAACTATTATTTGTGATCCTTGGATTGATAAGAATGCATTGATGGATACAGCTAGATTAAAGAAACCGGTTTTGTCTTTGTGTGATACAAATAATTATACTACAAATGTTACAAAGATTATTCCATGCAATAATAAGTCTAAAAAATCTATTGGTGGAATCCTTTATATTTTAGCAAGAGAATATTCAAAAGCAAAAGGTTTAGACTTTAATGTTTCTTTGGAAGATTTTACTGGTCCTTTGGAATAAAATGAGGGAAGAAGAACCTTCTAGATTGGAATTGGATTTTAGAAATGCAGGGGATAGATTCTATAGTGGATGTTTGATAAAGGGTTTAGTTTTGACTGTTATGGGCTATGTAGTTTTTAGTGGTGTTAAGTGCGATACAGGGAGAAAAGTAAACCTCTGCCCCCAGGCAGAGGACGAGCCTTGCTCGTCTTTTGACTCTGTCTCCTCAAATCCTATTGTGAAATCCCAGGGATTTGTGGATAATAATACTGCAGAACCTTATGAGGTTGAGAGAAATTATTTAGAGAGTGATTATAATAAATAGTTTTAAGAAAATTTTAAATTAAAGTTCTTCGCCTTCAATCTTTTCTTCAGTTTCTACTTCGTCTTCAGGATTTGCCATTTCCATTATCTCGCCTTCTTGTTCAATTTCTTTTTCTTCTTTTCCTTCAGATTCAACATCTTTTTCTTCTTCTTTTGCTAGTTCTTTTGCTTCTTTTTCAGCTTCTTTTTCTAATTTTTCTCTAAGTTCTTCTGGAGTAAGTTTTTTAACAACTTTCTCAGATTTTTTAGGTAATGGCCTTTTTACTGTGATTGGTAGAACATCTGATTCTAATTCTTTTTCAGCTGTTTTAAGCGGGTCAAAATTAAGTTCTTCTTTTTGTTCTTTTGTTAATTTCAATAAAACTGGCGCATCCATAGCTAACTGTAAGCTTCGTGCTCCAAGAATCCTTGCAACTTCATATCTTGTGAATCTATCTTCAAATTTTTCTGCAGACATTTTACATTATTAAGTCTTGATTTGAGTTTATAAAGTTTTGTAAAAACTTTATCCCTTCAATTTGTAAAGAAATTGAAGGGATAAAAGTTTCTGATAAGGTTTTTCTTTTAATTCTTGGGGATTGAAGCTATAAAAGTTTCTAAGAGGAGTTTATTGATTGATTTATTAGGAGTTGAAGTTATAAAAGTTCAAATAGGGACTTTTACCCTATGCAGATTTTATAAACTTTAAGTCCTTGGTTAATTTATGGAAAATGAGGGATCAAGTGATGAGATGAAAGAGGGGATGGCAGATTTTGAAAATCTTAAGAAAGAGGATATGATTTCAGATGATGAGGCTTTGGAATATTTGCGGAAGATTAAGAAAGAGGATTAAATTTAAATACCGAGAAATCTCAAATAAGTTATGCCTCCGTGGGACAATGGTACTCCAACTGGCTTGAGACCAGTGCTCTTTTGGGCTTCCCGGTTCGATTCCGGGCGGGGGCGTGATTGGGCTGTAAGCCCAACATTTTTCTGGGATTGAATTGTCTTTCCTGGTTCGGTGGGGCGGGGGCGTAACCCTACATTTTAACAAAAACAATAGATTTATAAGGATGTAGGTATACTCTTTCTCATGGTAGAGTTAAAAAAATTAAAAAAAGGAGATAAAGAATATTTTTATCTTGTGCATAGTTATCGTGAAGGTAAATCTATAAAGAAAAAACAACTCTATTTAGGAAACACTATACCAAAAGATTTAGATGAAAAGAAAAAAGAATTTATGCAAGAATTCTATAAAGAAAAGTTTTTAGGGGATATGGATCAAATAAAAAAGAATTTTAACAAAACATACAACACATTACCAAAATCTGCAAAAGAAAAATCAAAAGAAAACTTTGCTATAAAATTTACTTATAACACTCAAAGAATAGAAGGATCTACATTAACCCTAAAAGAAACTGCAAATCTTTTAGAAAATGGAATAACTCCGGGAAATAAACCCCTTAGAGATGTAAAAGAAGCAGAAGCCCATGAAAAGGTATTTTTTGAAATGTTAGATTATGAAAAAAATTTGAATTTACAAATTATTTTAAAATGGCACAAAGATTTAATGCAAAATACA
>CAYNOY010000015.1:0-19194 GCA_964399015.1 Candidatus Woesearchaeota archaeon | reverse complement strand
CGGAACTCCAGATTGTTCAGGAATCTCTCGATAAGTTAAACCTTCTTCTCGCAAACCTATAACTTCATCAAAATGTTCTTTCATAAAAAAACCAAAATTAAATACTTTAAAAATGTTACTACTTAAAAAATACTAATCAATAAACAACACCAAAAAAAATAACAACACCAACCTAATAATCTACCCACAACCCAATCTCCCCCTTCCTTAATATTCTACTAAAAGTCCCACTTCTTTCATAACACTATTCCCCGCATCATCAACAACCTGAATATTCATCAAAGTCTCTCCATCCCTAAAACTCTTCTTAGCAACACATCTACCCTCCTTCAATCGCGAACACAATCTCTTCTCCCTCATTCTTCCACGACTATCTTCATAAAAATAACTAGCTTCATCAAAATTCTCCTCATCAATCTCAATATTAAAATAAACATACTTCGCATACCTACCCTCACCCTGACTCCAAAATCCATTAGAATTCAAAATAACAGGTTCATCAACATCAACCTTAACAACAACCTTTTTCGAATCAACAACATTCCCAGCAATATCTTTCAACTCAAACCAATACACAACATCCTCACCACTATAACCCCTCAAATCAACATCAACAGAACAATAATATCTTCCCTTAATTAATTCACAATCATTATCAACATCCAACAAAACACTCTGAGAACCATAAAACAACTTCAGCTCAACAGGATTGTCCTCCTTAAACTGAATCTCAAACAAACCCGAAGCAAACTTCCCTTTCTTAGGATATGTCTTACTTATCCTAGGTTTCCTAGAATCAACATAAAAACTCCGAACAACATCAACAGTATTCCCCTTCCTATCCTTAGCCCGAATCGTAACATCATTCAATCCATCCCTAAAGCTAACACTCCTAGAATAATCTCCCGCATCAATACTACTAACAATTCTACTCCATCTCCCACGCCCATTAATATTATCAATATAATAAATACCACTTTCCTCATTAACATTCAAATCAAACAAAACCCTACGCGAATTAAAAATATCCCCCTCATTAGGCGAATTAACAATCAAAACCGGCGGCTCTGAATCAATACTTCCACCACCCCCAACAGACTCACAAGTCATCGCACTACAATGTGAAGGATTCACTCCAGGATTTAAATTATCACTCACACAAATCTGACAAAAATTATGCTTACAAGTATATTTAGGATTATCAACCGAAGGCACACTCTCTCCATAACCCAAACACATTAATTTATACGCATCAACAGGCACAACCAAAACTACAACCACCAAAACAAGCATCATTCCCAACATCAAATTCTTAATCTTCTTTTCCATATTCTTTTTCCAAATTTCCAATCCAAAAATCACACTCTTCTTTTAGCACTCCACCAACACCACCTCCACCAAAACCTCCAACACCGCCATCACCACCAAAACCTCCAACACCATCACCACCCCCAAAACCTCCACCTCCACCAAGACACCTCACCACCTCTTTTCCCAAAAGGTCAAATAAAAATAAAAATAATAAATAAACCGTCTTTAACTAAACCTTAAATAGCTTCTCCCCAGAAGTAAATACTTCCAGTATCAAAGTCACCATTACATGGCTCTGGTAAATCAAGTTGGAAAGTTATTGCCATCTCAGCACCTGGTGCTAAGAAATTAAATACATTTCCAATAGCAGAGGGATTATCATTAAATAATGCATAATCCATTATTCTACCTGCCTGATCTAATCTATCTCCATGTCTAATTTTCATATCATCTGCGAAAGTTTGTCCATTCACAGCATCGTATGTAAAAGCATCTAAAGCTAATTGATTTGTAGTTGGGCACATAGCACCACTAGATGAAGAATCGTAAAAGTCAGTTCCGGAGATATACATATCTAAAAGAACACCACTTCCATCTTCAGCATCATTACCAATCAATAAAGTCTCAGAGTAAGCTCTTGCTCCTGGTCTAACTTCGTCAAACACTAAATCACCATCAATACTTAAAGCAATAGTTGGATTCAAAAACCAGTACTCATTTTGAGCCATAGTTCCAGATAAACCATCCATGTCTTCAGCTTCAACAGTTACCCAGTATTCACCTTCCATAGAATCAGAAGTTTCAACAGTTAATGTACATGTGTACACCGCCATAATCTTATCATCAAAAGAAGTCAATTTTTCTTCAAGAATCTTTGCCTCACATTGCTGATAAGGATTACTAATCTCTGGAGAAGTTTGTCTTACACAGTTAACTTCAATATCATTACCTGCCCCTTGTGTAGATCCGATAGTAGCAAAAACATCCATTATTTTTTCCTTACCATTCTTATCCATTACAAGAACATCCCAAGTAATTGATTCACCTTCAAAAGCATAATTGTTAAATCTAGGCGCATCGTAAAGTTGAGGTTCAACTAAATCGTCCGCAACATTTCGATCACATAACCATACTTCAGGTTCAAAATCTTCAGTTATTATATCAACACCGATATCAATACCAGTATTAACAGCTAAAACCGCTGGCATTACAGATACAATCAATAAAGCCATAGTCATTAAACTTAATAATTTTTTCATTTTCGTTTTTTATAAACCTCCTTTCAATAATTCAACACCCAATCCCCTATTAATATTGCCATTAATATTTCTATTAACAAACCCGGGTTTATTAGATGAATATAAATTAAGACCCTTCCCTAACCCCTCTCCCAAAAATCCAAGACCCTTCCCAAAACCAACCCTACACCCGACACCAATAATTCGCTTTCGCTCATTAACCAACCCAAACTCCACACCACAATCTTTTCTCATACCTTTTTTCATAATATATCTTCATAAAAAATCTTTATAAACACTTTCTCAATAAAACATATACTTTAACAACTACATCCCCAGTCATCACCTCAACAAGGTAAAAATAAAACACAGTGATTTATTACTTAATACAAATGAAAATTAAATAACCCAATCATCTCTCCTAGCACCTCCCACTTCCAACTCCCCCTCACCCACCCCAACCATTCCGTTATCCACAATACTCTAACAAACAACTACAATTTAAAAATTCTCAAACCAAAAAACTTATATATCTACTTATCTTATATATTTTGTAAATGGACTGAACCCCGTAAAAACTTTGTGTATGCAAAGTATCCAGCATATATATGCGTAATAGGTTTGGACAAATCATTCTCCATTTTTATTAATTCCATATATTCCCTTATTTTAGCAAGTATCCTTTTAATCTCTTGAAAAAAATATTTTAGTCTTTTTGAATATGTAAATTTAATTGATTTTTCTTCAATCTTTTTCTTCTTCTACATTTGAAAGTAAAATGTTTGATACATCTCTCTCCATTTCTACAAAATAAAATTTGTACTAAAAAAATAAGAAAAATCTTTTTCTAATTCTTTTGAAAATTTTCTGGCTTAGCTAGATTTTGATAATTTTCTAATCCCATTCTTTTAAGTTCTTCAAAATCTTGTCTGTGTTCAGATCTTATTAATTCTGTAGGGCAGTTGTCTTCCTGAAAATCGATCCAGGTGGTATCGTCTCTTGTGTATACGGGTGTCTGTGATAATTGAAATAATGTTTGATAGGGAGAGAAAATTTGTCTTTGTGTAGATGATGTCGTAACTAGAAATCTGTGAGTTCCTGATTCCAGATCAACTACCTTATTTGCTTCAACACTTCCCAAGTAAGTTAATGGTTGTCCTTCAAAATGGCCTGAAATGTATGTTGCTTCTGGATGAATATCAAGAAGGTATCCTTGTTGATTAATCAATAAATCTCTAAGTTTTGGTGTTATTATACCTTGTTCTTTTTGAAATAGTGCTATTTGTTCTGCTAAGGTATGTTCATTAAGTTTAATTCCTGCTATTGTGTCTCTTCTTGAAGCTTCAGGATCTTCTTGATAAGGGACACAATCTATTAAATCTTGAGCTAGAGCTCTTTTTGATGCAATTAGAATAGGAATTATCCTTAATGCTTCTTTTTCCATTTCATAAGCCTTCAAAAAATAATTCTTGATCTTATATCTTCCCCACACAATTTTACCATAATATTAAGGTATATTTTACCCTATTTAAATATTTTAAATTTTAACTTCCAGTTCCCTCAACAATCCACCCCACCCCAACCCCCACTCCAACTCAACCACTCCCACCCCACCCCCACCCAACCCAACCCAAACCAAAAACTCACATCAATCAACTAACATTCGATAAACAGCATAACCCAATCCTATTCCTCCAATCAAAAATCCTGCACACCCCAATCTAATATCTCTCTGATAAGGAATAGATTTTAACGCAACACTTGCAACCTCACTAATATTTTTATCATCATGTCTTCTAAGTTCTTTCAATCTCTTTTTTGCACCCCGCCTAGTTTTTCCATCAAACACAAAAACACTAACAGTCATCATTTCAGGTTCAGAAGCATCATTAAAACTATGCCCATCCCCACCTCCCGGACAAATATAATTTCCAGTAGGTTCCTCTGAATCAACCTTTTGACTTAAAATATTAGAACATCTAGTAATCTCTTCTAAACAATTCTTTTTTAAAGAACCTTCTAAATATCTAAAATTAAATTCTTCTCTCCCCTGATAATCCTTCCCCATAAAAAACACAACCAACTGAGTTATTTAAGAATTATTATATTCCACAATCAAACTCCAAAAACCCAAATTATTAAAAATCAAACAAAAATTTGAAAATCCTAAAATTAAAGAATCCCATCGTTCCGCTTCGCTTCACTTCGCAGCACACTGAGAACTTCGTTCTCAAGCATATCAACTCTAAAGAGTTGCCATAAGCTGCGGGGTATTCTTTAAGCCTTCAACTAGGAGACCATTGCGCCCCACCACCAAGACCTATAATCATAGCAAACTACAGGGTATTAGACCCAGTTGAAGCAATAAAACCCTCAATCAACCCTCGGAGCCACATTCTCCAAAATCAACAACGCCGCCCCACAAACAATAAGTATAATTTCTACAAAAAGAAACAACAACGAAGCCATAAACAATCCCTCATTTGTCCTAGCCTCAATAGTTCTCAAAACCAAAGACTTATTCAAAATACTAGTACCCAAACCAAGAGAAATAAAACTAAACGCAAAAATTCTTCTCATCAATTTCATATTTCCAAATCTATCAATTATCATTTTTTCTCAACAACCTTTCGATCAAAAACCTCCTCCCTACTTCTCAACAATATCAAACTTGCACCAGACACAACAAGCAAAATCCCAACAAAAATAAACAATAAAGGACATTGAATATTTCCCGTAGCCCACGAACTACATAAATCCTTATTAAAATTACCAAATACCAAACCCAAAATTACCAAAAAAAATCCCACTATTTCATTAATTCTCATACATTACACCTCAATAACTTTAATCATACAGGGTTTTTAAACTTTTTTTAAAATCACTTCTCCTCACCCTTATCCATTCCCACCATCACCACCCCTATCCCTTCACCCCATCACCCCCTTACCTCCACCATCACCCCCATTCCCACCATCACCACCTTACCTCAACCATCACCACCTTACCTCAACCATCACCATTAATCCTTCTTCCGACTCCCACCATCCCTTCCTCCAACACCACCTTTAACCCCCTCCTCACCCTTACCTCCCCCATTCCGAACCTCATCACCAACTTCCTTATAACTAATCTTCCCAAAAGGCATCTTCTTAAATTCCTTTTTCTTCTTAATCTTCTTCTTATCAACCTTCTTCAAACCCCCAGAATAATCCTTCTTAGACAAACTCTCCATACTCATCTTCTTAATCTTATCAAACATATCTTCAACAGCCATCTTTTCACCAACCACCTTTGAAACCTTTTTCAATCTCTTAACTCCTTTACTAAATATACTAAGATATCCTCCAATAAACACAGACAAAAAAACAATAACAACAACCAATATATAAAACCCATTCAACAAAACCTCCAATCCAATATCAAATTGATTATCAATAAAACTCAAAATATTAAATATAAACGTAACCAAAAAAATACTTCCAAAAGAACTAAACAAGGGTGCAGGCAAATTCAACGGAAATACAATTGCAAAAAACATCTCCGCAACCATAAAAAACAAACTAAAAAGCAAAATCAACAATATGTTCACATTCATAAAAAAAACAATCTGACTAAAAATTGTCTCATTAACAAAAGGCACCAAAAAATTCAACAACCCCAAAATAATCAAAAAAATCAACACCCCCATCAACTTACTCAAAAAAATCCCTATAACATTCTTAATCTGTTTCATATAAATCCAATAAACAATTACTATTTAAGGATTGTTATAAAAACAATCCCAATCAAAACCCCTATTAACTCTCAATCAACAAAAAACCCAAAATCCAAAACACCTAAAAAGTCTCCCCCCCTCTAAAATTATGAAACCAAAATCAAAAGTCCTCCTATTATTTTCAGGAGGTTTAGACAGCATAATAGCATTAAAACTATTACAAGAACAAAAAAACATCGAAGTAGAATTAGTTTTCTTCAGACTCCCATTTAACGGAGGTTATTGCAATAACTTATCATCCCTCTCCAACTTCTCACAAACACAAACAACAAAACTCCATATAATTGATTTAACAAAACCACCCCTACTAAAAAAATATCTTGAAATAATTAAAAATCCAAAACACGGAACAGGCACAGCAATGAATCCATGTAAAGATTGTAAAATCATCATGCTCAACCAAGCAAAAATACTCGCAAAAAAAATAGGTGCAGAAATAATCGCAACAGGCGAAGTCCTAAGCCAACGTCCAATGTCTCAGCTCAAACATCAACTTCAACTAACAGAAAAACAATCAAAACTCCAAGGCAAACTCCTTCGTCCATTATCCGCAAAACTCCTTCCACCAACTCAAGCCGAAGAAAAAGAAATAATAGACAGAACCAAACTACTAGACATTTCAGGAAGGCAAAGAAAAAAACAAATAACCCTAGCAAAAAAATACAAAATAAAATACCCAAACCCAGGCGGAGGTTGCCTACTATGTGAAAAAGATTACTGCAAAAAACTCAAAGACTTAATCCAACATCAACCAATAAACAAAATCAAACCCGAAGATATCCAACTACTCAACATAGGCAGACACTTCCGAGACAAAGGAAAAATAATTTTAGGAAAAGACCAACAAGAAAACAAACTCCTAGAAATCCTAAACAAATCATTAAAACACATATTCATACCAACAAAAATACCTGGCCCAACAGCAATATATGAAAACAAAAAAGACCTAGAATTAGTAGAGCAATTAATACAAGCATACTCAAAAGACGCAAAACCCACTGAAAGAAAAAAATTTAGTAAATTTAAAATATAATTCTCAAAAAAAACTAATCACTCACCAGGCCTTCTCAAATATTTAGGCAAAAAACATCCATCAGAGCAAGCAATATCTCCTAATCTCAATTTCCCTTCATTAATTAAATGCTCACAATCCTCATAATTGCCAGATAAAAGTCCACCAGTTCTTTTCAATTCAGCTTCATTCAAACAACCATCCCAAGCATAAGAACTATTTACAGAAATTACATCTCCATCAATAGAACAGCTTAAATCTGGAATCAAATCTCCATCAATTCCTAACGAAGTAAAATTCTTTTGTCTTACAGCCATTATCAAATTCACAAATCAAACATATATTTAAATCTTCTCTAAAAGTTTCATTACTAAACTTAAATAAAAAATTAACAAATTTTAAAAAATCAATTACTTATTCTTACCAAACCATTTCGCATCTTCAAGCCTATTAATCAAATCAATATCTCCCTCCGAATAAGGCATAACCCGACAATCTTCACCCATAAAACAACTCCTTTCACCATCAAACTCCTTAGGTCTCAAATTATCTGAATCCATTTTCCCATCAAATTCAGGATCAGGTACAGATTCTCGACCCTCATAATGTTTTGTCATGTCATAATCCAACTAAAAACTATTATTTAAATCTTTTCTATCAAAAAATTAACCACCCAATTAATCCACTCCCAAAAACCCAACCCCTCAAATCTTCACCCACCATAAAAAATTAGCATTCATAATCACAATAATACTTGAAAAAACCATAACCCACTCAACAAAAACAAAATTCAACATTCCACCAATAACCAAAGAAATAGCAATAAATAATAACTCAAAATATAAAAAAATGAAAAGCAAGAAAAAACCGAAGTTCAATCTTGCTATCTACCGAAGTAGACAAGAATAATACTCCCCATTAATATATAAATCTTTCTTATAACCCTTAAGTAATTAATTAATCCCTAACTAACTTGAAATTAATTTTTTTCTCATAAAACTATAACACCTCCCCTAAAAACTTTATCTTATTCAAAACATCCCCTCAATCTCTAACTTAACCTTCTCCAAAATATTCTCATTAACAATACCAATCTTCATTTTAATCAAATCTTTTTTAACCGAAAAAATCTTATCAGTTCTAATCCTACTAGATTTTAATAATTTACCTGAAGACAAATCCTCCTGACCCAAAATAACCGAATAAGGTTCATCTTTTATAACTGTAGTCATAGGAACCATAATACAATCTTCTGATTTCCCATTCAGATCATCATTAGAAACCACCAAGGCAGGTCTTACCCTACTTCCTTCCAAATTTGAAAAAGGAAAAGGCAACAAAACAATTTCTTTTTGATTAACAATCATTTTAAATATTCATCCCAAATTTCATCCTCAGGATTATCCCAAACTTCACTCAAAGAATTTTCACTAAATTTCAATATATCATTAAAATCGTCTTTTATCTTCTCTTCAGTTTCCTGAGTCTTTTCAATTAAAATCTTTCCACCTATTTGAAATAAAGTTAAATCATCTCCCTTAATAATTCCTAAATTTTCTCTTAACGTCTGAGGAATTGCAATTTGCCCCTTATCAGAAACCTTAACTGTTCTTATCATTATTTTAACCTCCAAATTTATAATACAGTAAGAATTTTCTTACTTATATATTTTTAGGTTATTAAAAATAAAATACAAAAACAAAAAACAAATCACTTCTTCAACAATTCCTCAATCTTTTCCTGTTCAAAACCAACAAGCATCTTGCCATCAATATCAATAACAGGTACTCCCATTTGACCAGATTTCTCAACCATTTCCTTACCTGCAGCCTCATCAGTAGAAACATCTATATCTTCAAAATCAACTTTCTTTTCCTTCAAAAAAGCCTTAGCCTGTTTACAATAAGGACATGTCGGCGTTGAATAAACTTTAACTTTAACCATCTTATACCCCCTTTTCTACGATGATATAATCAATAAACTATCCTATAAAAATCTAACTAGTCTCCCTAAGGCAAAGGCGTAGATAAAACCCTTTCTCTTCTTTCCTCACGAGCATTATAAGCCGTGTCATCATCTTGCCCATAAATTCTACGATAATATACCTTTATCTTTTGTATTGTCTCTTCTGTAACAGGGCCCTGTTCTGAAAAATCCAAACGTATAACCTCTCTCCAATCTCTTAACCCATAAGAATTTTCACCCATATAAAAAATAAATCACACTACTTAATAAATATTTAGGTAATCAATCTAAACACTACAAAATTAAATAAAATAAACTCATCTTCAAAAATTCCAAAATTTAAACACTAATAATAAAAATTAAAAGATTAAGTTAACAAAACTCCCAATCCGACATAGAATAAATTGTGAGCATAAGCGAACCTAGATTTTCAAACAATTAAAAACCTACCCAATCACAAATCAACAATCTCAGCCCACGCTTCCCCATCAAAAAAACAAGCATTAGCATCATCAAAATCAATATGAAAAGAAAGGCAATGTCCCAATCCAACCCTAACAATAACATTCCCAAAAATAGTTTCCTTCACACCAGGAACCCTTAAACTAATCACTTGCCCATTTTCTAAACCCAACTCATTAGCCTCTTCTTCAGAAACATGCAAATGCCTATGAGAAATTATAACTCCCCTATCCAACTCCACCCGACCCCTAGGTCCAACAATAATCACCCCAGAACTATCATCCAAATCACCAGACAATTTCAAGGGAGCATCAACTTTCAAAAAAATAGCATCTGTCCTAGAAAGTTCTACCTGAGTCCTCTCACGGCAAGGACCCAAAACACGAACATTCTCAAATCTCCTATCCCCATTCATCAACCTAACTTTCTCCTTAGCAGCAAATTGCCCGGGTTGAGAAAGCTCACGATAAACATTCAACTCATAACCCTTACCAAACAAAACATCAATATCCTTCCGAGAGAGATGAACATGCCGATTAGAAACTTCAACTTTAATTTTATTCAAATATGCCATACAAAAAAATATCAAAACTCTTTTTTAAAGATTGTGTATAAAAATCACATTTCCACCTCCGCGAAAAGCCGGCTATCGCCTTTCCCTTTTCGCCCATTACATATTAATATCTCTCAAAATTCATAATCTAAAAACTTCATTCATAACAAAACTAAAATACACACACTAATAATAAAATAGAAAATTAAAATCTCGGTTAGAAAGTCTTCCGAGATTTTAATCTTCGTACATAAATATCAAAACTAAACAACCTCCTAAAAAACCAATCTCTCAAAACCCAATCTACATCCGCTCCAAAATCCCAATTCTTTTTTTCAAAGGCGGATGAGTAGCAAACAATCCCTTCACACCCATCTTAAACGGGTCTGAAATAAACAAAGGCGCAACAACCTTACTAACCTTCTTCTTAGCATCTCTCGAAACACTTTCAGAATCAATCTTTTTCAAAGCACTAATCAAACCACTAGGAGAACGAATAAACTTAACAGCCGAAGCATCAGCACTAAACTCTCTCTTCCTTGAAATAGTCATCTGCACCATCATAACAACAATCGGAGCCAAAATAGCAAGAACAATTCCAATCACAATAAAAATAATCTGACTCTTATCTCTATCCCTTCCACCACCACCAATAGAACTCCAAAACAAACTCCTTAAAAAAATCTGAGCAATAATAGAAATCATTCCAACCAAAACCGCAGTCAAAGTCATAAACCTAATATCATAATTCGCAATATGACTCAACTCATGACCCAAAACACCCTCAAGTTCTTGTTTATCTAATTTCTCCAACGCACCAGTTGTAACACAAATAACCGCATGTTCAGGATCACGTCCAGAAGCAAAAGCATTAATCCCTGAATCTTCCATAACATAAAGCCTAGGTTTAGGCATTCCAGAAGCTAAACACAATCCCTCAACAGAATGATGATACTGAGCATACTTAGAACTAGAAGCCTTTTTCGCACCAACAGAAGCCAAAGCAACTTTATCAGAATTATAATATCCTACAACAAGGTAAATCAAAGAAATCACAGTCGCAACAACCATCACAATCAAAAACCAATCAGGCCCCATAGCCAACCCAATCACAAAACCAAAAACAACAAACACAACAAAAATACTAAACATCAAAAAAACAGACTTCCATTTATTCCGACTAATCTGATCATAAAACGAAATTCTCTCAACCATATTAAAAACAAATCCTCAAGGTATTTAAGAGTTATTACTCTCCCCTAATATGCACTGCATTTGCTCTGTCAACAATATTTTTTAACCTAGTACCCCTATTACCTAATTCACTTAATCCCCTTCCATAAACCTCATAAAATCTAAAAAGCACTAATTGATATGCTGAATAATCCTTCTCTTGCAAAAGCTTACATAAAAGATAATCCTGAACAGCCTCAGAAATTCTTCCTTCTTGTTCACAACCATAGGAATTATTAAAAGCATCAAGCCTTTTCAAATCCTCGTCATTAGTTCCACGATATTTTAATTCTCCAGACCTAAAATCTACTAAAAGTTTTTCTAATCTTTCTTGCTCATTATCTTCATTCATCTTAATTTTATCAAAACTCTTCTATCAAATATAAATATATCCTATTTTTAAATTTTTCCATTTCCACAAATCCTAAAAATCTCTAACTACGATTCTAAAAATTACACGCTCACAAAAAAATAGCAAAGGAGACTGGCACAAGCCGTCTCCGAAAGCGAAATAAAATAAGCGTGAACGAAGTGAACCTAATCACTCAACACTTTCAAACTCTTCAACCTGCAACGGATCATAAGGAAGTTTCAACGTCTTACAAACTAAATCCACTAGCTCATCATTACTATTAGAAACCACACTAACTCTAGGAACCTTCACCCCATCCCCATTTGACAAATAAATCCTATCTCCTAACTCCCCCCTAAACTCAAAACAATCATCCGCATAATTATCTACAGGATAACCCCTTAAACAAGATTCACTCCAAACACTATGAACAACGCCCCCCATATCTCTTTCAATATCTAACCCAACCCCCTTAGCACCCTTAGGCTTAACCACTTCCCCAAGACATTTATCCCAATAATTCAATCTAAACTTTTTCATAAACAAAAACCACCAAAGAACTTTTTAAAGATTATTACACCAAACAACTCTAAACACTACCAAATTCTGCACTAACTTCACCGATATTCTCTAACAAATAATTATGCATATTCTGAATTATTATTTCCTGCATCTCCTCTCTCAAAGGCCCACTACAACTCAAAATATCTTTTTCAGGAAATTGAGTTTCACCCTTTCTCAATCCACAAACCATCGACTTTCCAACTAATTGTTCATTCTCCACAGTTCCCTGTTTAACCTGCAACAATTTAACTCCCACATTACATCCAGATCTTCCATCGTCTCCCAAAATAGTATACAACCAAGAAGCCTTAACATCTGACCTTATCCAACTAACCTTATCACATTCTCTCATAGCATCAACAAAACATTGAGAATTAGAACAAATTCCAACATCAAAAACAAAAAAATAAATCAACACAACAACAATTACAACTAATAAAATCCCAAAAGCAATCAAACTCCTTTTCCAAATATTTCTATAACCCTGACCCTCAAAAAATTCTTTATTCGAACATTTTTTCTCAGTAATTATTTTACGTTTCATTTCAACCCCTTATAACAATAATCAGCCTAAGAACTATTTAAAAGTTATCCTCCACTAAATTAATCCTATCTTCAACATCTCACCTAAAACTCCCGGAATATTTATAAAACAATTTCACCCAATTATATCATGAAAGAAAAACTAGAAAAATTATTTAATGAAATAATTCTATTTCCAAAAGCCATAACACAAATAATAAGATACACAATTACACATCAATTTAAAGATACCATAATCCAAGGAAACCCTACTACTGGAAAAATAACACTTCAAGGGCATTATTCTCCAAAACAAGATTACAAAAATTAAAATTATACCCCAACAAAACCCCACCCCATAAATCCAAAACTAAAACCCTCCTTTCACAAATCTAAAAAATATACACACTAATAATAAATTAGCGAAGTGGACTGGCACAAGCCGTCCACGAAAGCGTCAAATCCGAACAACAATTCACAATTCATCCTCAAACCCACTTATTCCCTCAATCTTCTCATCCAGCTCCACAACCCCTATCTCTTCCGCCAACTCCTTAGCAATTTCCTCAGCCATATTTTTCTTCTCATCCCTCAAAACCCGAGCCTTCTCCAAACCACTCAACTGCTCTCCTTCAACATTCTCAACACCCTCTTCATCATCCACACTCTCCATCAATTCATCTTCCCTATCCAAAAACTTATCAGGATTATCCAAAAAATATTTATGCAAATAAATCCAAATCTCATCCAAATGTCTTTCTTGTTCCAACCATAATTTCTGAGTATTACCCAAATACAAAAGCGGCAAAAAACACGCAACCTTTTCCTCTCGCTCTTTCCCAATAAAATCATTATAACCAATCTTATTACTAGCCCTATCATTCCCAGAACCCTTCCCCTTAATCCCTGTCAAAACACTAGCATAAAACTGCTTAATCCTATCCCTCAAATCAATCCTCCGAAACTCAGGCAAATTAATCTCAGTCATCCTTTTAGCCCTCTTCAAAGTAACCTCTCTCTTAATTCTACGTGACTCAGTATTAATCGCCTTATTCAAAGCCAACATCAACTCAGGCAACGTAACTCTCCTAGCCCTAGGCAAAGGCGTCTTCGGAATCAACATAGGCAAATCATCCTCATCAACAACAATTCTCTCAATAATTGGCTTATTATCTTCCTTCCTACCAAACAAAATATCATCAATACTCTGAACAGACCGATTCAACAAAAACTCAGACTTAATTCTCAAAAGCAAAGAAGCCGCTAACAAAACCTTACTAGAAACATAAAAATCAACATTATCCTCCTCCCCAATTTCATGAATCTTCTCAAAATATTTCTGAGTCAAAACCACAATATCCACATCCCACGGATCCAACTGCTCAGTATGAATCAACTCATAAATAATCGACTGCCAATCAGGTTTATTCCCTGTAATAATCCCATAAAACTGCGTCTGCCCAATCTTTTCAACTTCCTCAATTCTTTCACCTTCCCCATCACCAACAACATCTCCACCTTTCTCATCCCCCAATTCTAAAAAATCTTCAAACCCCATTAAATCATTAAATTAATCCAACTTATAAATTCTATTGTTACAAAAATACAAATTAATAAAATCTAAATCAATAAACCACCACAATCATTATAAACCTCTAAAAATTAAATTAATCATGAAAAACCTAATGAAAATTGCAGGAATTGCTTCAATAGCATCAGCACATATAGCATGTATAGCCTTAGGGTCTTACAAAGGAAACATGGATGCAAATGGAATTAATGTAGAAATTCCTTTCAGATATTTATGGGGGGCAAATAGTGTTACCACAGGAATTGGAAAATCATTAACAACTAGAAAAAATAACACTATAGAAAAAATAGTAACTGGTGGCCTTATCGGAACAGCTGCAGCACCAATAGAATACGCAATTGGATGGGGAATTGGATTTGCTTCAAGTTTTGCAATAGATAAAGTATTTTATTAATAATCTATATTTTTCAATTATTCTAAAATCCAAACCAAATAATTAACAATCACCTAACCTAGATAAAATCTCTAGTAAAGATTATTTATCCTTAAATACTCCAACAATTTCTTAAAAATAATTACAAATTAATAAAATAAAAATAAATAGATTTTATAAAAATTTAAATACAACCGAAAAACAATTAAAAAAATACACTAATGATTCTAATCAAATTGATTAATAAATTCTACCTCAAACAAACCAATACTCCAAATATATACCCCTCCTACACTCTACTGTCATTTACAAGTTACAACATAACCGAAACATTTAAATAGTATTTATCATTACATATATTATCACCTCTTTTTCCCAGAAGAGTCAGGACATACTCTTTTGTATGACACCGATTCTTCCTGGGTTTATAATATTCTCTAAAATAATTAACAAGTTAATCCTGTCTAAAATCAGGCACTGTTTTGTTAATTACTTCTCCATGTTTCAGAAAAGTCAGGACATCAGAAAAATAACATGCGAAGCATTTAATTTTTTCGAGCTAGAGTAAAAACGAAGTTTTTGCTCAGATACTCTTTTGTATAACACCGATTCTTCCTGGGTTTATATTTTTTGACAACAACCCATATATCTTTAAAAATGTTTATTTCTATTTTTGAATATGAAAAAAGAGATACCAAACAACTACAAGAAACGAATTGATTTAATTGTCAAGAGATTACCTAAAGACGATAAGAAGGATTTAGAAGATTATATCAGGTTCAGAAGAACAAAAGCAGGCGTCGAAAAGTGCAGACATTATTTAGTTAAGATTGTTATTCTTCGAGATGTTGCACAAGTTCCACTTTCTAAATTTAATGAGGTCAAACTAATCCAGAAGATATTAATTAGGATTAGGAATAGTGATAGGGAAGTCTCTGAAAGAAATGAGTTAAGGAAAGGTTTGAAAACTTTTGTTAAATGGAAGTTTAACAACCCAGAGATTTTAGATTTAATCAAGTTGGAGAGACAGAGTGCTGTTAATTCTAAGAAGATAAATTCTGCTACACTTCCAACAAATGAAGAGGTTGGTTTAATGGTTCGAGCTACTAAGAATTTGAAGGATAGGGCTATGATTACTATTCAAGATGAGTTAGCTTTGCGTCCAGTTGAATTGCTTAATTTGCGATGGGATAAAATAAAGTTCTTTGAGGACCATTGTGAGATACAAATTGACTCCACTAAAACAAATCAAACAAGATTACTTCCATTAAAAAATTCTTTAGTTCATTTAATCAGATGGAGAAATGAATTTCCATTCCTGGATAAGAAGTCGGATGATTATGTTTTCCCTGGGGATGATAGAGAACCCCATCACAAACAATATTTAGCTTTTCTTTATCGTGGGTTATGCAAACGTGCAAACATAAAAAACATTACTCCCTACATGATACGGCATAAAACCATTACTGAATTTTGGATTAAAACAAATGACATTAAATTAACTGCGTTATTTGGTGGACATTCTGTTGAGGTCTGTGAGAAAGTCTATGTTAATTTGGATAAGAAAAATATTAAGGATATTATTTTGGAGAAAAGATATGATGTTGTTGAGATAAGTGATACTGATAAGAATAAATATGATATTGAGATTGAGAGATTGAAGAAATCCATAAAAGATATTGCAGCACAACAAAAACAATTCAATGAAACTTATCATAAAATTAAAGCAATCTAACAAAAAGGATTAAATAATGAAAACAATTTTAAATAACATGGAATATACCGCAATAGATTTATTTGCAGGAATTGGAGGTTTATCATTAGGATTTAAACAGAATGGATTTAAAACTATTTTTGCTAATGATAATGATAAGGGTGCTGCAGAAACATTTAAACATAATTTCCCAGAAGTTAATTTTAGTGATGAGGATGTCCATAACATAACCGAAGACCAATTAAAAAAAATCATTGGAGATAAAAAAATAAATATTGTGATGGCTGGAATTCCTTGTCAATCCTTTTCTATGGCTGGTTATAGGATTAGAAATAATATTGATATGACTGAAGACCCAAGACATTATCTCTTTAAAGAATTTATAAGAATTGTAGGGATTGTTAATCCAGATGTAGTCTTAATAGAAAATGTTAAGGGGATATTATCCATAAAAGATGGAAAGATTAAAAATTTAATCATAAAAGGATTAAATGATTTAGGATACAATGTAGATTATAAAATATTAAATTCTGCAGATTATGGAGTCCCTCAAACAAGAGAGAGAGTTATATTTATTGGAAATAAACATGGGTTTGAAAATAAATTTCCAGAACCAACTCATGATAAAAATGATTATGTGGGTGTTGGGAATGTTCTTAAAAAAGTTCCAGGGTTAAATCATGAACCTAGATTTTTAACAGGCGACACATTAAAAAGAATGCAATTAATAAAACCTGGAGAGAATTGGACCTCATTACCCGAAGAATTACAAACAGGCTCAAGGCATAGTGGTGCATTTGGTAGATTGCATCCAGATAAACCTTCTAAAACATTATTAACAAGGTCGGACACGCCTACTGTAGGTTATGTTACTCACCCAACAGAACATAGAACTTTAACAGTTAGAGAGGGTGCAAGAATTCAAGGATTTCCAGATGATTTTGAATTAAAAGGATTTAAGATAAGTCAATATAAGCAAGTTGGAAACGCTGTCCCTGTAGGATTATCAGACGCATTAGCCTTAGAGATTAAGAGTTTGTTGGCTAGAATTCATAAGCAAGAGTAACTCTTTTATGTCTTTTAAATTATTTAGAAATTCCCAATAAGCAGGACCTTCACCAAAATCTTTTTTTCCATTATCTTCAAGTATTTCCTTAGTGCAAAAACCCCAGATTTCAGCCTTATTTTCTTCCAGGAATATTTTAACTCCGACATAATAATCCTTAGCCTTACCGTTCTCAAATTGGTCATAAGGGACTAATAGCCTACTATGAAATGACTCATAAGCAGTTTTTATATCAATTTTCTTTTTATCTTTTGTTAAAAAATCTGTGCTATCCACATTAGTTTCTCCTTTGAAGATTTCAAACATATCCGAAACATCTACAGATATTCTATTATCTTTTAATAATTTTAAAAAAGCAATCTCTCCAACTTTTCCTAGGAAAATTCTTTTTGCCCTTATATCATCATTTTGATTAAAACGATTATAAGTTTCTTTAGTTACCTTTTCAGCAAATTCTCTACACTTATCTATTTCTGTTTTATCTAATGAAACCTTTATCATAATTTTAACACTAATTATTGATTTTTAAATCTTGTTGTTTTTCTTCTCATCCTTCCAAATCCAATAAGCCAAACTCCCCGCTAAAACTAAAAGGTATAACAAAGCTCGTTTCTCTGTAAAACTAATCCAAAAAAATATAATATTCAGAACTCCAATAATTAACCAATCGTATTTTAATAATTTTTTCTCCTTCTTCCTTATTAGGTGCTACCATATAATTTATAAAACAAACTTTTTTATAAAGATTATTATTCACCATTACATAGTAATGACATACAATAAGAACATTTATAGGTAAAGGTTCTTATCATATCTCATAAAAGATAAGAAATACTATCTGAAATAAGCTAAATTAGAGGTCTAAATGGTTGGGTTGTTATCAATTTTATGATACTCTTCCTGGGTTTATAATATTCTCTAAAATTTAATTAATAACTTATCTAACCCCATTAATCAAAACTAAAACTATCCCCTAACTCTCAATAAATACAAAACAACCAAGAATACAATTATCCCAAATACAATCCACCTAAGATCAATCTGCCCTTTCTTCATTTTAAATAAACCATTTCAATCTCGCATATAAAATAAATAAAATTATTACAATTATAATTATTACAATTCTCGGATCAATCTATCCTTTCTTATTTTTTCTTTTTTTCATTTAACAATCTTTCTAAAAAAACAACCTAACATCTAATTCAGAATCTCTTTTTACTAAATCTAAACTATCATTTAAATTATTTAAATCTTTCTTAATTTCAATCATCTTCAAACGAATAATTTCAATTTGAACTAATTTATCTAAAAAATTGGTTATAATATAAAAAACAATAAAATAAAAAATTATAAAAATGAATATACCAATAAAGAAAATAATATCAAAGATTTCAGGACTTTTAACCAATCCATATACTGCAACAACTAAGGCAATAAAATTAAAAAATATTCCTGCATTA
>CAYNOY010000014.1:0-19269 GCA_964399015.1 Candidatus Woesearchaeota archaeon | reverse complement strand
CTGCATCGCATTAACATCCTGATACTCATCAACAAGCACATGCTCAAACTCTGGAACAAAATCTAGATTATCTTTCAAAAACTTCAAAGCATCCAAAACCTGATCGCTATAATCTCTCAAACCTGCCCGAAACATATACTCCTTCAAATACTTACAAATATCATAAATCAATTTAGCACTCAATTTATCTTTTGAATCAACTTCCCAGGAAAAATCATAAAAATCCAAATTCTTTAATTTAAAATATTCAATAATAGAAAAACAATCATTCAAAAAAACAGAATTCAACTGCTCCCGAGTCTTCATCCTTTTCTGAGCAACTGAAAAATATCTATCAATAGCCTCCTCCATTTTCAAACCTAAACTCTGCAAAGCCCCATTCAACGCCATAACCTTATGCCCATAATTCATAATACTAACATTTCTCCCATAAATCAACTGCCCATACTTTTTCAAAATCCCCTCACAAAAAGAATTAAAAGTATCAACCTTAACATCATCAATCCCCAACTTATTCAATCGATTAATCATCTCTTGTCGAGCCTTACGAGTAAACGTAATAGCAAGAATCTTCGAAGCATCAACACCTTTATATTTAACCAAAAACTCAATCCTCTTTGTCAAAGCTGTTGTCTTACCACTTCCGGCTCCAGCAACACATAAAATATTCTCGCTCCCAGAAATAATCGCCTTCTTCTGTTCATCATTATAACCCTTCAAAAAAACATCCAACTCCCTAAAAACCTCCCTATCAGCATCACTAATCACAGTCTCCCTAAAAACAAAATTATTCTTCAACTTCTTTCCATACAAACTCGGATTCTCCATCTCCTTAATCCCCTTACTACTCAACTTCAAAAGTTTCATAAATCTATTAACCTCAGTCCCATTAACCTCTAACATCCCATTACTAATCAAATTCTCAATAATTTCCTGCAACTTAATATCACTAACCATCGACAACTCTCCAAATCCTTCAACCATATCCAACCGATTCAACTTCACAGATTTATGCACATAATTACCTCTAAGAAACGAAATCAAAAGCCTCCTACCCAAGGCAAAACTAATCCTACTTACAGCTCTCAATACAATAAGATAATCCAAACTATCATCTCTTTCATGCACCTTAATCATCTCTTCCATAATAATAGGCAAAAAAATAATTATTTAAAGATAACTGTGATAAAAAAACAAAAAAAACTCTCCAAAAACAAATCACAAGAAACCTCATCTTCAAAAAATAATGATTAACAACCTATCAATAAAATAACGAAGTCGATTGGACTTGTCCACCAACGAAAACGTCAACTCTTACATAACTAAACCAATCCTAAAAAAAACCTATCCTATCACCGTATATATCCACCCTTCTGCAAATTCCACAATTTCTTATACTCACCAGATTTACCAATCAATTCACTATGCGTGCCCATCTGAATAATCTCCCCATTCTTCAAAACAACAATTCTATCTGCATTCATAATCGTACTAAGCCTATGTGCAATAATAATAGAAGTCCTACCCTTTAACAATTTCTGCAAATCCTTCTGAATCTCATACTCAGTCTCTGAATCCAAGGCAGAAGTCGCCTCATCCAAAATCAAAATCTTCTTATTAGCCAAAATCGCACGAGCAATAGAAACTCTCTGCTTCTCACCTCCAGACAATTTCACACCACGCTCACCAACAATTGTATTCTCCTTATCAGAAAAATTCATAATTATCTTATCTAACTGAGCAAACTTAATCGCATTCAAAACATCCTTACGCGAAGCCTTCGGATTCGCAAAACTAATATTATTATAAATAGTATCATCAAACAAAACACATTCCTGTGGAACAATTCCAGTTTCACTTCTAACACTCTCCTGCTTAAAATTCCTAATATCTTTGCCATCAATCAAAATAGAACCTCCATTAACATCATAAAACCTATTCAACAATTTAACCAACGTAGTCTTTCCACAACCAGAATGCCCAACAAACGCAACCTTCTCATTCTCAAGAATCTTCAAATTAAATTTCCTCAACATCTTTCTCTTACCATAATTAAAATCAACATCCTTAAACTCAAGAGTTCCCAGACCAATTTTCAAATTAGGCGCATTAGATTTATCCTTAATTTTATTGCTCACCCTACCATAATCAAACAAATCCTGAAAATCAGCCATCGACCTATAAAACCCTCTAAGCCCATGAACAAATCCAAACACATAAACAATCAACCCTGCAAAAGTCGTATAAATAAATGCCAAAGTTCCAATAGTAATCTCTCCCTGCAAAAAATTATTTATAGAAAAATAAAGCAAAGAAAAAATACCTGCACTCAAAATAAAATTCTGTCCGAGATTCATCCACCTAAAATAATTCCAATTCTTCAAAAGAGCCTTCCGTGAAGTTTCACTAAGATTAACAAACCTCTCCTTAATTGCATTCTCCTTACCATAATATTTAACAGAATCAATATTTGTCAAAATATCTGCAACATTCCCTTTCTCAATATCCTCTGCCTTATTAGCCTCAATATTTGAAACCTCTTGCTTTCTCTGAACAACAAAACTATATACAATAAATATCACTACAGTCAAGGCAATAATCAATGCAGAAGTTATATCTAAGTAAATCAATGAAAATGAAACCAAAATCAATTGAAAAAACAAAGTTACAAAATTAAATGTAATAACATCTGTCATCCGCTCTACAGCATTTGCCCCACGACCAATCCTAGAAATCATACTTCCAGTCTTATGAGTCGAATGAAAATCATGATCCAATTCAACAATATGATCAAAATATTTTCTTTTAACATCTGCAATAACATTAGTCTCAAGTTTATTCAAAAGATGCAACCTAACCCACCCACTTAAAGCCCCTATAAGAATAGTACCTAAAAAAATCCATGCAAGAACTATCAAAATAGAAACAAAAGCATCCTGAGTTAAAACTCCTGCACTAAAGTCAGTCCCCCTATCAAGAACAATCTTAAACAAAAATTTCTCCAAAACAACTTTCACTTCTCTCAACAAAATAAAAAACACAAGAAAACCTAAAATCAATTTATACTTCTTCAAAAGATTCCAATAAACTCCAAAATTATACTTAAAATCTATTTCCTTTGATGTTTTGGTTCTCATTTTATTTTTGTCCAGTTTAAAGATTATTAATAACGACAAAAAAGCAGTCAAGACTAACCTCTATTTTTATAATAATGAAAAAGGGATTTTAAACTTTTGGGTTTTAAACCTATTTCATAAATAAAAAACTACCTTCATATCAAAAAAAACTTCATAACCAAACCAAAAAACATCATCTCCACAAACCCTAAAATATTAGAACATAACAATAAGATTAGAAGATTGAGTTGGTAAAAACTTCAAAAATCCTTCTTTTTGAAAGATTAAAGAATTAAAAATTCTTTAAGCCACCCAATCTGACATAAAATAAGCGTAAGCAAAGCGAACCTATATCTTCACAACAAAAAACAAACCCATATTTTCAAACACAACAAATACTCTCACCAAAACATCCTTCAACACAACCTACTTCATTCTCACCCTCTAAACATTCCAAACCAATTAAACTATCAACTACCCTTCGACCCAAAGCAGAACATTCAGCGTTACTAACAATATCTCCATCAACAATAGACCAATTATTCAAACTAATCTCTATCACCCCCTCACCATCATCAACACTAACTGAAAAACATCCCTCACACATCACCTCATCAACACCAACAATAGTCAATCCAATCTTACCCATAGAATCCACAACTATCTTAGAAGCAATTCTCTCATCTTCTTCAACAATCTCCCAACTCCGAATACAAGCACCAATCTCCTCATCAAAACTATATCCTGCAGCAACTAAACATCCCCCAACATCTCTATCTCCCCCAATAATTTCTTCATCACCACAACCAGAATAATCCCAATCAAAAATTAAATAAGATATAATAGCAACTCCAACTAACATAAAAAAAACAACAATAACAATGCTTACATCTCTTTTCATAAACTAAAAATGTAAAAACAGTTTTTAAAGGTTATTATAAAAAATAATATACACCATGGAGAATCGAAGATTTCAATCTGATATCACCAAAAGGATTGAAATTCCCAAAAAATTTCTAAGAAATTTTTTTAGGATCTGAAGGTTCTTTTTAGAGAACCGAAGAGTAAGATTCTCCCCATGAAAAATGCGCCATGGGAGAATCGAACTCCCGTCTCCTCGTTGGCAACGAGACATTCTACCACTAAACCAATGGCGCATAAAATCATATGTAAAACTGCCTTTAAAAAATTTTATATTCTCTTCAACCCTACCTCCCCTCAACAAAACTTATAAACAAAAACCCCTCTCTAATCCAAAATGGGTTTAACAAAAGAGGCGAGACAGATGCATCAATACTTCACAAAACATCCTGAAAAAATAATCCTCAAAAATAAACAAAAAGAAGTTGAAAACGAAATAGAAATCGAACTAAATAAACTAAGGCAAAAAGGTTTCATAATAAAAACAATTAAAAAGTAACATTCCCACCAATAATTATGACAAAAATAGTTAAATGTAAAGATTGTGGAAAAGAATTTGAAACTCCAAAAAAAGCCAGATTCCCTAGAAAATATTGCGACAAATGTAGTGCAGAAAGAAAAAAAGCCTACGAAAAAATAGACGAAATAGAATTTGAAGACTGTGAAGAAGAATAAAATCTTTTCACTTACCTGTACTTCCAAACCTACCTTCCCCCCGCTCACTATCACTCAACTCATCAACAACTTCAAACTCAGGCTTATAATAATCCTGAATAACTCCCTGAGCAATCCTATCACCTTTCTGAATCCTAAACACCTTACCACTATGATTACACATTACAATCTTATACTCTCCCCGATAATCCGAATCAATCAAACCAGCAAACCTATGAATCCCCTTAAAACCCATCCCACTTCTATCCCAAATAAAACACGCCTTACCCGAAGGAATCTCCAAAGCAATACCTGTCCCAACAGACAAGGTCTCGTCAGGATACAAAATAACATCCTCGCAAGAATAAAAATCAAAACCTGCCGCAAACTCATTCCCCCTCAAAGGAACCTTAGCATCCGCATTCATCAACTTAACTTTAACACAAACTTTTTCAACAACCATAATCCAAAAAAATCCCCAAGACTTTTAAACATTTAGTTAATTCAAAATAATAAATAAATAAAACTATAACCTTTCAGTCTCTCCAGTTCTACGATTATATCTATAGCTCTTATCTTGATTTGAATTATCACTCCCATTTCCTCCCACATCCACCTCAATCCATTCGTCAGAATCGTCAGAATCATCATAACCTAAATTAGGAATTACACTAGAAAGTTTAATAGGTTTAGAAAAACTAATTCCACGATAATTAATATCTCTAATTTGTTGAACAATCCAAGAATATTCAGAAGAATTAGCAGTCAAAGCCCCAACAATTTCTTCCTTAGAAAAATCATCTATCCCAAGCTTATTTAACCACTAAAGCGACGTAACAAAAATAAAACTCCCTAATAATCTCCAAACCCAAATCAAAACCTTTTTAACAATCAAAACCTTAACATACTCATAAAAAGAGGAAACATGAAACTAGATATTATAACATTCGGAAGTGCAGTCATAGATGCATTTGTTGAAACAGAACTCAACAAAAAAACAAAAACATTCTCATACCAAGCAGGTTCTAAAATTTTAATCAACAACTTACAATTCGATATCGGAGGCGGAGCAACAAATACTGCAGTAGCATTCGCAAGATTAAATTTCAAAACAGGATGCATCTGCAAAATCGGAAACGACAACAATTCAAAAGACATCCTAAACTTACTAAAAAAAGAAAAAATAAAATTCCTAGGTTCACACTCAAAAACAAAAACAGGCTACTCAATAATCTTAGACAGCAAAGACAAAAGCAGAACAATCTTAACATTCAAAGGTCCCGGAAACCACATCAAACTAAACGAACTTCCAACATTCAAAACAAACTGGCTCTACTATTCATCAGTCCTAGGAGAAAGCTTCAAAACTCAAATAGCTCTAGCAAAAAAACTAACAAAACAAGGAACCAAATTAGCCTTCAACCCAAGCGAATACTTAGTAAAAAATACAGACATCACCCAGCTACTAAAAATAACAGACATCCTAATTCTCAATAAAGAAGAAGCAGAAATCCTATGCAAAAAAAATAAAAAGAAAACCTCAATATTACTCCAATCACTAACCGAACTAGGACCCAAAATAGTAGTAGTAACCAACAAAAACAATCCAATAAAATGTTACAACGGAGCAAAAACTTACACAATTAAACCAAACAAAATAAAAGTTGTAGAACGAACTGGAGCAGGTGACGCATTTGCCTCAGGTTTTGTCGCAGGAATAATGGCAAACAAATCAATCCAAGAAGCCCTAAAACTCGGACTCAAAGAAGGTGAATCAGTAATCAAATATTTCGGAGCAAAAAATAAATTAATAAAAATAAATCTCAAAAAATAAAATGAAACAATTTCTAAAACCCACAAAACAAAAAATAATTTTAACAATAATTTTAACCATCCTATTTACAATCTCATTCTTTATTTCAGGATTAGGAGTTAATTGTGAAATAGCAGAAAGTTGTTTTGATAAATGGTACAATTCTGCTACAAAAATAATCTCTTATCCAAACTATTTTTTTACAAAAACACTTTCTTTTAATAATCCACCAACATACTTAATCTTAATAATATTAACTAATATAATAATTAGTTACCTCGTATCTTGTTTAATAATATTAACATATAATAAACTAAAAACCAAACAACAAACAAAACCTAAATAACATAACTCCTAAACCTTCAACACTAATAATATACAAGGAACAGAAAGGGAAAGCAATTTAATGAGCGACTTTCTGCAGGGTGAAAACAATCCATAAACTTTCAAAGTAACAAAAACACACAATAAAATTAAAAATGACTCAACCAAAACTAAACAAAATCCTAAAAAAAGGAAAAGCATTATTTCTAGCTTACGACCAAGGACTCGAACACGGCCCAACAGACTTCAACGACAAAAACGTTGATCCAGAATACATAATCAAAATAGCAAAGCAAGGAAAATTCACAGCACTAATTTTCCAAAAAGGAATCGCAGAAAAATACAACAAAGAAATTAAACAAAGTAAAATTCCATTAATCGTAAAACTAAATGGAAAAACCAACCTAGTAAAGGGCGACCCCATTTCAAAACAACTCTGCACAGTCCAAGAAGCAATCAAACTAGGGGCATCAGCAGTAGGCTATACAATATACATCGGAAGCAAACACGAAAATAAAATGCTTCAAGAATTCGAAAGCATACAAAGAGAAGCCCACAAAAACAATCTTCCAACAATCTGCTGGATTTACCCAAGAGGAAAATCAATCAAAGGCAAACCTGAATCAGAACTAATGGCATACTCAACAAGAGTCGGATTAGAAATCGGAGCAGACATAATCAAAATTCACCCAACAGGTAAAAAACAAGACCTCAAATGGGCAATAAAATCTGCAGGAAAATCTAAAGTAGTAATCGCAGGCGGAAGCAAAAAAGACGAACAAGCCCTCCTAAAAGAAACCAGAGAAGCAATGACTATAGGATGCACAGGTTTAGCAATCGGAAGAAACATCTGGCAAAATAAAGAACCCCTCAAGTTAACAAATAAAATTAAAAAAATAATCTGGAAATAAATGAAAAAACTACAAAATAGCTATATCAAGGAAAGTTGCACCCAAGAAAACGTAGTTGTCTTAGGCAAATGAAACCCACAATAATCATAAATCTAAAAACTTACAAACAAGGAGCATCAGCTCTAAAGCTCGCAAAAATAATAGAAAAAGTAAATCCAAAAATCATAATTGGCGTTCAACCAACAAACATCTCAACAATAACAAAAAAAACAAATCTCCAAGTCTTCAGCCAACACACAGACCCTCAAGAAACCGGAAGAAACACTGGCTACATCTTACCCGAAGCAATCAAAGCAAATGGAGCAAAAGGAACATTTCTAAACCACAGCGAACACAGACTCGACCTAAAAACAATCAAAGAAACAGTAAAACGGTGCAAAGCCCTAAAACTAAAAACAGCAATCTTTGCAAAAGATCTCACTCAGGCAATGAAAATTAAAAAATTAAAACCAAACTATTTGATTATTGAACCCCCTGAATTAGTCGCAGGAAAAATTTCAATTAGTAAAGCAAAGCCGAAGTTGATTGAAGAAATTAAAAAAAAGTTAAAGTATGATTTTCTTGTCGGGGCAGGTATTAAAACAAATGAAGATGTTAAAGTTGCTATGACACTTGGAGCTAATGGAATTGCAATCTCTTCAGCAATTACTAAAGCTAAAAATCCTGTTAAAAAGTTAAAAGAATTATTGAAAAATTAAAAATCTTATAAAACAGCTGTCCAACCACCGTCTACAATTATCTCTTCGCCAGTTATATAAGCTGCTGCCTCACTTGCTAAAAATACCACTGGTCCGGCAATATCAATAGCTTTACCTGTTCTTTTTAAGGGAAGTTTAGCTAACATTCCTTGTTTTGCTTTCTTATTTACTAAAAGTCCTTTTGTCATTACAGTTTCTATAATTCCAGGGTGTATAGAGTTAACTCTAATTCCTAACGGACCATATTCCGCCGCCAAAGATTTTGTTAATAATCTAATCCCACCCTTACTAGCACAATAAGAAGCTCCTTGTGAATAGCCTCCAATTCCAGCTACCGAAGAAATATTGATAATCGAAGCCCCTCTTTTCATATATTTTAACGCGGCTTGTGCACATAAAAAATTCCCTTTTAAATTAATATTTATCGTTCTGTCCCAATCTTCTTCACTAACTTTTAATGTTGGCCCGGTAACAAAAATCCCCGCGTTATTAACAAGAATGTCAATCTTCTTAAATTTCTTAATTGTTTCATTCATTAAATTTTCAACTTCAGTTTTATTAGAAACATCTGTCTTAACATAAATTGCTTTTCTCTTTAATGCTTTAATACGATTGACCGTTTGCTGTCCTGGAATAATATCTGAAACAACAACATCAGCTCCTTGTCTAGCCAATTCAATAGCAATTGATTGCCCAATACCTCTTACAGCACCCGTCACAATAACAACTTTTCCTTTTAGATTAAACATTGAATCACCCTTATATTAATAATTAATTTAACTATTTAAGAGTTTCTAATTTAATTTTAAGAAGAGTTTTTAAACATTAAAAACCTTTAATTCTCATGAAAGAGGTAAAACGTCCCTGGGGTAAATTCAAACAATTCACTCTAAACGAAAAGTCAACAGTAAAAATTCTAATAGTAAAACCAAATCAAATTTTAAGTCTTCAAAAACACAAAAAAAGAAAAGAAATGTGGCACTTCCTAACAGACGGTTACATCCAACTAGAAACTAAAGAAAAAAAAATAAAAAAAGATGAAACCATCACAATAAAAAAAATGCAGGCCCATCGAATCTTCGCTAAAAACAAAGAAGTAAAAGTTCTAGAAATATCCTTCGGAACATTCGATGAAAAAGACGAAATAAGACTTGAAGATAAATACGGAAGAACTAACCCTTCAAAATAACATGGCAGAACTTGAAAAACTCAAACCAAAAAAAGTAGATGGAGGAAAAGCAAAAATAATCGCAATGGACATGGGTGGAACAAACCTAAGAATAGCCCTAATCCAAAATAACAAAATTCTAGAATACTATAAAGAAAAAACTCCAAAGACATCTCAAGGAATTAAAACAAGAATCTTCGAACTAGTAGAAGATTACATGACAAAAGACGTAAAAGGAATAGCAATCTCATCACCAGGACCACTAAAAAATGGAACAATAATGAATCCACCAAATCTCCCATTAAGAAATTATAATCTAAAAAAAGCACTACAAGATAAATTCAAAATTCCTGCAGAAGTAAAAAATGACGCAGATTGCGTAGCCTATGCAGAATTAAAATTAGGATGTAAAAAAAAGAACTTCATAATATTAACTTTAGGAACCGGGATCGGCGGAGGCGTAATAATCAACGGCCAACTTTATAGGGGCGAAGGTTATGCAGGAGAACTCGGACACATAATATTAGATGGGGGAAAAGATTTTGAAGAATTAGCAGCATCAAAAAGATTAAAAAATCTCACAACCAACACATTTGGGAAACCAAAACTATTTCACGAACTAATGAAAATGAAAGATCCTAAAGCAAAAAAAATCATAGAAGAATTCTCAAAATATTACGGACAAGGTATAGCCTCACTAATCCATTGCTTTGATCCAGAAGCAGTAATTCTTGCAGGTGGAATAAAAGAATGTGGAAATCCATTCCTAACCCTAATAAAAAAACAAGCGACAAAATATTTCCAGCTCCCTAAAAAAACTCCCATCCTTTGGAGTGAACTAGACCATCCAGGAGTACTCGGAGCAAGTTTATACTTCACATAAACAATAAACCCTAAATAAAAACAATAAATTAAACCAATAATAAAATGTCAATAAAAAAAGTCCAAGCACCAGTAAGAGTTGATTTCGCAGGAGGAACCACAGACATTTCTCCATTCACTCACACTCACGGCGGAGCAGTTCTTAATTGCGGAATACAAAGATATGTCACAGGAAGCCTAATCAAAACAGACAAAAAAACAAGCTTAGAATACACAGGAAACACTCCAACATCTTCAGGACTAGGAACAAGTGGAGCAATGAATCTAATATGGTTAGCACTTATCTCTCAAATAAAACCAACAAAAAATCTTCCAACAAAAACAAGATTAGAATTTGCAGAAAAAGTCTACGCCCTAGAACAATCCATGGGACTCATAGGGGGAAAACAAGACCAATACGCGGCAGCCTTCGGAGGAATAAACTTCATAGAATTCAAGGGAGACAAAGTAAAAGTCGAACAACTAAACTTGCCCAAAAGTTTCATAAAAAAACTAGAAAGCAAACTCGTCCTAGTCTACTCCGGAAAACCGCACTTCTCAGGAAACACAAACAAATCCATGATAGATAATCTAAAAAAAGGAAAAAACACAAACAACCTCATAGCAATAAAAAACATCGCAATCCAAATGAAAAATGCATTAAAAAAACAAGACATCTACAAATTCGCAAACCTAATGAACCAAGAAACAACTGAACGAAAAAAATTAAGCAAAGGAATCATTGGACCCACATTACAAACATTTATCGATAAAGGGATGAAAGCAGGAGCAATCTCCGCAAAAGTTTGCGGAAGCGGGGGCGGTGGAAGTATGCTCTTTTTCACAGATAACAAACCCAGATTAGAAAAAACTTTCAAAGGAAAAGTAATAGATTTCAAATTTGATTTCGACGGATTGAAATGGTTATAATAATAAAAAATTATCTTTAATTTTAACCCTAAAATAACATATACTGCCTAATTTATTCAGTAGTACGCCTAGTTCATCGCAATCCTATCTGTCAGTTTCCCACCCCCCAAGCGAGGCTTCTGTTTCTTTTAGCTAGAAAGAGTAAAATTTAAATATGAAAAAAGAATCTATTAATTATGAAAAGAGAACTAATTATTGGAATAATAGTAGCAATAATTTTAATTATAATTTTAGGAGTTTATTATTTACCTGAAAAAGAACCTAATTCATTAAGACATCCATGTCAATCAAGTTCTGACTGCACAATAAAGGCAGGTCAATGTGGCCCCAATTGTTTACACAACAATGAAGAACCTTTTATTGATCCCGAAATTCAATGTGAATATTTACCTTGGTTTGAAGATGATAAATGCGAATGTTTAGACAGCAAATGCACAAAGGTTATTAGTAAGTCCAAAAAGGATTTATCTGAATTTATAAAATGTTCAGAAGGAGAAAGACCTCAAAACTGGCCTATTAATTCTACCCCAATTAATTTTATTAATTCAGAATTAATAAATAGTGAAAATAAAGCCTTGAAATTTGCTAATGAAGATACAAAAGTAAAGGAATTTATATTTATACCTAAAGAAAATTCAAAAAGCTGTGTTTTTGGAAGTCATGCATCCTATATTAAATCTTCAGGAAACTGGACAGCAATATATTGTATTACTTCTATTGACGGAGATAATGCAGCAGATTGGTGTTATGGATTAGTATTTACTCCAAAAGGAGAAATTAAAGATAGAATAACTAATTTTGTATAACAAACATTTGACTTATATTTTCCACCCACAATTTTCAAACTAACGAGAATTAGAAACTCTGCACAAATCAAAGATTTGCTTGCCTCGAACTGATGTTCTCAGTCTTTGAACAGCGCTTAAATAGAAAATCCTTGCAGAATTTTCCCATATTTTTATTTCATAAAAACACTCGAGGTCACCTTTTGCTCCGCTCGAGCCCTGATGGATTATTTAAACGCAAACGTTCAACCTCAAAAATCCCTAACATAATCTAAACCCCCAACACATTTCAATATACAAGGAGCGAAAGGGGAAAGTGCGAACAACTTCAAGAGCACTGTCTCTTGAAGGATCAGAGAATCTTTGATTCTCTGAACGGCCTTTCGCGGGGGAAGAAATCCACCCTCGCCCCAACCCAACCCAACCCAAACAAATCTTAATCATCACAAGAACCTTAACAATCTCAAAATCTCCCGAAACCTTTATCAATTCCTTAAACTTTATCAATACAATATGATAATAAAATATTTTTTCTCAGGATTCTTTGTAAAAATAATCACCGGAGTTGACGACTCTATGGTCCATATCCCAATCATCGCCAACATGGCCAAAACCAGAAAAGGAAGAATCGCTTTCGCTATCGGAATCTTTCTAGCAATTTCCTTCGCCATACTCTTATCATTCTTATTCGCAGAAGTCATCAGATCAATAAAATATTACAACATTTTCTCTGCCACATTAATTCTACTCCTAGCAATTTCAATTTATTTCGATATATTTTTAATAAAACCAAGAAAAGAAGTAGAGAAAAAACTAAAAACAAAAGAAATCCAAAAAGAAATTAAAATAAAAAAAATATCCCTAAAAAGATTTTTAAAATTAATGGGGGCAGGATTTTTAACTGCATTCGCAACAGTCATAGACGACACAATCGCTTACTCAGCACTATTCTTAACCGGAGCAATTATTCCCATGATTTATGTCATCACAGGTATTTTAACGGCAACCATCATGCAATTAACCTTAATCGTATATTTCTCAAAAAAAATCCAAAAAATACCCTACAAGAAAAACATAACAATCGTAGGACTAATCCTCCTATCAGCATTAATATTCTTCAAAATACTCTAAATGAAATTAATCTACAATCTATATGCAAGGAGCAGAAAGAAAAAAGTTAAGTTTCCAACTCTTTTTCACCGGCCATAAACCTCAATTAGAAAAAGCATTCAAAGACAATGTAATAGATTTCAAATTTAATTTTGAAGGGTTAAAATGGTTGTAATTAATTCCAATAAATCCTAGGATCCAATCCTTCAACTTCCCAATATTTTGCTTCAGTCGTAGACAATAATTTTTCAGCATTATAAAGACCTTGCTGTCCTGAATGTGCATTAGCTAAAATCCCCTCTAAGTTTTCCTCATCAACAACTAAATAATGTTCATCTTGTTTCTCTGGAAAATACAACCGTATTAAAGTTATCATAGGACAAACTACCTTCAATTCCATTAATTGCTTAAATGGTTCAAATCCTACAAACGAAGGACTCACTACCCCATTTGTATGCCACTCAATTAAATACTCTTTAATATCTCCATCCCCCATTCCCCCATAGTGTGTTGCTCTCATAATTACCCTATCAAAAACTAATTTTTAAATTTAATTCTTCAACAAAACCCCCATTCAAATCCAAAACCTCAAACCCAATCCAAAAACTCAGATAACCCCTCCCAGATTTTACAAACTAATTTATGTAGGGAGCAAAAATGGGAAAATCTTCAAAAACCCTTCTTTTTGAAGAATCAGAGAATCTTTGATTCTCTGAGTGACGCAAGGAGCGGATTTTTGCGGTGGAAAAATTCATCAAAAACCCACAAAACATTTATTAACATTCTCCACCTAGTTACAATATAAAGATGGTAGTAAAAGTAAAAAGAAAACTCTTCATGGAACCCACTGAAAATGAATGGGAATCCCGAGCAGTTCTAAACCCCACAATATATCAAGAAGACAAAACAGAACATATGTTCTATAGAGCTGTCTCAAAAAATTGGGTTTCAAGCATAGGCTACGCAAAAATAACTAAAGGAAAAATAGAACGTTCTAACAAACCCCTCTTAAAACCTACAAAAAAATGGGAAAGAAAAGGAATTGAAGACCCAAGAATTACAAAAATAGGAAAAATATATTACATGCTCTACACTGCATTTGACGGAAGAAACGCAAGAATCGCATACGCCATTTCAAACAATCTAAAAGACTGGGAGAAAAAAGGAATCATCAGTCCAAGCATCTGTGTAAAAAAAGCAAGAAAATTAGTCAAAGTCAAAAGATACAGAGACAAATGGAAACACCAAGAAATCTATGGAAAAAAAGTATGCCTATGGGATAAAGATGCAATGTTATTCCCTGAAAAAATAAAAGGAAAATTCATAATGCTCCACAGATTCTCTCCAGACATCCAAGTAGTCAAATTCAAAGATTTCTCAGAATTACAATCCGGAGACTTCTGGACAAATTACATATCAAATTTAGGAAACGATGAAGACACAATATCATTACACAGAAGATATGACTGGGAATCCGAACACATTGGAGGCGGAGCAGTTCCAATAAAACTAAAACACGGATGGTTATTAATTTATCACGGAGTCAAATTAGAACAACCAAATATGTTAACCGGAAAAATAACAAGACTTCTTTACAAAATACAAGGAGTCTTTCATATGTTAAGAATCAAAAGACTTCCCTTTGTCTACCATGCAGGCGCTGCAATAGTTCACCTAGATAGACCTGAGGTTGAATGTGCAAGATTAAAAAAACCCCTATTCTCTCCAAAATACAAATGGGAAAAAAAAGGTGACATTAACAACGTAGTATTCCCTGAAGGAACCGCACTTCACGGAGATAAATTAAAAATATATTATGGATGCGCAGATTCAAAAATCGGTGTAGCAGAAGTAAGTTTGAAACAATTAGTTAATCAAATAGCAAAAGATTCTTAGATAATTACGTTCGCTCCGCTCACAACTTATTCAATGTCAGATTGGGAATCTTCGCTAACCCAATCTTCTAACCTTATCAATAGTCTCCAAATCTTAATAATCATAAAAAATAGCCCTCATCTTCACAAATCCAAAAGAAATCTCATCTCCATCCTAAAAAAATCTCATCTCCACAAATCCCAAAACCAACAACACTAATAATATACAAGGGGCGAAAAGGGAAAGCGATTCCATGAGCGGCTTTTCGCGGTGGCAGAAAACAATTTAAATTTCACAAAAGAAAACCTCAACCCCACCCAAACCAACCCGCCCTCTAAACCACCCACCAACCAATCAAACCAACCCTTTCTCAACTTCTTCCAAATACAACCTCGCAGTCAAATAAGCTAAAGTAGACTCTGCACCCTGATTCATATTCAAAGAATATTTACCCAAACCATCAAAACAACCACCACTAATCTCATCATAAACCATTTGATTCAAATGATTCTTCCCAAAAAACCAATTCAAAGTCATAATCGCTTTCCTATAATAATCATTATTCTTAGTAATCGCATAAGCCGTCAAATAAGTATGAACCAGAGATGAAGCATCAACAGGTTGCTGATCAAACAAAGCCCGCTTCTCATTCTTCTTACACCAACCATTCTGCCCAATCAAACAAATCTGCCCATCAATAAAAGTCAACTCACTCAAAAAACCAAGAGTCTTCTCAGCAACCTCTAAATATTTTTCATCCCCAATAATATCGTAGGCCTGATAAAGAGCCTCTGGGAGTTTAGAATTTGAATAAGAAAGAATATCTTCAAACCAACACCAATCATCAGAACACGAAACATCATAAAGTCCAACTAAAAAATTAGCTAATTTTTTTATCAAATCCAAAACTTCTTCACTAGGAGAACGCCTATAATAATGGCACAAACCTATCATCGAAAAAGCAACAGCTCGCGGAGATTTTATAACTCCCAAAATACCCAAAGAATTCTTCAAAAGTCTCTCAGACTTATCTCTCAACTCACAAACCTTAGACTTTCCAACAGTATAACCCAAAGCCCAAACCGTTCTACCAAAAGCATCATCACTATCATCCTCAAAATCACTATGTTCATTAACAATATTCTTAAACCACCCGTCATCATTCTGACAATGATCTATAAAATTAAGATAAATATTCGCAAGCTTCAAAGAATCCTCATTCTCAAAAATCCTATGATGCAAAACCGAAGCAATCAACGCCCGAGAATTATCATCAATAGTATAACCAGAAAGAATATCTGGCTTCGAGTGATTCGCAAACTGCAACATCCCAAAATTATCGGTCATATTTTTAAGATGATCCAAATTAATATCTGGAAACTTTTCAATAGTTTCATCTCGCAAATTAACAACATTATTAAAAACCTTCAAATAACCCATCGCGACATTAGGCCAAATCATAGACCGCCCACAAACATAAGCATTCCGCTCAATAGTTTTCTTCAACTCATCATCCGAAAGAACTCTGTCAATCTCCCTAAAAAAAGATTCAGGACTCTTCTCTTCCACAATCAACCCACGATTCTTAGACAAAAACTCTTTAGCATATTCAATCGGCGTAGACACAACAACACGACCACAACCCAAAGCATAAGACAAAGTTCCACTAACAATCTGATTAGTATCCAAATTAGTACAAACATAAACATCTGTCGCCAACAAATATTGCTTCAATTCATCCAAAGACAAAAACCGATTACAAAACCGAACATGATTCTTTAATCCCAACTTCTCAATCTCAGCCATAAGCTCAACACGATATTTCTCCCCTTCCTCACGAACCAAATTAGGATGCGTCTGTCCAATTATTAAATACAACAAATTCGGATGTTTCTCAACCAATTTAGGCAAAGCCCGAATAATATACTCTATCCCCTTCCCACGACCCAACAACCCAAACGTAGACAAAATAGTTTTATCAACAAAACCAAAATCCCTTTTATATGAATCAGACGAAACAAAAGGAACATTAGGAATCCCGTGAGGAATAAAAAACAATTTATTCCTATCAACATCATAATCTCTTGTCAAAATCTCAATAGCCTTATTCGCCATAACAACAACCGCCGAACTCTTTTCCACAATAGACTCAACCATTCTCTTCAAAGCAACATTAGGTGTAGGAAGCACAGAATGAAACGTAACCACAACCGGCTTCTCAATCAACTCCAAAAAAGGCAACAAATGATTCCCATACTCTCCCCCAAAAATCCCAAACTCATGCTGAATACAAACCAACCTAATATCATCAGACTCATTAATCTTCTTAGCTGCCCCAATATAATCATCAATATCATCCCTATTTATCTCCATCACAACCCTATCATTATAATTGTAAATATTAGCATCCTCATTCAAAGCAATAATCTTAGATTCCAACTTAGGATTAAACTTCAAATTCATCGCAGAAGTCAAATCCTTTGTAAAAGTCGCAATCCCACATTCCTTCGGCGGAAAATTCCCAAGAAAACAAATCTTAGAATCCTTAACACTCAAATCCTCTTTAACTACTCGAAGTTTCTCACGTTCATCCCCTTCAACATCACTTTCCATAAAAATCTAACATTTTCAACACTTATAAATTATTAGTTTGTAAGTTAAATAGGTTTTAGAGGGGTATTTTTAAATTTATTACTTAAAAATCCGATTTCTTTTCTTCATTTTTTCTATAGTATTATAAATCCTTGCACGATTATATCTTTGTGTTAAAGCAGGATAAATTCCAAGAGCAAGATTTAATCCAATTTCAAATGTAGCCCGTTCATATTTTCCCTCCGAAATAAAATCCGCAGTAAAAATAGTAAAACCAACGGCTGCAATAATATGTATCCCTTCATTTATCCTAGTCATATAATCAAAATTTCTTAATCCTTTTTCTGAAAAATCTCACACCAAATAATTATTAATAAAATTCACTCTACCATTTTCAAAACCACCAATTGCCTTAGCATATTTCCTACCTACCTCAACAAAAAATTTCTTAAAATACTTTACACCTAATGCCTCATACATTTTCCCACTTTCTTCAAAAGATCGAGGCATAAAATACCAATCAGTTACTTTATTTACTAAATTTCCCATCTTGTTTCATAACAATTCATCTAAATTTAAATTTATAAACATTTCTAAAAAATTATTCTCAAAATAATAATTTCACAAAAACCTTAAAAACGCTCCCTCACCTCGTTCGTTTTAAACTCACTTCCCACAACTCTTAAAAACTCCCCACCCTTTCTAACATCAACAAAAGAGGAAACAAGATGCAACTACTAACCGAAGAATTTTTCAAAAAAATATTAAAACACATAAACAGCATAAACCTCCTAACAATCAAACTCCTAGTAAAAATAATATTCTACACAATAATCTTAACAATAATCGGATATACAATAATCTCCGCAACATTAGGAAAATATCTACCAGCAGTAATCCTCCTAGGTGCATTAATCCTAGGAGAATCAGCACACTACATAAGAAAAACAAGAGAAAAAATAATGACCTCAAGAGCCACTGAAGAAAACAGCATAACAAAGAAACCTAAAAATAAAACCTTACTTAATCCCCCAAAACCTAAAAACAAAACTCTTCTCAAACCTAAAACTCAAAAAATAAAACCCAAAACAATATCTAAAAAAACTACAACCCAATCAAACAAACCTAAAATAGACAAAGCATTACTAAAACCAATCAAAGCAAAAAACAAGCATCTTCTAAAAACAAGTAAACCTAAAAATAATAATATGCTCAAAAGTGTTTAAAATTTAACAGAAAACTATTTAAACAACCCCCAATAATATTGTAATACTTGATGGGATCGGGAGCAATCCCGATGACCCTGTAATACTCTCATGGAAAAATTAATTCATATAAATAATCCTAGTTTAAATATAATTAAATCATAAATAAAATTTACAAATTATCAATAATTATGGGGCAAAAAGGGAAAGGTGTAAATCTTCAAAAACCCTTCTTTTTGAAGAGTCAGAGAATCAAAGATTCTCTGAACCGGCTTTTCGCAGGAGAGAAAAAATAAAAAATTTAAT
>CAYNOY010000013.1:19348-20776 GCA_964399015.1 Candidatus Woesearchaeota archaeon | reverse complement strand
TCCATAGGCGTTTCCGAAAAAATATAAATTATCATAAATGCTTAGGTCCTCATATAATGAGATTTTTTGTGTAACTATTGCTATTCGTTTTTTTAAGTTATTTGAGTAATTGTCTATTTTTTCATTGAAGATGTGGATTTCTCCTTCTGATTGATTTAATAGTCCTGTGATTATGTGTAATAATGTAGTTTTTCCGGCACCATTACTACCTAGAAGTCCGAAAATACTATTTTCTTGAATGTTAATGGAGACGTTTTTTAATGCTTCGAATTTTCCGTATTTTTTGTAGATATTTTTTATTTTTATGATGGGATTGTTCATAGGATTATGAATGGTCGTTATTTTATAAAGTTTCTTTAATTGCTTCAATTGGGCTTTATATCTCGTAGCTTGCTACGATTATAGGTTTTGGTGGTGGGGTACAACGGTTTTTCAGTTGAAGGCCTCAAAGTTGATTGGACTTTGATGGTGCTCAAGAATTTAGGATTCTTGACCTTTAAAGAATACTTTGTAGTTTGCTGCGAAGTGGAGCGAAGTAGAACGATAGGATTTTTTATTGATTTTTAATTTTTGAGGGAGTAGTTATTGTTTTTCTGATTTTTACAATTCAAAAGGCTTTTAAACCCTAATTTCAATTAAATATTATGGCATTCAAAATAAATGTAGCTCATAAGGGAAAAACGTATAAGTTAGAAACTGAATCTGAAGCTTTAGTTGGAAAAGCTATTGGTCAGACTTTTAATGGGGAGGATATTGGTCCTGAGTTAAAAGGTTTTGAGTTAGAGATAACTGGGACTTCGGATTTGTCTGGAATACCTGGATTTAAGGGTTTAGAGGGAAATGTTTATCATAGAAGACTTTTGACTTATGGTGCTGGAATGAAAGATAGAAGAAAGGGTATAAGATTAAGAAAGACAAATCGTGGTGAGGAGGTTAGTTTAAAGACTAATCAAATTAATACAAAGGTTGTTAGTGGTGAGAAGGGATTTGAGGATTTGTTTAAAGAAGTTGCTGTTGAGGGTGGAGTTGAAGGTGAGGGTGGAGAGAAGGGTGGTGAGGGGAAGAAGGTTGAAGAGAAGGCTGCGGCTTAAGATGAACGTTAATTTTGAATTAGGTGATGCCCTGTTTATGAGGGGAATTTTAAAAGATCAATTAAATTATCATAATGAGATGCTAGACTATTGGAAAGAAAGATGTGGTTGGCCTGATATGGATTTGGTTAGAGGTATGATGTATGCAGTTAATGCTTCTACGCATGTTAGAGAGATTAGCTATTTAGGAGAGACTTTGGAGAATTGGTCTTGATTGAAAATTGAATAAATACCTTTAAAAAACCCTCTGTCTGTGTAATTCTATGGCTGAAAAACAAGAAAATCCAGAGAAGAAAAATTCCTCTGCCTCTTCAAATCCCAAACAAGGATTTGAAGA
>CAYNOY010000013.1:0-19248 GCA_964399015.1 Candidatus Woesearchaeota archaeon | reverse complement strand
TCCAGAGAAGAAAAATTCCTCTGCCTCTCCAAATCCCAAACAAGGATTTGAAGATCCAGAGAAGAAAAATTCCTCTGCCTCTCCAAATCCCAAACAAGGATTTGAAGATATAGAAACAATGGGAATGCTTAATGTGGGGATAGTTGGGCATATTGATCATGGAAAGACAACTTTGTTGTCTAGGTTGTCAGGCAAGTTTGCAGATACGCATTCAGAGGAGTTGAAGAGGGGAATTACTATTAAGTTGGGATATGCTGATACTATTTTGGAGAAGGATGTAGAGAATTTTAATAAATCAAAATTCTCTAAGAAGGACTTTGATGCGATTCCCTCCGGGAATGTGAAACAGTCAAAGTCCTCCGCTAAGAAACGATATGTGAGTTTTGTTGATTGCCCTGGACATGAGATGTTGATGGCTACGATGCTTTCTGGTGCAGCACTTATTGATGTGGCTATACTTTTAATTGCTGCAAATGAGGGAATAAAGCCTCAGACAAAAGAGCATTTGATTGCACTTCAGGCTAAGAAGATTAAGAAGATTTTGATTGTTCAGAATAAAATTGATTTGGTGACTAAGGAACAGGCTTTGAAAAATTATAAGGAGATAAAGAATTTTGTTAAGGGGACTATTGCGGAATCTGCGCCGATTATTCCGGTGTCTGCTCAGCAAGAGATAAATATTGATAGGATTAAAGATTGGTTATTGGATATTGATGTTCCTGAAAGGGATTTGGATTCTCCTGCAGAATTTCTTATTGCTCGAAGTTTTGATATTAATAAACCTGGGACTGAGATTTCAAAGATGCATGGAGGAGTTTTGGCAGGTATTTTGAAAAAGGGAAGTTTGAGTGTTGGTGATGAAATTGAGATTAAGCCGGGGGTGGAAGAAACTCATGCAAATCAAACTGCATTTAAACCTGTTCGGACGAAGATTGTTTCTATTTATCGGGGGACTCATTCTATTCAGAAAGCAACTCCAGGTGGTTCGTTAGCTTTTGAAACTGAGTTGGATAATGTTTTGACTAAGACTGATTTTTTATCTGGGGGTATTGCTTCTGAGGTTGGTAGTTTACCTGAGATTTCTAAGACTTTGAAGTTGAAGTATTCTTTATTTGATGAGTTAGTTGGAGAAGAGAAGACTTCTAAAATTGAAGATTTAAAACCTTCTGAAATGATTATGCTTTCAATTAATACTTCGATTACTGTTGGAAAGATAACTAGGTTGAAGGGTGATGCGGTTGAGTTTTCTTTGAAGATTCCGATTGTTCCAATTAAAGGAGATAGTGTTGGTTTGGCGAGAAATGTTCATGCGCATTGGAGATTGATTGGTTTTGGAGTTGTTGTTTAAGATATTTTATTGAGATTAATATTGGGAGTATTAATTGATTCAGAATTATTTTCTTCATAATTTGCCATTTCTGCTTCAACAATTTCACAAATAGTATGATAAGCAACCATATGACATTCTTGAATTCTTTCAGTTTCTTGTGCTCTTGAATTAATATTGATGTCGCTTAATTCTTTTAATTTTCCCCCGTCTTTTCCAGTTAAACTAATAATTTTTGTTCCTATTTCTTTTGCTTTTTCACAAGCAAGTAAAACGTTTTTTGAATTTCCAGAAGTTGAAATTGCTATTAAAATATCTTCGGGTTTTCCATGAGCTTCAATTTGTCTTTCAAAAACTTTGCTAAAATCTTGGTCATTTCCCCAAGAAGTTAAAACTGAAGTATCGACAGTTAATGAAATTGCAGATAATGGTTTTCTATCTAATTTAAATCGGTTAACTAATTCTGCAGTTAAATGTTGAGCGTCAGCAGCACTTCCACCATTACCGCAACTAATCACTTTTCCTCCATTTTTATAGGAATTAATTATAGCTTGGGCTGCTTTTTCAATATTATCTACTTCTTCTAAAAATTGTATTTTGGCAGTAATGGATTCAGCTATTCTATCTTTGATTTTATTTTTAATGTTATCTAAGTCCATTTTAATTGTTAATAAATTTCTTTGTTTATAAATAAAATTAATCTTAACTATATAATTGAAATAAAATCTCTAAAGTGTTTTTTGTCCTTCGTCTTCTTCGTTTCCTTTTTCGATTATTGCCTTTTCTTTGGCTCTGTCTAATCTAGCAATGTCTCCTACTTTATCGCCTGGTTGTAATCTTATGATTCTTACCCCTGATGTTGCTCTTCCCATAATTCTTATGTCTTTTACACCTGAACGGATTACAATTCCTTTTACTGTTGAAACAACAAATGCATCTTCATCATTGACATCGATACTTGCTACGACGTCTCCTGTTTTTTCGTTAATTTTTAGATTGATTACTCCTTTTCCTGCACGGCCGGTTAATCTGTAATCATCAACTTGACTTCTTTTACCTGAGCCTTGTTCGGTGATTGTTAGGATTGAATTGTTTTTATTTACAATTATTTCAATACTAACAACTTCATCTTTGGAGTCTAATTTAATTCCTGTTACTCCGTAGCTTGCTCTCCCCATATTTCTAACATCGTCTGAGTTGAATCTAATTGCTTGTCCTTTTTTAGTTATTAACAGTACTTCTTGATGGTTTGCAATTCTTTTAACATCAATAACTCTGTCTGAATTATCTGCCGGAAGATTGATTATTCTAACTCCACTATTACGTGGTTTAGAGAATAGGTCTAGTCTTATTTTTTTGACTTGTCCTTTTTTTGTTCCCATGAATAGGTATCCTTTGAAGTCTTTGACTGCTATGACATTTGTTACTTTGTCATCTTTGATATTTAGTAAATTAACTATTGCTTGCCCTTTACCATATCTTTGTGCTTCAGGAACTTTATGAGCTTTTAACCAGAATACTCTTCCTCTTTCAGTGAATAATAATAGCATGTCATGAGTAGAGCATGAGATTAATTGTTTGACGAAATCTTCTGAACTTAATTCTGCTCCGATGACTCCCTTGCCTCCACGTTTTTGTTCATTGTATGCTTTGAATGGCATTCTTTTGATGTAGCCTTTGTCTGTAATTGTTATAACTACATCTTTCTTTTGAACTAAATCTTTTTCTTCGATATCTTTAATGCTTCGGATAATTTGGCTTCTTCTTTTGTCCCCGTATTTTTCTTTTAGTTCATTTAATTCTCTTTTAATTATTTTGAATATTTCATTTTCATCACTTAAAATTTTTCTAAGTTTATCAATTAATTCTAACAATTCTTTTTCTTCTTTTTTTAATCTTTCATGTTCTAATGAAGTTAATTGTTTTAGTGTAATTTCTAAAATTGCATCTGCTTGTTTTTTAGATAATTGGAATTTTGTTTGTAAGGCTATATTTGCATCTGCAGTAGTTTTACTTTTTTTGATTGTTTCAATAATCTCTTCTAGATTTTCTAATGCTATTAATAATCCCTTAACAATATGTTCTCTAGCTTCTGCTTTTTTTAGATCAAATTCTGTTCTTTTTCGAACCATTTTTCTTCTATGTTTAATGTAAGAATTAATGAATTTTTTTAGTGTGAATGTTTTTGGGATTCCTGCTTCAAGGGCTACTAAGACTGCATCAAATTTTTTTTGAAGACGAGTAGATTTGTATAATCTGTTAATTGTGAATTGGGCATTTGCTCCTTTTTTTAATTCAACAACAACTCTTACTTTTCCTTTTGAGGATTCATCTCTTAGGTCTGAAACTTCAGTTAATTTTTTGTCTCGAACTAATTCTGCTATTTGTTTTACTAATTCAGCTTTGTTAACTTGATAGGGAATTTCAGTAATTATGATTGATTCTTTTCCTTTCTTTTCTTCAGTTGAAACTTTTCCACGAATAACAAATCCGCCTTTTCCTTCAGTGTATAATTCTTTTAGGTTTTCATTTACAATTTTACCTCCAGTAGGTAAGTCTGGTCCCGGAATAATTTCCATAAGTTCTTCAGTTGTTATTTGGGGTTTGTTTATTGTAGCAATAATTCCATCACAAACTTCTGTAAGATTGTGTGGTGGAATATTTGTAGTCATACCTACTGCAATTCCTGAGCTTCCGTTGATTAGTAAATTAGGAACTTTTCCTGGGAGAACTGTGGGTTCTTTTAATTCATTTGTAAAGTTTGGTATGAATTTTACGGTGTCTTTGTCTAGGTCTTGTAATACTTCAACAGAAATTTTTGCAAGTTTTGCTTCTGTATATCTTGAAGCTGCTGCATTGTCTCCATCCATTGAACCAAAGTTTCCTTGACCGTGGACTAAGGGATATCTTAAACTGAAATCTTGTGCCATCCTTACCATTGCGTCATAAATTGCCATGTCTCCGTGAGGATGGAATTTACCCATTGTGTCTCCAACAATTCTTGCGGATTTTTTTGTCATTCCTTTTTCTAATCCCATTTGTTTCATTGCGAAAAGAATTCTTCTATGGACAGGTTTTAATCCATCTTCAACTGAAGGTAAAGCTCTTGAAACAATTACACTCATTGCATAATCAATATAAGCTTTTTTCATTTCATTAGAAATTTCAGAATTAATGACCCTATCTTCATTAATGTCTTTTAGATTAATTGTAGTTTTTTCTAAATGTTCTACATCACCATTTGTTTCTTTTTCAGGGGTTGGAGTTTCTTTTTGTAGGGTGTTTTCTTGCGAGGGTGTTTCTTCTTTAGGGGGGTTTTCTTGAGTTGGAATTTCTTCATTAGTAGTATTTTCTGTTTCAATATTAGTGTTTTCTTCTTCTTCCATTTTAAATATCTACCTCTGCGATGTTTGCATTAGCTTCGATGAATTTTCTTCTAGGACCTACAATATCTCCCATTAACATAGAGAATGTTTCATCTGCTTGGACTGCATCGTCAATGGTAACTTTTTTTAGGATTCTTTGTTTTGGATCCATGGTTGTATCCCATAATTGTTGAGGGTTCATTTCACCTAATCCTTTAAATCTTTGAACATCTGGATTGCCACCTAATTTTGCAACCATTTTTTTCATTTCTTCATCTGAGTAAACGTAGTAATCTTTTTTCTTTCTAACTCGATATAATGGGGAGACTGCAACATAGATATTTCCGCTTTCAATTAGTTCTGGAACATATCTGAAGAAGAATGTTAAAAGTAATGTCATGATGTGTTGTCCATCGACGTCTGCATCGGTCATGATTATAACTTTGTTGTATCTTAATTTTTTTATGTCAAAATTTTCTTTAACCCCTGTTCCTATTGCGGTGATTAAATTGACAATTTCTTCTGAAGAAAGTGCACGAGTTGGATTTGATTTTTCTACATTTAGGATTTTACCTTTTAATGGAAGGATTGCTTGGAATTCTTTATCTCTTGCCATTTTTGAGGAACCTGCTGCTGAATCTCCTTCTACAATATACACTTCTGTTTTTTCAATTTTTTTTGAAGAGCAATCTGCTAATTTTCCTGGAAGTCCTGTAAGTCCGCCCATTGCATTTTTTCTTCTGACGAGGTCTCTAGCTCTTTTAGCAGCACTTCTAGCTTTTACAGATGCTACGACTTTTTGAGCAATTTTATTTGCGATAGTTGGATTTTCTTCTAAGAATTCAGTTAAGGCAATGTTGACCATTGAATCTACAGTTCCTTTCATTTCAGAGTTTCCTAATTTGGTTTTTGTTTGTCCTTCAAATTGAGGTTCCATCATTTTTAAACTAACAATTGCAGTAACTCCTTCACGAGCATCATCTCCAGTTAATTTTTCAGTTTTTAAAAGTCCTTTTTTATTGATATAATCATTAACTGTTCGGGTTAATGCCGTTTTGAAGCCTGAGATGTGAGTTCCACCTTCAGTAGTATTGATTGTATTTACAAATCCGAAAATATTTTCATTGTATCCGTCATGGTATTGTATTGCTACTTCAACAATGTTATCCCCAACTTGTTTTTTAAAATAAATTGGTTTATGTATGATGTCTTTAGTTTTATTGATGTGTTCGATAAATGAAATTAATCCTCCTTCATAATGAAGTAATTCTTTTTTTCCATTTCGTTCATCGCTGAGGTGAATTTTAACGGGATTTAAGAATGCTATTTCTTGTAATCTTTTTTTTAGAACGCTGTAATCAAATTCGGTTGTTGAGAATATTTCTTTATCTGGATAAAATGTTATTTCAGTTCCAGTATCATTTTTGTCGCAGTTTCCAATTACTTTTAAATTATAAAGTGGATTTCCTATTTTGTATTCTTGTTGATAGATTTTTCCTTCCCTTTTGATTATTGCTTTTAGTTTGATTGATAATGCATTTACACAACTTACACCAACTCCGTGTAGTCCTCCCGAGATTTGGTAAGCTGATTTTTCGAACTTACCTCCTGCGTGAAGTTTAGTTAATGCGATTTCTACTGCGGATTTTTTGTAGGTTGGATGAATTCCGGTGGGGATTCCTCGCCCATTATCTTTAACTGTTAAACTTCCATCTTTGTTTATTGTTACTATAACATCTGTACAGAATCCTGCGTGACATTCATCAATAGAATTATCAACTACTTCATAAACAAGATGGTGCAAACCATCTTTGCCTGTTCCTCCAATATACATCGCAGGACGCTTTCTAACCGCTTCTAAGCCTTCTAAAACTTTTATTTGTTCTGCTTTGTAGCCTTTATTTTTTTCTTCTGTCATATTATTTAATTTTAGATGATTTTTAATAAGTTATTAAAACTTTTTGGGTAAAAATCTTAGTTAAAAACCTTCTGATTAATACATAAAATAGACAATTCCTCTTTATAAACTTTTCTGTGGTAAAATGATGTTTATCGACGGTGATTTTGGGGTGGAGGGGGTTTGTAGGGATTGGAGGGGTTTGGCTGATTTGTGTTTTTGTGTGTGAGATTGTTTGTTGTGGGATTTCCTCCACTGCGAGAAGTTGAATTGAGTTGTTTCCTTCCACCGCGAAAGGCCGTGCTCGCACTTTCCCTTTTCGCTCCTTGCGTATTATTATGTTGTTAAGAATTTAGGATATGGAGAAGAGTTTTTATGGATTAAGGTTGATAGGTGCTAGGGAATATTTTTAGAAATTTATTAATCAAGAATTATTTCTTTTCTTCTTTTTTATCTTTTACTTTTTTTTAGGAGTTTCTTTTTCGGGAGCAGTTTTGATTTTCTTTTCTCTTTTAACCCAATTAGTTTTTTTAGGGTCTCTTTTTAAATCTAAATTTCTTCGGCATTTACTAGAACAAAAATGAATTGTTTTACCTTCGAATGTGAAGACTGTTAAACCTCTTGGTTCTTTGAAATTTTTTTTACAGAATGAACAAGTTGGCATTTTAAGCAGTTCTCCTCCAGGCGAAGCCCGACATTTGGTTTTGATAATCATCAAATCTAAAGGTTATTTCATGAGACTTATAATTTAGAGTTTCTAAGCCCCTAACTTTGATATCGTGATGTTTTCCGCTGGTAAATGCGTAACCTCTTGAACCCTCCTTAATCTTTAATTCAATGATTTCATTAGTTCTATCTTTTACTAAGAAATTGTTTGCCATATCTGATTCTTGAATTCGAAAATATTTTTCTAGGGCTAAAATTGCTGATAATGTTTGAATTTCCGAATTACCAAGATTAATCCATTCTTTTGATTCTAATTGAGAAATTTGTTGATTCATTTTAAGCAGCTCCTTTAGAATATTTAGATTTTATTCTTCTTGCTTCGATTTGAGTTTCTCTTAGCATTAAAATGTCTTTTTTTCTTACCGGTCCTTTAACGTTTCTTCTCATTGTTTTTCCCTTGTCAAAACCTTGTAGAATTCTGCATTTAACTTGAGTGATTTCTCCTTTTGCACCAGTTCTTCCGATTATACCTTCAACTACCCCTGGAACTGCAGTTGCAGTTAATAAAGCTTCAGCTCCTTTAGCTGCACTTCCTTGGCCGTCCTTAGTTTTTTGAGTTTTACTTCCCATTTTATGTAGCAATAATTTCTCTCAGGCTTATCTTAAAAAGATTATTTAATCTCTTTTTTGATAAATCCTTCAAGATCTTTTTCTGCGTCTCCTGCGTCGATAATGCAAGCAGAAGCACAAGGAACATTAAGTCCCACAGAAATACCCAGCTTTTCTTTTTTATCTGCTTCTATGCATGGAATGTTTTTTTCCTTGCACAAAATAGACAAATGCTGAACTATTTCTTTTGGCTCGACATCAGTACCGTAAGTTACTAACTTAGCAGTCCCTCTCTCGATAGCCTTGGTTACTTCATTTGTACCTTTCTCAATTTTTCCAGTCTTTCTTGCTTTTTCTATCAGTTCGTATACAGAAACCATTTTAACCTCCTAACAGTCATTGGTTTATAATTAGATTATAAAATTTGGGTTTATAAACTTTCTTGTTGTATAAAAATCTAGGTTTATTTATGTTCATATTTATTTTAGGGATTTTGGGAATTTAAAGAATTAAGAATTTTTTGATTTTTCAAAAAGGGGGTTTTTTGAAGTCTTTGTTAATTTAAAATTTAATTTTTTAGAGAATTAAAAATTCTTTAAGAGATAGTGTTTTTGAAGTTATTGAAATCGTGTAAATTTTTTAAGATTTATAGAGGTGAGTTTTTTAACGAGGGTGAGAATTGTTTTAGGATTGGATTTATAATCTTAAATTTCCAATGAAAGGTTTTGAACTAAGTAGGATTCCTTTTTTTCCTATTGAGAAATTGTAGACTGAAGTGGAATGATTGCTTCCCCTCATTTTTAAAACTTCTAAATATCTATTTCTTTGTTTTTTATTTCTTAGGAAATATAAAAGAATTATTGAATCAGATTCGAATTCTAAGATTCTTGAGTCAAGTTGTGCTTTTCTTGAAGGTTCTCCTTCGTAAGTTAAGAATGTGGTGCAATCCCATTTTCTTAGCATAGAGAATAATGATAATGCTGCTTCTCGTTTTTCTAATTCTTCTTTGAATAGTAATTCAAATGAGGTTATGCTATCTATGACAATACGAGATATTTTTTCTTTTAAAATTAAATTTTCAATTGTTCCTCCACCTTCTTCTAACATTGTTTTAACTTTTTCAGGGGTATATTCTAGAAAAAAGAATTTTCCGTTTTTTTCTAATGCTTCTAAATCCCATCCTAGTGCTTTCATGTTGGAATAAAATGTTTTTTTAGATTCTTCAAATGTTATGTATATGCAAGATTCATTTTTTCTTAATCCTTCCATTAAAAATTGCATGCCGAAGATACTTTTTCCAGAGCCAGTTCCTCCTACGATTAGATTGGTTGAGTTTTTTTCAAATCCTTTGTTGATTAGAGTATCTAGTTTTGGAATTCCAGTGGAAACTTTTTGAAGAGATTTATTTTTAGAAGGTGTTTTGGTTTGGGTTAGGGGGTTAGTTTTTTTGGTGATTGTAGGTTTGGTTGTAGTGGTTTTTGGAGTAGGTTTGATTTTAGGTTTGTTGAGAGTTTTTTTAGGGATAGTTTTATCACTTGTTTTTTTCATAGTTAGATTAGGTGAGTTTTACTTAAAAACTTATTGATTTTTTAAATGGGATTAGAATTATGAATAAGATATTAAAAAATTTAATCCCGATGAGATCAATAAAAAAAATCTAGAAATTTATAAAAAATTTCTAGCTCTTCAAAAACTCATCATCATACTTTGTATGATGTTTCGCTTGATTTTTGAAGATAAAAAAAATAAAAATAAAAATAAAAATTATGCTGTAACTTTTTCAGCGATTGTTCCTGTAGAAGTTAATTCAACATCACTACCTGATTTTGTATACGAGATGGTTATATCTCCTTTAAAATTATCACCTACGGTTGGATCTGTTGTACAATCTATTAGTATTCCGCTACTTCCTCCAGCTACATCTCCTGCAGTGACATTCCATCCGGTAGTACTATTTGCACAATTTGAAATAGCTACTTTGGTTATTGTATAATCTACTCCACCATTATTTTTAAGTGCTAATGTGACTCCTGTAGCTTTTACGTTCCAAGCATCAACATACCAAGGGGTTGTAACAATAGAAGTTCCACTTGTATATTTTCCTGGGGTGAAGACTCCGAAGTAACCTAATACACCTATTGCAATAACTGCTGCTAGAATTGCCCAGCCATAAGTCATTAAAAATTCCATAGCCGCTTGTCCTTTTTTTTCCATATTATTAAACCTCCTTTCATTCCTCTTTTTATTTATTATCTATTTTATCGAAGATATCTTTCTTTATAAAGATTTTTGTTTTTTTTATTTCGGGTTTTGTTTTTACTGTGGATTAAAAATCCCCAGACCTCCTAAAAACTAAGGGCAGATTATGCCCTTTACTTTAAGGTGGGTGTCCGTCGTTTTTCGGATAATGCGACTCCGATGATGATTATGTTTGTAGTTATTATGAATAGAAGGCTGATAATTGAAGGGAGTTTATATTTGAAGTTGTTAAAGGTTAGGATTAGTATTAAGATTGTTGCAGTGATTATTGTTAGTTTTAATTTTTTTGTCCATTTTTGGATTTCGTCGTCGCATAATCTTGTTAGGAGTAGACCTGTAGGAATTCCTAGTAATATTAATCCTAAGTAGAATAATTTTGATATCATAAATTATTTAAGCGAGGGTTATTTTTAAAACCTATGGAAGAAATTGTTGATATTAAGGATATTGATTCGGAGAAGGTTATTAAGGATATTTTGAAAGGGAAGATTTTTGTTTATCCTACTGATACTATTTATGGATTGGGATGTGATGCTACAAATGTTAAGGCGGTTGGTAAAATTAAGGAGATTAAGAAAAGGGATAAGGATAAACCTTTGTCGGTGATTGCTCCTTCTGTGAGTTGGATTAGGGAGAATTGTATTGTTCCTGAGGGTTTGGTGATTGGAAAATATTTTCCAGGATCTTATACGCTTATTTTGAAAAAGAAAGATTTTAAGTTTTTGAAAGAAGTTGCTGGTGGAGATTCAATTGGAGTGAGGATTCCTCGAGGAGATTTTACTAAAATTATTGGAAAGAGTGGGCGGCCGTTTATTACGACTTCGGTTAATTTGGCGGGTGAGAAGTTTGTTGTTAGGGTGAGTGAGATTTTTTCTTGGATGAAAGGTAAAGTTGATTTTGTTATTGATGGTGGTTTGTTGAATGGGAGGCCTTCTACTTTAGTTATTGGTGGGAAGGAGATTAGGCGGTAGGGGGTTGGTGGAGATTTTTTTTTTGGCAACCTCCAATTAAGGAGATTGTATCGGAAGAATAAGATTTAAATAGGTTATAATATCAGTTTTTTTTATGGAAGATGATAATGAATTAACACCTAAACAAGTTAGGGCCATTAAATTAGGTGTAGATTTAGGTAAAACTTTCCAAAATAAACATCCTGAAATAGTTGGATTATATAGGAATGGATATTCTTTATCTGAAATAAGAGAAGAACTTGATATTCCATCAAAGTATGGGGTTAGTGAACGAGTTGCAAGGGCAGGGGTTCATAGGGCAATTATAGGACATAATGGAAATCTAGGCATTGAAGCTTATGATGGACTTATTTCTGAAGAAGAAAGAGAAAGAATCGGGAGAGAACATAGATTAGAAGGAAGTCGTATAGTTGGTTGCAACACAAGAGATGGAAAAAAAGGAATTCATGGAAGAACTGTAGAACAGAGATTTAAAGATGGTAGTAAGGGAGGGAAAATAAGCGGCAGCAGGGTTTATGAAAATGGAATAGGAATTCATGGGAGAAGTTCTGAACAAATGGAAGAGGATGGTCGTAAGGCAGGTCTTAAGGCATATGAAAAGAAAGTTGGAATTCATGCACAAACTTCAGAAGAAAAGAAGGAACTTGGTCGTGAGGCTGGTAGAAAAAGTGCAATTGCAAACGGACTAACTCTGTGGACCGAGGAAGAAAGAGAATTTATTTATCAATTATCATTAGATCCAGATTATCAAATGGGTTCTCAAGTAAATGCTCAATTAATAGCAACTGAATTAAATAAAAAATATTATGATGGTGATGAAGTTAGAACTGCTAAGACTACTCAAGCTCAATTATATAAATATCGAAGATCCCTAGAAGATAGAGTGTAGAAAATTGTTTATGGGGGATTAATAATTTTTTTGTTTTTTGAGGATTATAATTTAAATTTTTTCAAATAACAATTTTCTCTTTAGGAATAATCACTTCGTCAAAAATTTCTATGATTTTTTTAACAAAAGGATTTTTAATATTAAGTCTATATAATTTAGCGTTTCCAATAATTCTTGTAGGAATGATAATTTTGTTTGTTAATAAATCTTCAAAAATTCTGAATAATGTTGTTCTGCCTATTTCAGCACCTTCGGCAATATCTGAAATATTGTAATCTAATTCTCTTCCCTCTATAAGGAATTCTAATACTCTAATTTTCGGAGTATCTCCTAATGATTTTCTGAATAAAGTTTCCATGATTATTTTTAATTAATGAAATATATAAATGTTCCTATTTTGGAACGCTTATGTTTCAAGCAAATCCAAAACTATTAATATTATAAAAATTGCTTAAGTCTATGGAATTGAAAATAGTAATCATGAAAAGATTTCTTAGAAAATTAATGAATCTTAATATTTGGGGTGGAAAGCATACTGAACTTAGGAATTTGCAAAAAGCTCTTCCTTCACATCTTAGAGGAATAAAAGAATCTAAAAAAGCAATAAAAGAATTAGTTAATAGGGAATTCTTGTTGCTTAAACCGTCAACGGGAGAAATTCATGTTTCTCTTAATAGTCATAAACAAAGAGAAATCATTGAATTTCTTGAGGGGGAATAATGAGATTTGCAATAGCTCATTATCCAAAGAATCAGGCAGGAAATAATATTGTTCAGAGATTTAAGGAGTTGGCTTTTTCTCCTCAGACTCCTATAATTGAATTAAAGAAACAGTCGATTTTTTCAGAAGATATTGGTGTGAAGAAATATCCTGAGTTAAAGAATATTGATGTTTTGATAATTGCGTCTACTCATAAATCTGAAAAGGGTGTGCCTTCGTTGTGCCTTCATGCTCCGGGGAATTGGAGGAATGCAGATCTTGGTGGGCAGCCTGGAAAAATTTGTCCTACTTCAGCTTTTATTTTGAAATATTTGTTTAAGGAGTTAAATAAAAATTATGTTGAAGGTCGGAAAAGTTTGGATAAAGCTTATAATATTACTTTGGAGGTGACGCATCATGGACCTTTGATGGAGATTCCTTGTGTGTTTATAGAGTTGGGAAGTCAGGAACCTGAATGGTTGGATGAGGGTGCTGCTCGAATTGTTGCTAAAACAATTTTGTCTCTAGAGAATTATCAGGAGGGTTCTAATTGGATTCCTTGTGTTGGAATTGGTGGGCCACATTATGCACCTGTATTTAATAAGATTCAACTTAATTCTGAATACGCAATTTCTCATATTATCCCTCAGCATGCTTTACCTTTGACTGATATGATGCTGACTCAGGCAGAACAGAAAACTAAGGAACAGATAAAATTAGTGTTAGTGGATTGGAAAGGTTGTGGGAAATCTGAGCAGAGGAATCAGGTGATTGAGGTTGTTGAGAAATTAGGTTTGAAATATAAAAAGACGAAGTCAATTAGCAAAGATTAAAATTGTATGCTGGGAATAGTTGTTCTCGGAAATATATTTTGAATCGTCATCTTCTACAAGATATTGTATGCAATTTTATATTCTTTGTTGCATATATATTTATAAAGATGTGAAATTTAATTTATTCAATTACTACAATTGATTGTAGTTAAGTAAAAAGAGGTATACAATATCTTGTATGTTGTATGGTTCTTGGTGAAATACATTTTATAATGAAATGCGTATATTGCGGACATGGTACTCATGTTACTGATAAAAGAGGTGCTCCCGAAGGAGTTAGAAGGAGACGGGAGTGTCTTAAATGTAGAAAAAGATTTACTACCTATGAGAGGGCAGAAGTTGGTGGGGTGGTGATTGTTAAGAAAGATGGTAGGAGAGAAAAGTTTTCAAAAGAGAAATTGAAAAATGGATTGATGCGGGCGTGTCAGAAAAGGGAGGTGTCGGTTAAGGAGATTGAGGAGATAGTGGATGAGATTGAAGAAAAATTTAGGAAAAAAGGAAAGGAGATAAAAAGTGAAATGATAGGAAAAATGGTGATGAATAAATTAAAAAAATTGGATAAGGTCGCGTATATTAGGTTTGCTTCTGTGTATAAAGATTTTAGGGATATTAGTGAGTTTAAGGATGAGTTGATGGAGGTTGGGGAGTGATGGTTGAAGGTGGATTAGATCCTTATGGAGAACTTACTTGGAAAAAAAGTGATGTTCGAATTACGGATCATGCAGGGATGGTTATTTATGAACAGGAAGGGTTGAATTTTCCATCTTCTTGGGAAGATCTTCCGAGAAAAGTTGTAACTCAAAAATATTTTTTCGTGGGAGATGGAGAGCGTCCGGTTGAGACGAGTCTTAAACAATTAGTTTCAAGAGTTACAGATACTCTTACTGATCAGGTAGTTCGACAGGGATTGATTGAGAGAGATGATTCTGCTAGATTTAATTATGATCTTGCGAAAATGGTTTTAAATCAAGAGTTTTCATTTAATTCTCCGGTTTGGTTTAATGTGGGTTTACATGAAAGATATGGGATTACTGAGGATAATGAAAAATCTTCTCATTGGGCTATTGGCGAGGATGGGGTTATTACTAATAGGATTAATGCTTATGCTCGGCCCCAGGGTTCTGCTTGTTTTATACAATCTATTGATGATAATATGGAGGCTATTCTTCAGCATGCGTATAAGGAGGGGATGTTGTTTAAGTTTGGTTCTGGGACGGGGTCTAATTTTTCACAGTTACGAGGAGTTAATGAGCCTTTGAGTGGAGGGGGAGTTGCATCGGGTGTGATGTCTTTTATGCGTATTTATGATGCAATTGCAGGAGGGGTTCGATCGGGTGGAAAAACTAGGCGTGCTGCGAAGATGGTTAGTTTGGATGATGATCATCCAGATATTTATAGATTTCTTTCTTGGAAAGTTAATGAAGAAAAAAAAGCATTATGGTTATCTGCAATGCCTCAGTGGGGTCCTAAATCTGGTGGGGATATGGAACCTGAATCTCAGAGAACTGTTGATGGGCAAAATGGAAATAATAGTCTGCGGGTTAGTGATGAATTTATGACTGCTGCATTGAATGGAGATAGTTGGGATTTACATTTTAGGACTGCAGATAGGCATACAGAAGAAGTTGAAATTAATTTAGAGGATTATAAAGACGATAGATATCTTCCAGATAAACGATTTTTAAAAAGATTGACTAATAAAAGAAAAACTGTTGATGCTGGAGAACTTCTTGAACAGATGGCGAGGGCTGCAGCAGTTACTGGAGATCCTGCAGTGCAGTATGATGGTGCGATAAATAGATGGCATACTTGTCCTAATTCTGGAAAAATTCGTGCAAGTAATCCTTGTTCTGAATATATGTTTTTAGATGATTCTGCATGTAATTTGGCTTCTATTAATTTGACTAAATTTAGAAATGAGGCAGGGATTATTGATATTGAAAAACTTCAGGGAGCTGTAAGGACTTCTATATATGCTCAGGATGCTTTGGTAGATTATGCTTCTTATCCTTCGAAGGAAATTGCAGAAAATTCTCATAGATTTAGGGCATTAGGATTAGGTTATACAAATTTAGGGGCGTTGTTAATGGAGAATGGTGTTGCTTATGACTCTGATGAGGGAAGGGCAATGGCTTCTGCAGTTACTTCTTTAATGACTGCTTATGCTTATCGAACTTCTGCAGAACTTGCTAAAAAGAAAGGGGCTTTTGAAGAGTTTGATAAAAATAGGGATCCTATGTTAAATGTTATTCAAATGCATGTTGATGCTACAGGTGATATTCAAACTCACGGGGTTGAGGGATTAGAGGGAATTCTTAGTGAAGCTAAAAATGTTTGGAGCGAAGTTGGTAAATTGTGTGGATCATATGGTTTTAGAAATGCTCAGACAACTTTGCTTGCTCCTACTGGAACTATTGGATTTATGATGGATGTTGATTGTACTGGAATAGAGCCTATGGGTGCTCTTAAGTCTGTTAAGGGATTGGCTGGAGGAGGAGAATTAGAAATTCCTGTTAAGCCATGTGTTTCTAGAGGGTTGAAAAAATTAGGTTATTCTGGAGATACTTTGGAGGGAATATTAAGGTATATTGATGAAAATGGAAGTGTTATTGATGCTCCGGGGTTGGATAAATCTCATTATGAAGTTTTTGCTACTGCTTTTGGTGGAGATAGTAATACAATTCATTATAAGGGACATTTGAATATGATGGCAGCAGTTCAACCTTTTTTGTCGGGGGCAATATCTAAAACGGTTAATCTTCCTAAGGGATCTACTATTGAGACTATAAGAGATACTTATGTGGAAGGTTGGAAGTTGGGATTGAAATCAGTTAGTTTGTATGTTGATGGTGCTAAGGGAATTCAGCCGATAACTTCAGTTCATAAGGCTAAGGGTAGTGAAGGTCCTGTTTGGGGTGAAAGAATTAAACCGGATAATCGTGGAGAGGTAATGAGGTGGAATGTAGATATTAATGGTCATGGGGTTCAAGTTATGGTTGGAGAATATGGTAATCGTCCTCCAAAAGATTCTCCTGCAGATTATTTTGCTTTATTTGGAAGTTCAGGTTCGGAATATGCTGCAGAATATGAAACTATGATGAAATTGGCTTCAAGAAACAGACAAAGGGGGGAACCTTTACTTGAATCGATAAGGCATAATCGTAATGCGAAAGGAAGTATAAGTGGGATGACTAATCATCCGTTCATTAGAAGTTGTACTTCGATAGCAGATTTTACTGCGAAGCTTCTTGAATTAGAATATCTTGGAGATATAGGGGTTTGTGAGATTCAACCAGGTTCAGAACAGATTGGAAATTTAAGATGTAATGTTTTGGCTCAAAGAAGAAGGGAAGAACATTTTAAATCTCGAATTGATTTTATTGACGGAGTTATGAATGATGGGGTGTTAAAAGAAATTAAACCTCTTTACAAGGACGATGTTCAAAAAGGGGATTTAGCTCTGAGCGATGAGATTTGTCAAAAATGTGGGTCTTTGACAGAGTTTAATGGTGCGAGTTGTAGGAAATGTCCTAATTGTGGAAACGCGGATGGTTGTGGTTAAAACAACCCCAATATTTATAAATTAGGTTTTCTTATTTTAATTATGGTAAAAAGAGATGAAGGTTTTAAGAAGAAAAAGATGACTAAGGCTGAGCTTGAAGAAGTTTTGATTGAGAATTTTATTAACTTGCAAAAGGTTTTGACTAATCTTTCTGTGAAGTTTGATGAGCTTTCTTCGAACATGTCAAAGATGTTGCAATTGTTTGAAATTTCGGCTAAGAGTTTTGCGGATAAATATTCTGGTGATGAAATAAAATCTTCTGGAAATGTTGATAAAGATTTTTTGGATAAATTGGATTCTTTGTTGGATCAGAATAAAACTATTTCTAAGGGGATTATGATGATGGAAGAAAGGGTAAGAGGTAGAGCACCTTCGGCAATTGGGCGAATAGGTGAACGAAGGCCTCCAGTAGGTTCAAGACCTCTTCCAAGATATTAAATTTTATTTTAAAAATATATGGGATTAAAACAAATTAAAGATGAAGATAGGGTTGTTTTTTTGAGATTGTTTGTAGAATCGATGTTGTCTCATCCGGTTCAAATGCATATTTCAAAAAAAGCTGTTGATGATGAAAAAATAAAACAAAAGATTCTTGAGCCGTTTCCGGAGAATGGTTTATCTTTGGATGTTTCAGGTATTAATTCGGTTTTGGAGAAGGAAGTTTTTGGAAACAATGATGAAGTTAAATCTGAAATAAAAGAAGTTAAGTTAATTGTGCCTGAGAAAAAGAAGAGAGGTGAAATATTTAAGAGAAAGGTGTTGGCTCATTTGTCGAAGGTTTCTGAGAAAGTTCCTAATAAAAAATTTAAGAGATCTGTTGTTCAATCGAAGGTTACTAAAGAATCTGGTATGACTGTTATTAATAGATTTTTGGGAGATAAGGCAATTCAATTTGTAGAGTGTCCGGGACCTGGAAAAAATTTGATTGTTAAAAAACGGAATAAAATTCAGCTTACTAAAATTATTTTGGGCCCGTTACAGATTTCTGAGGTTATTGCTAGTTTTGCTTCTCGGGCTAGAATTCCGGTTGTTGGAGGAATTTTGAAGGCAGCTGTTGGAGATTTAATAATTTCTGCGGTTGAATCTCAATTTGTGGGTTCAAGATTTATTTTGACTAGAAAGACACCTTATTCTTTGATTGGTGGTGCGAGAGGTGTGGGAGGTGTAGGTGGTGTAGGTGGTGTAAGGGGTGTAGGTGGTGGGAGGCCTTTGCCGAAATATTAAATTATTAAAAATTTTAGGGAGAAGTGACTTCTCCCTTTACCCCTTTTTACTTTTTATAAAATGATTTCCTTTTTTAAACGATTTAGGTAGTTTGATGTTTATTTTTTGAAAGGGGCTGTTGAGAAGTTTATTTTTTAATCTGGGTTTTGGAATTCTTAGTTTTGTAATCCTTGTTTTGTTAAATGGGGGTTTGGAAAATATATTTAAACTTGTTTTTCTTGAAGTTTTTATGGTTGCTAAGAATAACAAAATAACTAAGGAGAAGATTGACAAGTATTATGATTTGAGTTCTAGGGCTTTAGAGATGGCTCGTGAGGTTGTTGCTCGCGGTCGAAAGAAGGATGCTGAGGAGATATTCTTGATGGTTAAGTGTTATCTTTCAGATTCGGTTCATTTTAAGGAGAAAGGTGACTATGTTAATGCTTATGGTGCTTTGAATTATGCGCATGGTTGGTTGGATTGCGGGGCTCGTTTGAAAATATTTAATGTTAAGGATGATAAGTTGTTTACGATTTGATTATGCTGTGGATTGAAAACCTCCCCTTTTAGGGGGAGGTAAGATAGCTTACTTTCAATCCCCAGACATCCTAAAAATAAGGGGCTGTCACAAATTCCTCTTTTAGGGTGGGGTGCCCCATTGTTTTTCTGATTTTTGAGAATTTTTATATAAGGTTTTAAGGCGAGAAAAAGATTTATTTGCTAATTGGGTTAGACAGGTTTTTGAAAGTCTGCCTGTTTTTACTCTTTGGAGTTTTAATTTTTCTTCTATTGTTTTTTTTGTTTCGTGGTTTGAGTTTAGTTGAGTGATTTGAGTTAAATAAAAATCATTTTCTCTTTTTTCTAAGGTTATTGCTGTTGAAATTCCTGATAAGCTGTAATTGATGTGGCCTGTTTTTTTCCCAAGAGTGTGAGTGAGTTTGACTTTTATGCTTCCTCCAGTTTTATCT
>CAYNOY010000012.1:0-21387 GCA_964399015.1 Candidatus Woesearchaeota archaeon | reverse complement strand
GCTGAAGAGCTTTCGTTATATGTTAATGAGAATATTGGATATTGTCTTAATGATTTTTTTAGTTTTCCGGATTTTATAATTGAAAGGTCTGAAATTAAGAGTGATGTTGAAATTGGTGAAGGGGTGGTTGTTTTTGATTTGAATTATCCTTTGTCTATAATAAAAGAAGAAGAGAGTTATACTTTAGAAGATTTTAATGTGGAAATTCCTGTTAGATTAGATGTTGTTTATGATGCTGTTTTTGAAATAATGCAAGAGGAAGTTAAAGATGTTAGTGCTGTAAATTCTCATAAGATTTATGAAGTTTCTTTGGAGAAGGATATTTCTGTGAAGATGATTAGTCTTGATGAGGAGTCGACTGCTTTTGTGGTTACAGATAAAAATTCTAAAATAAATGAAGAGGATTTTGTGTTTATTTTTGCTAATAAATATGAATTTATGGAGGCTTAGATGAGGTTAAGGGGTTTTTGTTTTTTGTTTGTTTTGTTGATAAGTATGAGTTTTGTTTTTGCTGGAGTGGTTGTTGATACTGCAGGGGAAGTGAGAGATATTGATTTGGATTTGCAAAGAGAAGTTGTATTGACGGATTTTGAAAAGATAATTGTTGAGGGCAAGGAATATGATGCTAAGCCTGGTTCTGTATTTAAGTTTAATTCTGAGGGCAAGTTAATTGAAGGGACTTCTTTTGTGGCTAATGAAGGAACTTTTAATATAAATGGTTTTGATGTTTCTCTTCCTGAAGATAGTGAAGTTAGTTTTGAGGATGGGAAGATTGTTGTTAAGTTGCCTGAGAATAGTGAGATTTCTGTTACAGGTGATGGGGAGGGTTTGATTGAATTTATTTCTGATGGTGATATAAATGTTTTGGGTATGGGAGTTAGTGGGCTTATTGATGATGAATCTTTGAGTGTTTTCTTTGATGGTGAATTTTATATTACTAAAGCTAAGATAAATGATTTTGAAGTTGGGCGAGTGGAGGAGGGGAAAGTTTATTTATTTTCTGATGCTATTCCGAAGGATTTTGAGGAAAGGGCTATGTTGGTTCAGGAGAACAAAGTTGTATTGAGAGGAGGCTCTGAGAAAGATGGTCTTGATGTGAGTTATATTAAGGGTGGTGCTCGAATGACAATGAAGGCATTAATTAATGGAGAGATTGAAATTGATTTTACAGAGGATGAATGGGAAGTAGTAACTCATGGAGATTATAAAATTTATAATGGGAAGCTGTTAGAGAAGAATGGATTGATTGGTAATTTAAATAAAAAATATTATGACATGTGGGAGGTTACTGATGATGCGATTCCGATGCATGTTGTTTCATATTGGGATGATGGTAAGATGATGCCCGGAGAGACATTTCATCTGGATGAGGGAAAATATGTTTTAGGTTATGATAAGAAAGATGGGATTTATACTACAAATAAGGGGGAGATTTATATTGATGATGGTGAGACTCGAGTTGCATTTGAGAGTTTGAATGGTGAGCAAGAAGAGAAATATTCTGGGTTGGGGATTCAGGAAAGAATTGGGGTTTTGAGGGAGGTTGCTAAAGGGGGGAATGTTGCGAGTGTTTTTGAGAGGATTAGTGTTTCTTATTATGATAAACTTGAAATTAAAAATTGGAATTTGCAAAAAAAATCTAGATCTGCTTTAGGAGACATTGAAGACCATCACTTAGATGCACTTAGTCAAACTCAAGACCCTCGAGAAAGAGATGCATTCAGAATCCGGAAGGCTGGAGATAATTTAGGCCATGAAAGAACTCATGGACTGAATAGTTGGATAAGAAATGAACTAGCTCCTCAGGAAAGAGTGCAGATTTCTAGAAATGAATATTCCACAGGTATCTCTCATAATGGGTTTTATTTATTAAATGGAGAGTATGTTATTTTGAGGGAACCAAAACTGGATATTATTAGAGATATAAATCCCCTACTTCCAAATAATTTAAAAACTGGAGGACAATATTCATTTGCAGAAAGTTATTCTAGGATTGCATTTAATACTTGGAGAGAAGAACCCCTTTATATTCTGGATGAGTTAACTGCCTATACAAATGGAGGAATTGTTTCACTTGAGACCAATAGGGATAGAAGTTCAAAATTGCCCGAGTTTATGAGTGCAGCTACAGCATTAGGGATGGCGGTTGAATCTAATGGGAATTCATATTCTCAATCATCTGATAAACAGGCTTTTAATAATTTCTTGGGTTATAGTTTAGAGAGATCAATGGATGTACATGTTAGACAAACTGTTCGGAGTGGAGGAACAGAACAACAAGCAAAACAATCATTTTATGGAATGACCACTCCTTTGCAACGGCAATATCTTATAGATACTTTCAAAGAGTCTTGGACTAAAAGGAATTTAGGTTTTTAATAAATATCCCTCAGCAACATCAAACCAAAAATTTATAAATCTTAAATTGTATTGAATTTAGAGGATAATGGAGGTTTGGAGAGATATGGGATTTAAAAGAAAACTTAAAGGTTTGGCATCAAAATGTGTTTTAGGTGCTACTCTCGTTGCTGGTTCATTAGGGTTTTTTACGAATTCTAATGAAGCTTATGCACAGGGTTATGGGCGTAATCGGGTTTATGCACAATCTAATGATATGAATTCAGCGTTGCATGCGATGGGTGTAATTTTGGAATCAGGAATAATTCCTAGTAAAAATTGTCGTGATGCAGAACTCTTGAGGAGAATTGGAATTGCTCAACAACAAATAGCTTGGTATAATGCAATTAATGTGAGAAGTCAACCCACTAAATTGCAGATAGCTCCTTATGAAAATGACCCTATGTTGGTTTTTGCAGCTTCTTATTATGTATATAACAAATGGGAGGATAAAAATAGGAATGGGAAAATGGATTATCCGAGAAGGCATGTGAATACTCCTAATGAATTTATTGGGAGAGATAAAAAAACATTTTATAGTAATGAGTCACTTTATTTTACTATGGTGACTAAAAATTTTGATAGGGAAAGACATGATGCTTCAATGACGCTCTTAGATCCAAATCATAATGTGGTTTTTAGTGAAACAAAGCCTATAACAAAACATACTTGGCATCGTTGGAGAGGTTATCACCATGGGACTCCGGAACTTGTTTCTCAACATGGAGAGGGAAAATATTATGCAGCATTTCATATTGATACTCAACTTTTAGGTGTTAGGGGGTTTAATTTAATGAGGAAGCCTGAAAATGTTTTACAAAAACCTAAGCCTAGTGTTTCAAAACCTACTCCAGTAAAAAAAGGAAATATAATACAAGACTCTAGTTTAGATAATAAATTTCTTAGTCAGGGCACTCCTCTTTCAAAACTTCCAGTAGTTACTCGTTCTAATCCTGTTAGTAGTCCTTTACAAAATATTTCATCTTCACAGAAAAACAAATAGATTCTTTTAGAAGACTTATGGATTCGAGAAGTAGGAGTTTTGTGTCTCCACTTGGATTTAATTTTTCAAATAATGAGGTGCTTATGCTTAAGGGAAATTTTTCTAGTCGGAATATTAGAAGAGTTTGGGAAGAATCAGAAAGGTAATTCGTTCACCAAAACCCTTATTAATTCTATTCTCTTATTTTTAAAATGAAAAGAGGGCAAGTTAGTATGTTTGTTATTATTGCATTGATTTTAGTCTTTGCTATAATTATTATATTTATTTCTAAGCCAGATATTATTGATTTTGATAGGGTACGGGTTGATTCTGAAGTTCAGCCGATTTATTCGTTTGTTGAATCTTGTGTTGAGCAGACTGTTGAGAACGCTGTGAATCATATTGGTGATAATGGAGGATATTTTATTTCTCCTGAAAGTTCTTTAGATAATGAGATTCCGGTTTATTTTGATAAAGGTAATGTTGAAGTTTTGAGTTTGGATGAAATTGAGATGGAGCTTTCGAAATATGTAAATCAGATGTTGTTTTTTTGTACTCGGAATTTTGTGGACTTTCCTAATTTTGAGGTTAGGCAGGAAGAAATTAAGAGTGTTGTGAATGTTGAAGAATATTTAGTTAGCTTTGATATAGATTATTCTTTGTCGATAGCCAAGGGTGATGAGAGCTTTGTTTTGAAAGATTTTGATATTGAGGTTCCTGTTAATCTTTTGGGAGCTCACAATGCTTCTTTGGAGATTGTGACGGTGCAGGAGAAGTATCCTAGTGAAATTTGTTTAACTTGTATTGAGAAAATTGCAATGGATAATAAAATGATAATTGAGATGAGGGATTATCAGGATGCTAGGATTTTTTCTATTGTTGATGCCTCTTCAGGAATAAATGGGCAAGAGTTTATATTTTATTTTGCAGAGAGGTTGGAAGAATGAAAACTTGGGGATTGTTGTTTGGATTGGTTATTGTGATGTTGTTAGTTGGAGGGGTTATTGGTGAAGATGAGGTGGTGGTTGATGGAGAGAATGTGGTTGATGTTGCTTTGGGAATTTTGGATGAGACTTCTATTGTAGATGAAAAGGTTGTGGATATTAGTGATAAGTTGGGATTGAAGGCAGGAACTGCTACAGGGAATAAGATTAAGTTGGTTAGAAATGATGGGACTAAGGGATTGACAAAGATTACTTTTTTAGATGGAGGAATTGTTAAAATTGGAGATAATGTTTATTCGAGATTGTTGGGAGTTAAAAAAGGAGATGAAAATTTGGAACCTCAAATTTATGTTGATGAAAATGGTTTGGTTAAGGAAGCTTATTTTACAATGGGGGATTCGGGTAATGTGTCTTTGGGGAATGAAAATATAAAATTACCTAAGGGGGCTAAAGTTATTTATGAAAATGGGGAAGTGTTTATTACTTATCCTGCAGGTGTTGAAGTGAGTAAACCAACTCGATTGGATAAAGATGTTGCAGGAATATCTAAATTTTATTTTACAAATGAAAATGGTGAGCCTTGGATTTTGGGGGATTATAAATTTCGTGGAACTTTGGGGGTTAAGGATGGGAAGTGGTTTTTTGATAATCATGGGAAAATAGAAGTGAATGGGGAGGTGATTGAGATAATAAATCCTGAGAAGGTTTTTACTTATTTGGATTTTGAGGGTAAGACAAATATTGGGTATGATGAAGCATATCTTTCTTTGAATAAGGGTAAGAAAAGTGTGGCTTTTGGGATTAATAAAAAAGGTGAGACTCCTACATTTAAGTTTCAAAGCGATAGTATGTTTGCTCCTGATGTGAATGCTGAGGGAGATTTTTTTGTTGCTAAGAGTTATAGTAGTGGTAAGGCTAAGCCTTCTTTTGTTTTTATGGAAAATCGGCAAAGTCAAAATAAAGTTACTAGAATTGCTACGCTTGAGGGTTTTGTGTTTAATGAGGATGGGGGGTCTCTTTATTATAAACCTGAGGCTGAAGAGATATTTTGGAGTAAAAAATTGATGATTGAGGGTGTTGAAGCTTCAAGTAATTTTGTTCCGTTTAAATTGGAAGCTTATAAGGTTACGGATGGAAATATTGAGAGGATTTATACTGATGTGGATGGAGATGCCCATACGGTTGTGATGGGTAATGATGGGTTGGTGGGGATTGGTCCTGATGCTGGATGGGTTGCTGTGAAATTAAATCCTTATGGTGGAAAGTATCCTGGTTTTTACAAGGGAGCTTCTGAATGGCTGAGTTATTATGCTCCTCCAACTGAAAGAAGTTTTGAGAGATTTACAGGGGTTAATCTGGTGGATTTATCTGGGAAGGTTGTTTCTAATCCTTCGGAGTTAAGAAAGGTTATGGATATTTTGGGGAGTACTCCTCGGGAAAGTTTGCATAGCTTGAAGAAATTGACTTTGTCTCCGAATTTAGTTTATGGATTTTGGTTTATTGGTATTCCTGTTGCAGGGCTTGCAAGTCCTGGACATGTTAGATTAGATGTTGGAAGAAATGGGATTGTTAGTCCAGGGGTAGCAAGACATGAGATAGGGCACATAAGGGATTTTGTTGTTGGAGGAAGTGGAAGTAAGGCTTTTGAAGCAGAGTGGAAACAGATAAAAGGAAGTTCATCTCCGCATACATACAAATATGGTTATACTGGAGCAGAAGATACTTCCACATTTGTGGAAATGATTTATAGGGATAGTTGGGATAATAAAAATTATAAAGGAACTTTTGGTTCGTGGAATCAGGGGTTGAGTTCGACATATTCTGGGCATAAAACTGTTAGAGCAAAAGCAGCTTTGTTTGTTAAATATGGTTTTATGACAAAAGATGAGGGTGCGAGGATTTTTGGTTTGGCAGGATTACCTTCTGATGAGGGATCGTTGACGAAGTATATTCAGGAGGGTCAAAGATGAAGATGGGTATTTTTATTTTTAATGTAGTTTTGATGATGAGTTTGGTTAGTGCTTCAGGAGTTTATTATGATATTGGGTTGAAATATGAATTGGGTGAGTTGAATGTTGTTTCTACTAATGTGGTGATTGAGCAATTTGATAGAGGGATTTTTTTAGATGATGGATTAGAAAGTTATACCTTGGAGATTTTAGATTTTAATGGTGATGTGTTAAATGAATTAGAGTTTAGCGCTCCAATTTTGGAAGCTTATGATATTTTAGATGATGATGGAGAATATTTTATTGATGGAGGGATTCATAAATTAAATGAAACTATTTTTAATTTGTTGGTACCTTATAGTGGGGAAGGTAAGGAAATTTTGATTTATTCTTCAGAGGGGGAGGTTGTTGTAGGGAGTTCTTTGACGCAGTTTTCTCGGGATAGTCGTGCTGTGGGGAGTTTAGAATATAATTCACAGACTCAGACTCCTTTGGTGGAGGATGATGGAGGGGGTGAAGGATTTCGGGAAGTTTCTGAAGAGGATTCTGATTGGGTTTGGCAGATTCTTTTAGGAGTTTTGATTGTGTTGGTGATTGTGTTTATTGTTTTGATTTTGAAGGGTTGGGGGAAGTGAAGGGGATGAAAAACATTTAAAGGTTTTAATCTGAAGGGATCCTATTTTCTACAAACCCTTGCATTAGAGATTTTTTTTAATTCATTCCTTGTAAATTGATTTATTTATTTGGTCTAATGGCAGTTATATAACTTTAGTCTATCTCATTAAGATATTTCTCCACTAAATTTAAAGCTCCTTCATCTCCTGGAACCATTTTTAATTTTTTAGCTTCCAAGATTGTAAAAAGTTGCATTTTTTCTCCCTCATAGAGTGTAAATTTTGAAAGTTTATCTTCAAGAGAAGAAATAAAAATCTCTCTATCAATCATATATCTCTCAATTGTATTTTTAAAATTTCCAAGATATTCAAAATTTATTAATTCATATCCTAATTCCTCCCCAGTTTCTCTAACTACTGCTTGTTCAGGAGTTTCATTATTTTTAATTCCCCCCCCAAAAAATCCCCATTCTTCGCCCACCTTAGAAATTTTTCTTCTATCTTGAAGAAGGATCTTTTTTTCAAGATTATAAAATACAATTAATGCAACCATTCTTCCTTTCATAATAAGCTAATACTTTGAGCATATATAAAGATACATTTAAAATCTTATTCTAAACCTTCGATTTTTATACTAAGCCATAAATTACTTATTAGTAGAAAGACTTAAAAGTATAATCTGTTAAGTTTTTTAATGGCTAATAAAAAAATAAAGGCAGTAGTATTTGATTATTGGAATACTTTGGCAAGTTGTGAGGTTAATGAAGAAACATTAAAAGATGCTACTATGAGGGCTTATGATTATTTAAAAAATAGGGGTTATGAGGTAGATTTTAACAAATTATTTGAAAGAAGAAAGAGTAGTTTTTTAAAGTATAATGAATGGGCAGTAAAACATATGAAAGAGTTAACTCCAGAAGAATCTTTTAAAAAATATCTCTTTTATGATCTGGATATTAGCGAAGAAGATTTGAAAGAAATAATAAAAATTAATGAGATGTATGATCATAAGCACAAATTTAAAAAAGATTTGAAAGAAACTTTAATAAAATTAAAGGGCAGAGGTTATAAGTTGGGGATTTTGAGTAATGCGTGGACTAGATTAACTTTTTTTCATTTAGATGAATTAGGAATAAGAGACCTTTTTGATTCCATTATTCTTTCTTGCGATCATGGTATAAGAAAACCCTCCAAAGAAATATTTGATGTCTCCATTAAACAATTAAATGTAATGAAAGAGGAGTGTGTTTTTGTGGGGGATGACCATGAAGATGATATCTTTGGAGCAAAAAATTATGGAATACCTTATGCCTTTGGCATGAAACCAATAAAAATTAAGCCAGAAGTAAAATATATGCCAAATTTTTATATCGAGGAAATTTATGAGATTGAGGATCTGATAAATAAGATCCATAATGTTGTAAAGGTTCCCATATCTGTGGGGGAGCTTGTAGATAAAATTACCATCCTAAAGATAAAAATGACAAAAATTACCGATCCAGATAAATTAGAGAATATAAGGAAAGAGTTTTTATCCTTATTACCCCAATTAAAGATAGTTGATTTTTCTGAAACAGATAGTCATTTCGAGGATTTATTTAAAATTAATTCTGAGCTATGGGATATTGAAGATAAGATAAGAATTCGGGAAGGCAAAAATTTATTTGATGAAGAATTTATAAAGCTTGCAAGAATGGTTTATAAAAAAAATGATGAAAGGGCAAAAATAAAAAAAGATATAAATGTCCTATCGGATTCAGAACTCCATGAGGAAAAGGATTATGTTAAATATTGAGCACTCAAATGGAAAAATCTCTTTTTAATATAAAAAAAAATAAAATTAAAAGATAAAATTAAACATTTTAAGGGAAAAGAAATTGTTATAATCAGTGATTTTGATGGAACTTTGACTCAAAGGTATTCTAGAAACAAAAAATTTATTAATTCTATCTCGGTCTTTAGGAACACGGACTTTTTAAGTAAACACTATCGAACGGAAAGTGAAAAAATATTTTATAAATATTATCAAATTGAAATAGATCCAAACATAAAAAAATCCTTAAAACATAAATCTATGTATGAATGGTGGAAAAAAGAATTTCATTTATTAAATAGATATAATTTAACTCCGAAAATAATCTCAAAGATACTTGATGAAAATTATATTACATTAAAAGAATCTTTTAATGAATTTCTAGAACTTATCAAGGATCATAAACTGATTATATTTTCTGGAGGGATAAAAAATATCCTAGAGGATTTTTTTAAAGATTATGGGCATTTAGATGTAGACATAATTGCAAATAAAATATGTTTTGATGAAAAAGATTTTATTAATGAATCGAAATTAATTGTCTCTACAAATAAAGACGAACTTTATTTAGAAAAGCATCATCCCAAGATTTATCATAAAATAAAGGATAAACCGCTCATAATTATTGGAGATAATTTCAATGATAGTGAAATCTTTCTTAATAAAAAAGATTCAATAAGAATACTCTTAGTTTCTAAAGAAATTGATAAAAAAGAACTTAAAAAATATGCTGGGATAGACTTCTTTGTAGAAAATGGTAATGGCTTGAAAGAAGTTATGGAGATTATAAATAGCATAATAAAATAGTTTAAATAAAATTATACCTTCTAAGAATATGTCCGAGATTCATTTACTATATTTAGAAGAAATTTATATGTTGGGGAAATTTTAATTAAAGAAAGAAATAAATCTTTTTTTTGTAAACTAAACTTAGAAACAATGTCTTCTTCGAATAATTTATTGGGGGAAAATGATTCTAAAAAAGAAACATTTATCCCTAAATCATTTTTAAAGATATTCGGGATGTTTTTATAATAACTAAAACAAGATATTGCGCTTACAGGGTCTTTAACCTCATGCATAAGTTTTTCTAGATTTAGAAAAATCTTTTTCATATGGTCTTCTTCACCATTAGATAAATTATTCGAGCAGTATTTAATCGTCTTGATAAACTTTTCAATATCTTCAATAGATAAACTTCCCCTGGAGATTATAGGGATTTGATTAATCTTATAACTACAAAAACCTAAGGGAGATTCTCCGCTAAGGGATCTAAGATTCTCACCATCCCAATTACTATTTTTATATACTGTAAAAACCATCTTATTTAATTTGGTAAAAAATATCGAAGAAGCTGAGTCCATGCATATAAAAATATTCAAATTATTTTTAACAATCAATTCCCTCAGATTTCCAAATCCTCCATCTACCAATAGTTTAAATTGATTATTTTTGCACAAATTTTTAATTATCCTTACATTGGATTTGCTTTCTTTCCCAGATATAGAAATATATATTTCATTGAAATATTTAAGTTTTCTTTTGAATATATTTTGAATATCTTTTTTAGAAAAGGATTTCTTATTAGTTGATGCAAAAGGGCACAAACAAACTTTTAACTCTTTTTTATTTGAATTTATTTCTAGTGAATTTGATCGGAGGTTCTTTATGGCTGGGATAAATCTGTAAACACTTCTAGTAATTAAATCGTTTACATTTTCCCTAAGTAAAATTTCATCAGTTTGCCCAGAAATACTAAAAATTGTTTTATTTTTGTTATGAATAATGTTATTTCTTCCAATAACAAAAAAAGTTAAATCCTTTTTAATTAATTCTTGAAGAATTTGAACCAATGTTATTTGATGTATATCTATAAAGTTAGGAATAATTACAATTGATCCTTCTTTTATATTCAAAATGTTCTTTAGATCTAGGTTGTATAATTTTTCTTGATTAAAACAATTTAAACACTCTGGATATCTAGAATAAATATAATTAATAGTATTTGAATGATGTTTAAAAATATCAAATATTTGAAGGTTCATAATAGAATCTCCTATGAAATTAAATGGGTCTAAATAATATAAATTTTTACATTTTTTTAACAATTCTAGGCTATGCCTCTTAAAAGCTTCTTCTTTCAAGCAGGTTTCTTTGTAATCAAATTTCATTTTTAATATTTTATGTTGATGTTTTCTTAAAAAATTTTTATGTAGACATATTCTAATCTCTCCCCCATAAAATAAATCTGAATTTATTTTCTTTTCAATAATCGGAAAAGGGTATCCAATTTGTAAAATTGTTTCTGATTTTTTGTAACTTTTTTTGCATAAAATTATACTTTCCCCCAGATCTATTACTTGATATTCTTTTTTATCATTAAGTTTTTTAAGAATAAACTTATGATTATTTTTTAAATAGTTCTCCAGATATTTAAAAAGGCTATTATAATCTTTGTTAACATTTTTTGTAATGATATCTTTGTTTTCCCCCAGAATAAAATCTGAAACATTTTTGGAATTAATATGGATTGACATACTCTAACTAATATAGAAATACTTATAAATCTTACTAGTAACTACTTTAACATGACAATAATGATTGGATTTGAAGGAATTTCCTGTGTTGGAAAAACGACTCTAATCGAAAGACTCTTTACTGAACAAGATATCCCTCATGTAGCAGAAATTAATAAGCCCCCTAAAGAAATCTCAGATCAATTTGAGATTCAAGAATGGTTTTTCAAAAATACTTTATTTAATCTAAGAAACCATTCAAAAAATCACTCAAAGGAAGAACGATTAATCTTTGATAGAACTTTTTTTTCATCTTTGGCTTATACTATTTCCCTGGATAAAATAAATAAAACTAGGTCTTTCCCAACTCTTTTAAACAAATATAAACCTGGAGTAAACGACTCATCTAATTATCCAGATGTTACACTTATCTTAACAGATGAAAGAAATCTGGTTGCTGAACGAATTCAAAAAAAATTCCAATATCACAAAGAATGGTCTAATTCCCGATTTGTAAACTCTTTTGATGAAAGTTTACTCCATATAATTCATGGAAGTGGTAAATCCTATGATGTAATAAAAACTTCTGGCTTTCGGATATGTGACCTATATGAAGATTCTCGGGACAATTCCTTAAGGCCAGATTTTTCAATATTCCTGACAGATTATTATGGGCAATTCACCCAATCCTAAATTAAACCTTGAGGTTACCTATAATGGCCCTACAAACCAAAAACATTTATTAACCCCATTAACTTTTAGGTTTTATGAAAAAGAGTGTGAATAATAAAGCGCAGCAATCGATTGGATTATCTTTTGGGATGATATTTTCTATAATCTTAATTATATTTTTTTTGATAATTGCGTTTATTGCAATTAGAGCTTTTATAGGTACGAGGGACTGTACGCAGTTAGGAATATTTATAGATGACTTTGATACTGAGGTTACTAATACATGGAACTCGCAGGAAGAGAGTGCTACATTTAAGAGGGCAATGCCTAGTAAATTAGATTTTGTTTGTTTTTCTAACCTTACTGAAGAACCTCGGGGAGAATGGGAATATGTTTATGAGGAGATATCTATTTATCGGGGAAATAATGCAAACATGTTTTTTTATCCCAAGAATAATGCTTGTCAAACTCCTTACAAAATTATAAAACATTTGGATCTTCCGAAGATAATAAGTTCTGATAATCCGCATTGTTTTCCAATAAAGGACGGGGTAGTTAGAATAAATATTGAAAAAGAATTCAATGACAGACTCGTAAGGGTGAGTTAAGATGAAATCAAAGGGACTTTTTGGGTTAAGTTTTAACTGGATTTTTGCATTAATTGTTGGAGGGTTTATTTTATTTTTAGCGATATATGGTTCAAGCAAATTTATTGTAACGAGTGAATCTACAATTTATACTGAGACTGCTGCTAAGCTGACTTCATTGTTGGACCCCTTGGAAACTGGATTAGCTTCGGGAAAAGCAACAGAAATAACTTTTAAGAAAGAAAGTCGATTTAAATTTACATGTAATGAGAAATCTTTTGCACCATTTGGAAAAGAAACTGTTTCATTTTCAGAACAGACGTTTGGAAAAGAATTTGGAAAACAAAGTGAAAGGGTAGATATCAAAGATAAATATATTTTTACAAATAGTTTGCTTGAAGGTAAGCGATTGATAATTTTTTCTAAACCTTTTTTCTTGACATTTAAAGTTGCAGATTTGACATTGATATTTTCTCAAGAACATTGTTTTTTTGATGCTCCTGAAGAAATTGAAGAAGAGTTAGAAGGTTTGAATATGGCAGGAATAATTTTTATGAATAGGTCTCAAGAGGTTAAGGATTGTAAAGGAATTAGTGTTTGTTTTGATGATGAAATGAATTGTGATGTGGAAGTTTCACATGATAAAAATTATTTGGTTAAAGAGGGGAAGAAACTTTATTATACGGATAATTTGTTATATGGTGCGATATTTTCTTCGGCAGATATTTATGAATGTAATCTTAAAAGATTGAAAAGTAAATTTGATGAGTTAAGTAAAATTTATTTGACGAAAGTTAATATTATTGAAAGGTCTGGTTGTTTATCTAATATTGGTTCGAAATTAGAGTTGATGAGTGCTGAGTTGGAATCCTCTAGGGATATATTGAGGCTTACTGAGATGGCAGAGGAAATTGATTTGATAAATAAGGGGGCCAAGTCAGGTTGTAAATTATATTAAAATGGGAACTAAAAAAGGACAATTGAAAATTCAGGCTGAAAGAACTTTTGGGTTCTTAGTGCCTAAATCTTCAAAAGGGCAATTGAAGATTCAGGAAATGGCATTCATGCTCGTAGCGGTGTTTTTCTTTTTTATTTTGGTTGGGCTTTTTGCACTTTCTTTGTTTTATAGCGGTTTGTATAAACAGGCAAATAAGATTGCGGAGGAAAGAACTCTTTCGGCATTAACAAATCTTGCGAATTCTCCAGAATTAAGCTGTGCGTCTTCGAAATCTAATTGTATTGATGCTGACAAATTGATTTCTTTAGTTGGTAATGAGCCGTATGAGAATTTTTGGCCATTTAGTAGTTTGAAAGTTATTAGGCTCAGTGCCTTTGATAAATCTGATAGTGAAATGATTGAATGTAATTTGGCTAATTATCCTGACTGTGAAAAGTTTGAAGTGTATGATAAGGAGCTAAAGAATGAGCGTTCGATTTCAACATATGTTGCACTTTGTAGAAAGGGTTATGAGAATACTTATACTTATGAAAAATGTGAGGTTGCTAAATTAGTTGCGGGCACTGAGATAAAGGTGCAGGGAGAGAGTGAATGAAATTTTCTAAAAAATCGCAGCATGAGATTATGGGATTTGTTTTGATAATTGTGATAGTGAGTGTAATTGGATTGATATTCTTGTCTTTGACTTTTGGGAGAGAGAATTCATTAGAATATGATAGTATTGAAATATCTAATTTATTAGAATCTGCTATGCACCATACAACAGATTGTGCTGTTAATTATGTTCCACAGTATAAGGATGGTCAGGATTTAGTTAAATCGTGTTATAATGAAATGATGGGGAACTATCTTAATTGTTTAGATGGAAGAAATGTTTGTGACGCATTGGAGACTACTATGGATGAACTTATAACTGATATTCTTGTAGTTGGAGAGGACACTCCAAATAAGGCATTTAAATTTAGGATTTATTTTACTTCAAATAATGAAATTGATCCTAATGAAGAGATATTGTTGATTGAAGAAGGATTGTTTCAAAATTGTACTTCAAGAACTGGTGGAAATCATTTGATAGATGCTAGTTATATGAATGCAGGAACAATTCATTTGGATTTGTCAGTATGTAAGGGTTAGAATATAAAATATATTTTTAATTATAATTTAATTTAAAAGTGAAAATTTGTTTGAGGTATTAGAAAAGATGGATAATTATACTATAACTTCGGAATCTGTTACAGAAGGACATCCTGATAAAGTTTGTGACCAGATAAGTGATGCTATTCTTGATAATCTTTTGGCGCAAGATTCTGAGTCTCGGGTGGCTGTTGAATGTATGGTTACAACTGGGAGTGTTCACATTGCTGGAGAGGTTACTTCTAGTGCGTTTTTGGATGCCCAAAGAGTTGCAAAACATACTTTGAAAGAAATAGGTTATACAGATCCTAGATTTGGGATGGATGCAGAGGGTGCGGGGATTTGGATAAATATCCATAGTCAAAGTCGAGATATTTCTCAGGGGGTTTCTGAAGGTCAGGGAGATGATAAAGAGCAGGGTGCAGGAGATCAGGGAATGATGTATGGATATGCTTGTAATGAAACTTCTGAGTTAATGCCTTTGCCAATAACACTTGCACATAAGTTGACGAAAAGATTGGCAGTTGTTAGAAAAACTGAATTGATTAAGGGATTAGGGCCTGATGGGAAATCTCAAGTTTCTGTAGAATATCATGATGATAAGCCTAAAAGAGTTTCTGCGGTTGTAATTGCTCAACAACATTTAGAGGCGGTTTCTGAAGATTATTTGAAACAAGAAATTTTAGAAAAAGTGATTAAACCTATTTGTGAGGATTGGATTGATGAAGATACTAAGATTCATATTAATTCTACTGGAAAGTTTGTTATAGGAGGTCCTGAAGGCGATACGGGGCTTACTGGGAGAAAGATAATTGTTGATACTTATGGTGGAGTGGGGAGGCATGGTGGTGGGGCTTTTTCAGGAAAGGATCCTTCAAAAGTTGATAGAAGTGGGGCATATGCTGCAAGATATATTGCAAAAAATATTGTTGGAGCAAAATTAGCAGATAAATGTGAGGTTCAATTAAGTTATACTATTGGTGTAGCTGAGCCTACCTCGGTTCATGTTGATTGTTTTGGAACAAATAAAATTCCTGAAGAAAAAATATCTGGGTTAGTTTATGAGAACTTTAAACTTAAACCTAAAGAAATTATTGATTCTCTTGAACTTAAGAGGCCAATTTATAAAAAGACTGCTAGCTATGGGCATTTTGGTAGGGATGAATTTAGCTGGGAAAATTTGGATAAGGTTGATGTTTTGAAAAAAGGATTGTCTTTGTCGGGTGAATCTTAGGTTTTAAAAATTTCTTCAGATTAAATTTTATTAATTTTGATTTTCCCTTTGTCTTAACTCTCTTAATTTTTGTTTGTCTTCTTCAAATTTTCTTTTAGCTTCTTTTAATTCTGATTTTCTATCCTTGATATCTTTTATTTCTGCTTCAGCTTCTTTTATTTTTCTTTCAGCATCTTCTAATTCTCCATCTTCTTTAGAGTCATCAAATTTTTCTCTGAATTTTATTGCAGAAGTTGCAGTTTTAGATTTCTTTTTTTTAACGAATAAGAATGAGGCAATAAGAATAAGTCCTCCGAAGATGATTATTGCAATGTAAGCTACTTTTTTAAGGATTGGCATTGCTTTTTTTAAAATGGCTGCGCCAGTTATTTTTGAGGTTTCTTCGGTTTCAGTTGGTGTTTCTTCGACTGAAGGTGTAGGTGTTTCGATTGGTGTTTCTTCTACTACAGGTGTAGGTGTTTCAGTTGGTGTTTCTTCTATGGGGGGTTCAGTAGGTGTTTCAGTATTTGCAGGAGTCGCAGTTTTCTCTTCTTGAATAATTTGAGGGTCGGATTGAGATAAATCAATAGAGTATATCCATCCGGTTTTAACATCTCTGAAATATTTATAAGAAATTCCATTTCCTCCAACAGAAATTTTAACATAATTCTCGAGATCTGAAGAAAATGTGACTGAAATTATTCCTTCGCTATTTTTAATCTGATCTATAAATGCTCCATTTTCTAAAGTTCCACTTCCATCAACATCTTGAAATCTAATTGTTAATGGCGCTGTTGCAGAAGTTTTAATGTCTAATTGGGTATCTAAAGCAAAAACTAAGTTAATTGATAACAATAAAATAATGCTCGCTAAAACCATATAACCTCTTTTCATGTTTTTTTTAGGGAACTATCCTTTATAAATATTTTTGTTTTAAATTAGATTGTTATTTGAATTAGATTAAATGTCTATATTAATAACTAATCTGTCTAAATCTACGACGGGTTTTAATCTTTCTCTACCCTGTTTATGCGAAGAAATTAATTCTATAAATCCAAACTGTTCTAATATTTTAATGTCGTGACGAACTGCCTTAAAATCTCTTCCGAGGAGTTTTGCTAGAGCATATATTGATTCTGGTTGTTTGGTTTTTGTGATATGTAATAGCCTAGATTTTTCATTGCTCAAGAGATGCCTTAAAACCGAAACATCAGATTCTTTCTTTTTAGTGAAGAAAGAAGTGAAACTTCCGCCCTTTTCTATAATATTAATTGTTTTTGTTTTAATTTGTTTTGCCATCTTCGATTAAAGAAGTAATAGTATATAAATTTTTCCCCCTAACTGAGATATATGTTTAGTAGTTAGGGATTATTTATTTACATATATGTTTAAAAATATAGGGCATATGAAAATATTGGAAAATAAATTATCTTAAAATCTGTAATTACAATTAAGTTACACCATAGCTTTTATAAATAGAAAAACAAAAAGTCTATTTTATTACTAAAATTTACAAAAAACTCTACGAAACATTTTTAAAGTAAAATAAATATAGAGGATTGTTATCTAAAAATTTAGGTAATAAAAAAACTGGCCAGAAAAAACAGTGTGTTCTAATAGTGAAAACAGAAAGGAGGTCTTGAACAAATATTCCTATATATGGGTTTAAGATATAAAAATTACGATTATTGAAAGGAGGTTAAAAAAATAAATGAAATTTAATTACAAAAAAATAGCATCTGTATTTGCTAGCGCAGTTATGCTGTCTAGTACAATTGGATTTGCTGCTGCTGCAACTTATCCAAGTCCGTTTACTGATGGATCTGCTGTTGTTTATGGTACTGCTGGTGCCTCAAGTGATTTTACTGCAGCTATTGATATTTATGATCAATTAACTGCTAGAGTTACTGGTACAACTGGTGTTGATGCATCTGTTTCAGGTGAAGCAAAAGCTATAGAAACTGGTAGTCAATCGTTATATCTTGGAGATTATATGAATACTACAAAGACTACATTTTCAAAGGACCAATTACCAAATATTTTGGCAGATGGAAAAGTAACAGATGATGATGGAACTGAGCTTGATTATGAGTTAAAGTTAGATACACCTAAGACTAGTGTTAAATTCGGAGAAACTGCTGATACGTTATCAGAACCAGTTATTTATGCTGATTTTGATAGTGCAGATTATACATATGATCTAAGGGTGGTTTTCCCTACTGCTGCTAATGTAACTCTTTTGACAGACGAATCAATAAAATTGTTTGGAAAAGAATATACGTTTAGTGGAAGTTCGACAGATTTAACAATAACAAAAATTGTTTTATTTGAGAAATCAACTCCGGTTAAAATTAATAGTGGTGAAGAAGTAACTGCTGAAGGGCATACTATTAGTGTTTCTGTAGAAGATGGAACTACTGCTTCAATAACTGTTAATGGAGTAACTGAATCTAAGGCACAAGGTTGGTCTGGAAAGATTGGTGGCGTAGATATTTATGTTAAGAATGTTTTTGGTCCAAGTGTTGCAGGAACAGAAAGATTTGTTGAACTTTATTTGAGTTCAAGTAAATTAACTCTTGAACATGGTAATGAAGTGAAATTAGGTACTGAATATATTGATGGAACTGCTGTTAACATAACTAATTCATCTAATAAAATGAGTGCATTTAAGATAACTGTAACTCCATATAGTTTTGAGGAGTCTATTAAATATCTTAAACAAGGTGATTCATTCGTAGATCCTGTTTTTGGAGGACTTAAGTTTGAATTAGCTTCGCTAACTCCTGAACTTGAATCAACTGCTAGAGATGAAATAATAATTAAAGCAAGTGGTGAAACAAAAGCAAGTCTTGAGTTTACAAATAAAGCTGGAAAGCTTTATTCCATGAATTTAATTGGTGTTTCAGATTGTGCTTTAAATGAGACACGTGTAGCAAATGGTACTAATGGTTGTGGAAGCGTTGCTATTGGTGCAGGAGCTCACACCTACAATGCTACAGAGTTGAAAGTAGGTACAAAAGAAATTGTTACTGATACTACAGGTATTGTTAATGCAACTGAGTATTTTATTACTTGTAGTAATGAATACACTCAAATCTGGGAACTTAAATCTATGAGTGCAAGCTCAGCAAGGGTTCGAGTTGAAGATAAAGGAAGTGGTTCAAGTAGTGTTGATGTTTCTATGACTCTTACTGATGGTGAGACTGGAACATTAACTCTTGCTGACGGAAGTTCTGCGACTTTAACAATGAATGGAACTCTAGGTTTTAAGGTTAATAAAGGATGTAATCACTTGTATACTAAAAATGGTGCGATGATTGATTTAGCTCTTGCTGATGCACCTGTTGGTAATCTTAGTTCGATAAATATTACTGAAGAGACTGCCTATAATGGGGGAGCTTTTACTGGTAATAATGGAACTGCATTAGGTAAATCTGTTATGGTTAGATTAGACTGGAACTTTGTTGCACAGACTGGAAAAGACATGAAAATAAGAGATGTCCTGGGAACTGCTGCTGGAGCTGTTGATGTAGACTATTTCTCTGACGATGTAGGAGACTACGATTATCATTACTTAACTAAGTATGGTACTTACGTTAAGAGAACTGGTGATTCAGATAAGACTGTTAAAATCTACTATCCTGAAGATGCGATGGCAGTTGGATTCTATATTGGTGAAGTGAGTTCTTCGATAACTCCAGGGACAACTGGAACTGGAGGAGGAGGACAGATCTCTATTGTGAAAGATTCAGAAGTAAGTTCTGTATCTAGTAAACACCTAATAGTTGTTGGTGGAAGCTGTGTTAATACAGTTGCTGCTAAAATATTAGGAAGTACTACTCCATTATGTGGGGCAGACTTTAGTGCTGTTACTCAAGTAAGTTCTGGAGGATACATTATTAAAACTGTAGAATCTCCTTACAATGATGCTAAGGTAGCTATGTTAGTTGCAGGTTATAATGCAGCAGATACTACTACAGCTGTAAAGAGAGCAATGGTTATTGATGGTGTTACTACTGATAAAGATTCTGAGGAAATATTTCCAATATTAGCCTAAATCTAAATTTTTATTTTTTTCTTTTTTTTCTTTTTTTATTACTGTTTGGCGTTAGGTGTAGGGATTGTTTTATTGACATAAACTTTTTAAACGATAATTCATCTAGTTAGTTATGAGGAAAATCTTAACAAAAGATCAACAGAAAAAGAAGGATAGAGTTAATCAAATTATAATCGGAGTATTGCTTATTGGGTTGATGTTGTTTAGTACTGCAGGTTATGCCTTGGGCGGGGGTGAAGAAAGTAGTAATGATGAAGTTGAGTATAATGGAATAACGTTTACTCGAAGTTCAGATTATTGGAATTTTAATTATAATGGACAAAGTTTTAATACTCTTTATAATCCCCTTGAGTTAAGTGATTTGTCGGTTAATGTTCAGATGCGGTTGCAGGATTACAGTCAGCAACCATTATATTTGGCAGGAGAAATAAGTGAGCCTGCTTATGAGATAGTTAGAAATCTTAATCCATTTTTATTGAGAATTAATGAAGCATGTTTGCCTGATACAAATTGTAGTGAAGATTATCCAATTAAGAATGTTTCGGTAGATAATATTATTGCTATTCGGGAGCCTTTGGAGGGGGAGGGGGAAGAAATTTATCAAGAAGGAAAAGCGATTTTTATAATTGCATCCTATGGAAATCAATCTAAATATGCTGATGCGTTTCTTTTTAGTGTTCTTGGGATTAACAATCTTTAAAAACTAATTTTTACTATAAATAAAATGGATGATGAAAAAGAATCTGATTTGGAAAAAGAGAAGGATGGTTTTGAAGATGAGAAAAAATTAGAAATAAATAAAAAACAAAATAATCAATTAATCTTTGCAGTAGTTTTGATGGTTGTTGTGATTGTTGTGATAATTGCAACTCCTTTTGTGAGAGATAATTATGTGAATAAATTTGAATATAATCATTTGGAATTTGAGAAAGTTAAAACTGGGGAAGTTGTTATGTATCATACAAAAATTCCAGTTGTTGATTCGGAAATGAGAATTTTGCCTTATGAGTGGATTTTTAGAAATGATCCTCGAGAACTTGAATTGATTCCTGTTGAAACTCCAAATAAATCTATTTCATTTTTAAGGCAAGAAATGGTTTATGTTTCTGTAGAAAAGGAAGCTCCTGTTTGTGCAGATAATACTTTGGCAATAATTTCTATATTAAACTTTTTAGATGATTTTGGAAATTTGAATGTTGATGGTGCTGTTGCTGATGAGGAACATGCTAACGAGACAGGACATCCTTATGTGACTTGTGAAACTCATCCAGATAATACAGTTATAATGTTTAAGAGTGGTGATGAGAGTGCAATAAAAATGCCTAAAGAAAATTGTTATGAAATTCATTATAAGGGTTGTGAGGTTAATGATGTTACTGAGAAATTTATATTTACTATCTTGAAAAAGTATATGAATATTTTTGATGAGAATATAAAAATTGCTAGTTCTTTAGATTCTGAACCTTTGGTAATTTAAAATGCGAGATAAATTTTTGGTTTATTTGAAAGGGGTGTTGATGGGAATTTGTGATTTGATTCCTGGAATTTCTG
>CAYNOY010000011.1:0-27431 GCA_964399015.1 Candidatus Woesearchaeota archaeon | reverse complement strand
GTCGCAGGATCGAATCCTGTCAAGGGCATTGTTGGGGCTTCTTCTCCTGCTTTTATTTTAGTATCCCTATAATCTCCTTAAACCTCTTATCGCTTTTTTTCTTAAATCCTAAATCTCCTCTCCCAATAAGGGCAATCACAAACAAACTTAAAACGTTATTTCCCATTTTTTTCTTCCCCTAAAATAGTTGAGGGTCATAACCAACACTAAATATAAACTCAATAATCCCACTGAAAACCAAAAAAATGCACACCAACTAAATGAACTAATTAGTTCATTAAACCACGCACCAATTATACCTCCGATTAATCCAATCAACAAGATAAAAAAACCCTCTTCAAATATATTGTTTTTCATAATCTCCTCATTTGCATTTTTTTAATATGGCTTCTTCTCCTACGTCTACTTCTCCAATCATTTCTTCTCCAAAATGATCTTTTTGTTGGAGGTTCAAAGATATACCAAATAATAAAAGATAGGATACAGATTATTAAAAAACCAATTAATTCATTCATTTTATTTAACAAAAATTTTGAGTTATTAAAACCTTATCATCAGAAGAGATTGCAATACCGATACCTTCTTTATCATAATAAGACGTTAAAATATTTTCTCTATGCCTTGGACTATCCATCCAACCCTGTACTGTTGAAAATGCTATTTCAGATTGAGTACTCCATTCGTGAATAGGGACAAGATAAACGTAAGTTATAGAATCATATAAATTATTCTGGAAAATGTTTTCAGCAATTCCTTCCATATAATAAGATCCAAAATCCTTATAACAAGAGTATCCTTTAGCATTTGCTCTATCTGTAGGTTCTTGTCCAATTAAATTTGTATGCTCAAAATAATTATTTAGTGCCATATCTTTACTATGGTCTCTAGCTATCTCTGAAAGTTTTTCATCCCAAGAAAGAAGGCGAAGCCCATTTATTCTCCTCTCTTCATTTATTGAATTATGGATTTCTTGCTCTAATTCCAGAATATTGATATCAGGAGCTAAGGGAGATTTAATGCTTGAAGGTTTATTTATCTTAGGAACCGTAATTTTATTTTGATTAGAATTACTAACCTTATTCCCAATAGAATCTGTTTCTACCAAAGTAGTCCAATTCAAATCTAATGGAAAAAAGGCAGGAAAATCAGTATTATTATAAACTTTAAAAATAGGATTAAGTGCAGTATCCCTATGAACATATACTTGCCATAAGAAACTCAAAATTATAATAATTATTAAATATCTTAACCATCTTTTTTGCCATTTAAACAAATCTGGAATTTCTTCAAAAACTTTATATCCATATTTTATTATAAAATATAATGAAGCCAGTAATAAAACACTCCCTAATTTAATAATCCAAAGATTAATGTCATTTAATTCTTGCCTATTTGAATAAAAAATTGCAAAAGCTACAATTGAAACAATTAGTTTGAGTAAGGTTGGAGAAATGTACTCAAATCTTTCAGAATAATTATAATATCTATGAGTTCTCCTTTTTAACCAATGCCCAATAGCCTCAAAAGTTTCTTTAGAAAAATCTTTAATGCTTTTTTTCTTTTTTATTTCCATTGGGGGATTATACTTTGACTTTCTTTTAGTTTTCTCTTTGAATGGTCTTGAGGTGGGTGGATTAAATTTAGGGTAAGAGGGAGTACCAAAAGTGTCTTTTATCCCTCTTCTCCATCTTTCTCTGTTTCCTTCCTTATACCTTTTAAGAGATTCACAATTATGGTCTTCAGGAAGTCTATGCACATCACAATGAGTTTGATGGCACCTATGACATTTAAATGGCAATCCGTCTATTTTTTTACCACATTTTGAACAAATGTTATAATATTTTTTTGGATTCTTTTTTGCCATTTTATTTAATCTTTATCGATTCTTTTAACTACTGAATATTCTTTCCCATCTGTAAATCCCATAGAGTTTAATTTCTTACGCTCCATTTTGTGAGTATAACTTTCTTGAAATTCTTTTAAAGTATTTTCAAAATGACAGATTTTTTTAAAATTAAAATTTATTTTTTCTCTTTTTAATATCTTCTCAATTTCAGGTAGGACCGTAAAAAATTTTGTATATCTATTAATAAAACCCTCTGAAGAAATTTTATCCCATCCATTATTTATTTTAAATCTAGGATGAAAACAAATAATCTCTAAATGATCCAATTCATTTTTTTCATTTTTACAATAACCTATTAAGGAATTTTTGAAAAAGTGTGAAAGTAATGAAAGTATTTCTATTCCAAAATTATTTCGGTGCTTATCTCGATCATATTTAATAGATCCCTTAATGTCTAGTTTCATTATAATATTATCTTTTTCATTAGGCCAAAACCAATTAAATAATTCCATTTTATCTTTAATCCCAATTTATTACTAAAACTCGTATAGAAATCAAACTATTTAAGATTTATTATATCCCATTCATTCGCTTCTTGTCAAAGGCAGATCATGTATCTGTTCGCTTCCAAGTTTACATAGCGATATCTTAGTGCAAGTCCAAATAACAAAAGAAAAGAATAAGAAGTTATAATAAAACTTAAATAATTAGAAAATCCTATTAGATTGGAGATTAAAAGAAAATGAAAGAAAAAGAATTAAAAGGACTTGAAGGGTGGCTAGGATTTTTTGGGGCGTTATTCATTGTTCATATGATTATAATTTTAGGTTATTTTTTAGTTGCTCTGGGAGAGAATTTTTATATGGCAATTTGGAATTTAGTATTTTTTATTTATGCAATTTTTATATTTGTTTTGTATGTAGGGGAAAAGAAAAAATTTATTATGCACATTAAGATATATTTATGGGCAGGCATAATTCTAGTCATATTAACCTATGTTTTTCCCATGGTCTCTGCCTCTGCTACTAATAGGGGTTCAATCATATGGTTACTTTATTTTTATAATTCACGGAGAGTAAAAAATACTTTTGTAAAATGAAAAAAATAAAGATAAGAAAATATGAAATAAGAAGGGGTAAGTTTCTTGTACCAGTAATTATATCTATATTTATTATAGTGATGGGTCTACTTTTGCTAGGGGTAAAATATAAAAATACCATTTAAAGATTATTTTAATGTGAATGCTCATATTCGCTTCTTGTCAAGGGCATTCTTATTCGTATAAGTTTATTAAATTAAAAGGATTTATTGTTTTGAGGAGTTATATTCTCATGTTAAAAATCAAAGCAAATATGGGTAAGGCCGTTTATGTTGCAACAACTTTAATTGGATTATTATTAATTAAAATTTATTTGCTTTAAATAATCCTAATAGGATTATTTTTTAGTCTCGGTTTTCTTTCTATTTCCAAGGCCGCTTCTTTTTCCTAGAAAATAAATTAGATAAATTAGAATTCCGATTATTCCTAAAATAAATCCAAAGCTGTATGCAATGATTTCGTTTCCGTGAACGGTTTTTGCCATTTTCCAACAGATGATTGCAGAAACAAATGCGACTGCACCTCCGATTAAAACAACTGTAAGTTAAGCTAGATTAAAGAAAGCTAGGACGGTTATAATTCCGATAGAAATTCCTAATAGCCAACTTAGTGTGTCATCTCTTTTTACCATGTTAAATAAAAGATATGGGGATATAAAAAGATTTCTGAAGGTTTTATTTTTGGATAGAAACCTTTAAATACGATTTTTTCTGAGAGAAGTTATGGTAAAAGGAAGAAAAGTAACTGGTGGAAAATATCACAAGTTTAGTAAGAAGAAGAAACACGCACTTAGTGGAAATGTTCGAAAAGTTAAACTTAGTGAAACAAAACAAAAGACGCTTAGAGGTATGGGTGGGGATAAGAGAAAGGTTTTGTTATCTGCAAATACGGTTAATGTGATGGACCCTAAAACTAAGAAAGCTAAGAATGTTAAGATTGCAAATGTTTTGGAAACTCCGGCAAATCGTTTCTTGGCTAGGCAAAATATTTTAGTTAAAAGTGCAATTATTGAAACTGAATTGGGTAAGGCAAGAATTACTAATCGTCCTAGTCAGGAAGGAATGGTTCAGGCAGTTTTGACTGACGAGAAATAATTTTAATTTTTTGATAAGATTGGTTAGTTTTTTTTAATGATGTTTGTTAGAGTTTAACAAATTTGATTTGTGTTTTCTAAGAAGATTTTTTCTCCTTCTATAGGTTCTCCATGAGATATTGTTGAGAAGGATTCTGTTTTGCAAATAAATGATTCATTGTTAATGCATTGAGTTTCTCCTTGTTTGCAGACTACATTTACTGTGATGTCGTAGAAAACAGTTCCTTCTGCAGTTATTGGGATTTTAAGATTAGCAAAATTTGCTTGGAAATAATCTTCTACGCTTACATCTTTTTCTGAGAGTGTATATTTTATTCCTTCAACTATTGCAAATACATTTATTGATTTTATCATTGAATCTTTGAGAGTTATTTTACATTCGTTGCTATCTATTTTGTAAACTCCTCCGATAGCATAACATTCTGATTTATCGTAGGGCAAGATTGTGTCTAGTCTTCTTTTTTTGAAGTTTGGAGAATTTCCAATTGGACCTGATTCTGCTAATTTTATTTGAAGGTCGTAGCCATCCCAGTTCTCTCCCTTAACTGCATAAAACTGTTTAAGTTCTTGACCATCTAGGGGAGAAACATATTCTTGGATTAAATTTTGAACTTCTTGGTCAGAAATTTTTAGTATCTGGTTTTCATTATAATTAAAAATTACAAAATAGGAAATTGAGATTACTAGCAATATAATTATGGTATGGGTCAGATATTTTTTCATTTTAACTCTTTATGGTAATAATAATTATTTTTGTTTTATAAAAGTTTTGGAGGTTCCCTAAAATTTTGAGAGAGTTTATTCTACCGCAAGCTTTATAAAAGATTTTTGATTTTGTTTATAAATCTTACTATAGATTAATTATAAAATGTCTGGAAATGTTAAACGATGTCCTGAGTGTGGTGGTGTGAATTTGACTTGGGACGATCAGCGTGGGGAAGTTTATTGTAGTGATTGCGGTACTGTTGTCGAGGAGAAAATGGTTGATACGTCGCAGGAGTTGCAAGGTAGTTTTGATTCTGGAGAAAAGAAAGGTCGTGGTGGAGCTCCTTTGAGTATGCAGAAATTTGATAAAGGATTGACTACGAATGTTGGAGAGATTTCTGATATCTATAAATTGGATGCAGGTTCAACTAGAAAATTTCTTAGATTGAAAAAATGGCAAGAAAGAGTTTCTACATCTATTGAAAGAAATTTGAGATTGGCAATGACTGAGCTTCGTAGAGTTGCTTCGTTTTTGAATTTGCCTGAAGTTGTTAAGGATGAGTCTTCTAGAATTTATCAGTTTGTTTTGCAGAGAGGATTGGTTAGAGGACGTTCAATGGAATCTGTGATTGCTGCTTGTATTTATGCTGCTTGTAGGTCTTATGATATTCCAAGAACTCTTGATGAGATTTCTGCTGCTTCAGATGTTGAGAGAAAAGAGATTGGTAGAACTTACAGATTTATTATTCGTAAATTAGGAATTAAGGTTACTCCTTCATCTCCCAAGGATTATATTCATAGATTTGCTTCGGTTTTGAAATTGTCTCCGAAGACTCAGAATGAGGCCTTGAAAATTTTGAAAAGAGCTGAAGGTTCTGAATTGACTTCGGGTAGAGGTCCTGCGGGAATTGCTGCAGCAGGTTTGTATGTTTCTGCTCTTTTGAATAATGAAAAGAAAACTCAGAGAGAAGTTGCAGATGTTGCTGGAATTACTGAAGTTACAATTAGAAATAGATATAAGGAATTGTTGGATAAGTTAGGTTTGGAAGATAAGTTGAGAGTTAAGGAAGCTGAGCAAAAGGCTAAGAAGAAGAAAGCGGAGTAGGGTTAGAGCCTTATAACATTTCTTGCATTAAATGGCAAATTATATTTTTGGGTTAATTCTTTTATTTCTTCAGGACTGTTTGCCTCTATTTGAATCATTATTTTTTGTTTGTTGAAGTTTGTGCCTATTGGAACTGTGGCAATTACTGAAAGTGGGTCTTGAGTGATGTGAGCTAAATAGCCTCTTATATTATGAGGGGGTTCAGGGTTTAATTTATGGATTTGGTGGATATGTTCTTCTAACGATTTAGGACTTAGTTCGATTCCTAAGGCACCATTAGGTTTTTTTCCTTTTGTCCAGTAATTTAGGTAGGTTGAATAAAATTCTTGGTTCATGGATTGTTGATGTTAGGGGGGTTTATATTTTTTGTTGGAGGTATTATTTGTTCAAAACATTTATATAGTAAAATATACTTTTAAGAGTATAAAAGAAGATGGCATACACAGAAATTTATGAGAGTTTTGCAAGTTCGTTAGGGATTTCGGTAGAGGTTGCTGTATTTGTTATTGCTTTGATTTCTATTTGGAGTTTAATTTGGAAAGGATTTGCCTTATGGAAATCTGCAAAAAAGAATTCGCCTATTTGGTTTATAGCCTTGTTGATATTTAATACTGCCGGAATCTTAGAGATACTTTATATCTATGTATTTTCAAAAATGGGTGGAAAGGGTAAGTTGATTAAGAAGGTTGGGAAGGTTCGGGGAGAGAAGCTTGAGGAAGAAAAGATTTCTAAAATTAAGAAGAAAAAATAATTTCTATTTCTTTTTTTCATAATTATTTATAGCATTTTTTAATGCACCTGCACCTAAAACCGAACAGTGTTCTTTTATTGAAGGTAAACTTCCTAATTTTTTGACTATATCTTTGTCTTTGATTTCTTTAGCTTCTTCTAAGGTTTTGCCTTTTGCTATTTGACATAATATATCTGATGAGGCAATTGCAGCTACACAGCCAAATGTTTGGAATTGAATATCTTTGATTTTGTTGTCTTTTATTTTTAGATAAATTTTCATTACGTCTCCGCATTTCATATTTCCTAGTTGTCCAACTGCATCTGGATTTTTCATTTCTCCCATAAATATGGGATTTGTAAAATGTTTCATTACTTCTTTGGTGTATTGTGCATTTGCTGTCATTTTGTTTGTTTAGATTGGGTGTTATTTTTCTGATTTGTTTAGTTTTGCGATTAGTTCATCGGGATCTATTCCGTGGGCTATTGCACCTTGTTCAATGGTTTCCGCGGAAGACATTGGGCATCCAATGCAATGCATGCCTCCCTCTAAGAGTGCTTGAATTACATCTGGTCTGTCTAATACTTCTGAAAAAAGCATATCTTTTGTTATTTTTTTTGCTTTATTCATATTTATCATCCTTAAAGTGCAATTCTTCTGCAGTATCCTTGTTTAGGCCTTCACCATCTAACTCTTCTTCGCAATCAGATTCGTTCTTGAATTCACATGAATGTTCTTCAAATTTATCTCTCATTTTAATCTTAGGCAATTGGACTTATCTTCCTTAATTTTTCTACAATTTTCGGAAGAACTTCCAAAACATAATCCACCTCCCTTTTCGTATTAAACTTGCTAATGCTTAATCTTATTGAAGTGTTAATTTTTTCAGTTGGTAATCCGATTGCTTGTAAGACATGGCTTGGTTCTAGAGTGTTTGATGAACAAGCGGAACCTGTTGAACTTGAGATTCCGTAGGAATCTAAAAATCCTCCAATTGCTTCTCCTTCGATGTTGTTGAAAGCTATGTTGATATTGTTGCATAATCTTTTGTCATCTGTTGGTCCATTGATGGTTGTGTTATTGATTTTTAAAATTCCTTGGAGTAGTCTGTCTCTTAATTTTCTCATGTATCTTGTATTGCCGTTGCTTGCGATTTTTATTGATTTAGCGAAACCTATAATTCCTGCAATGTTTTCTGTTGAACTTCTTAAATTAAATTCATGTCCTCCCCCATGTAGTAGAGGGTCAATTTTCTTTTTTAATTCTCTCTGAATATATAATGCTCCAACTCCTTTTGGTCCGTGAATTTTGTGCGCGTTTATTGTTACAAAATCAAGGTTTGCTTTTTGGACGTTTAATGGAACTTTTGTAAAACTTTGACAAGCATCTGTGTGGAAATAGGTATTTTTTTCTTTGCAGATTTTTCCTATTTCGTTAATGTCTTGAATTGTTCCTACTTCGTTGTTTCCGTGAATGATTGAGACTAAGAGCGTATTTTCTGTGATAGAGTTTTTTAATTCTTCGAGGTTAATGAATCCTTCTTTGTCAACGTTTAGGTAGGTGACTTTTGCTCCTTGTTTTTCTAGCCATTTGCATGAATTTAAAATGCAGTCGTGTTCGATTTTTGTTGTGATGATGTGGTTTTTTTGGGAATTTTTGTTTGCAAAGTATAGCCCTTTTAGGACGAGGTTGTTTGCCTCTGTTCCAGAGCCTGTGAAGACAATTTCTTCTCGGTTTGCTCCAATTGCTCTTGCGATTGTATCTCTTGATTCTTCTAGGGCTCGTTTAGCTTCTTGCCCTACGAAATGTTGTGAGCTTGCGTTTCCGTATTTTTCTGTTAAGTATGGAATCATTGCTTGAACTACTTTTGGATCTACCTGAGTTGTTGCTGCGTTATCTAGATATATTTGGGTCATTTCAAACCTCCAAATATATTTAGTAATGCTTGAGTTTTTGATTTAACTTTTTTCAAAAAAGTTATTTCTTTATTTAAGTTTTCTTTCAAAGAAAAGTTATCTGCGTTGTCTAGATATATTTGAGTCATTTTTTATTTTTTAAAGCCTTACATGCCCTACAGAATTTAGTTTCATGTTTATCGATTATTTCTAACATGGGTAAAATTGTTTCTTTGTTTAAGCTATAGATTCTTCTTTTGCCTTCTTGTTTCATTAAAACAATTGAGCAATTTTTTAGAGATTTTAGGGCGTGACTTATTTTAGATTGTTCTTCGTCTAATTTTTTTGTAAGTTCTAGTACTGATAGAGAATTTTCTTTAAGGGCACTTATGATTTCTATTTTTAGAGGATTTGCAAGATTGCCGAAAAATAAATAATATTTATTCATATTCATATGAATTATAATTCATATATAAAGCTTATGGTGGTTGGGTATGTAGTTTTGGTAATGATTAGAAAGGTTTGCGGATTAATCCTAGAATTAAATAAATAAACGCCCCGAATATTCCTAAAATTAGATCTGTCATAGTATCATCAATTGGGCTCATGATTGCAGTTCCTTTTGAAGCTCCTTGCAGAGTTCTAGAATAAACTCCTTGTAAATTATAATCTAGGAATAAATCAATTAGATATTCCATAACTTCAAAAATAGCAAATGAGGCTATTACTATGAAGAAAACTAGGAATAGGGTCTGTGTCTTTTTTATTTTTAACTTAGAAACCACAAAAAAAGCGATTGAGGAAAATAAAAATGGATGTGCAAAATGCATTATTTTATCATAATAGATGAAGAAATGTAGTAATGGGGCTACCAAGGTTGGGCCGGTGAAAGCTATTAATGTGATTATGATATAATGTTTTGTTTTAAAATTAATATTAAAAATTTTATCAAAGACGTAAAATCCGTAAACTAGAACAAAAGAATAAAATAGACTAATTAAAAAAGGCATGACTCCTAGTTTGCTCAATAAAATTCAGATTATAAAAAGAAATAAAAATAAAATTGGATGGGTGGATTTTTTGGTTAGCATAGTCTTTTTTAGTGGCAGGAATATAAAAACTTGCCTATCAAAAAAACAATGGGCTTTCAGAAATGCCTCTTGTTTTTAGGATGTTCAAGGATCACTCCACACTTTAGTGTGGAGTTTTATCAGATCCCTGACATCAAAAGCTTTTTAATTGTTGGATGTTAGGTATGGATATGAAAAGAGGAACATTGTGGGGATATAGTGCGATAGTAATCGTTTTCTTGTATATTTTATATTATTTTAGAGAATCTGATCATATTGCAGGGACGATTGCTTTTGGGGCAAGTATTTTGTTTTTTTATTTGGGAGATAAATTGTTTAAAATAGGTTTTAAAAAATATCATTATGGTATTTTGATTTTTATGACATTTTTTGGATTATTGTTGAGTCCATTGTATGTTGTGTATCCACTTTATGATAAAGTGTTGCATTTTACGTTTCCTCTTTTTGCTTGTTTTTTAATTTTTTATATAGTGGATAAACTTAAACTAGATTTAGGGACAAAGCTTATTTTTACATTTGCCATTATGATAACATTTATTACGTTTGAAGAAATTGTGGAATTTCTTTTGGATTGGCTTTTTGATTTAAAATTGCAAGGAGTTTTTGAGGGCAAGTTGGTTGGAACTTTTCAGATGGCAGGAGGAGAATTTAATCTTTTGCAAAGCAGAATAACTGACACGATGATAGATTTAATGTTAGGAGTTTTAGGAAGTTCTACATTTGTTATTTCTAAGTGGATTAGTGATAAATAACCCCTTAGGCAAATATATACTTGATAACCATATACTTTATAAACCATATTTTCTGGAATATTCTATAAGTAATTATTGATTAGGGGTGATAAGGTGATAGGAACCCTAATGAAAAAACAAAATAATCTTCAGAAAAAAGTTTATGTAGTAATATCAATTCTATTGTTAATGATGATGGCTATGTCGATGTTTTCTGCTACGCTTTTAGATTCAACTACTCCTACTAAAATTACTGCTCAACCTGGAGAAGACAAATCTTTTGTTGTTCCATGTGATGGAAGTATTCGGATGTTATTTTATGATGACAATTCTGCTGTTAAGGTAACAATTTCTGATGAAACAAATTATAGATTTTTGGCTGCTTGTGATAATGAAATGAGTGATAGTTTGAATGTGTATAATTCTTGTTCACCTTTTAATATTCAACAACATGGTGCTTTGGTTTGTGATAGGAATGGAAATACTATTGCAAATCTTGCTGCATCATCTGTTGGAACAATTGGTTGTCCTTCAACTTTGAAGAATTATCCTGTTGAGGTTGTAGAAGGGGATGTTCTTGAAATTTCAATATCTACTTGGGCTGCAGGTGCTGGATGGTTTGAATTTACTCCAGATAATCCTGAGCAGTGTGGTGTTGAGCCAGAACCTTCTAATTGCGAAGATGGTGATTCTGATGGGTATGATGATTGTAGTTTAGGAGAAAATGGAGATGATGGTAATGAGGTTGATTGTGATGATAATAATGCTTTGATTTATCCTGGTGCTGAGGAGGTTTGTGATGGTGTTGATAACGATTGTGATGGGGAGGCAGATGAATGTGGTGTTTGTTTAGAATGTGTTGATGATTCTGATTGTAGTTCTGGGCAGGTTTGTGAGAATAATCAATGTGTGAATCCTGATATTGAATGTAATGATAACTCTGATTGTGGGATTGACCAGTTTATTGGAGCTCCTTTTTGTTCTGGTGGAAATGTGTTTGACTTTTTTAGAACTTTTACTTGTTCAAATCCTGGAACTGTTAACTCGCAATGTGTTGCTAATAATCCTTTTGCAGATTTGTTTAAAACTTGTGATTATGGCTGTAGTGGTGCAGAATGTTTAGATCCTGAATGTACTCAAAATTCTGATTGTAGTAATGGTCAAGTTTGTGATAATAATGAGTGTGTTGACCCAGATATTGAATGTAGTTATGATTCTGATTGTGGAGATGATGATTTTATTGGAACTCCTTTTTGTTCAAATGGTGATGTATTTGACTTTTTTAGAACCTTTACTTGTTCAAATCCTGGCACTTCTGAATCTGAGTGTGTTGATAATAATCCTTTTGAAAAGTTGTTTAAGACTTGTGAATATGGATGTAGTGATTCAGAATGTTTAGATGATGATTGTGAAGGAGATGATTATGATGATTCTTTTAATCCTGAAAATTATCCTGGCTATCCTGGTGATGGTGATTTTGTAGAAAATGAAGTTATTGATTTGAATGAGAATTTGGATGATTCAGATTATATATTTTTGGATGAAACTGAAGGGAAATCTATATTGTCTGAGGTTAAAGTTGATTCTGATGGAAAATTGCCTATCTGGATTTGGATTATGACGCTATTGATATTTGTTATTTTGATTCTTATTGTTCTAGCTCTTTTGTTTAGATAATTCAGAGATTTAAGAAATTTCTGACTCTTCAAAAACAAATTCACATATTAAAATATGTGAATTTGCTAGACTTTCGAAGATCAAAAAAATCTGCTTTTTGCAGATTTTTAGGCTCATCAAAACGACTCCATTTTAAAAATGGAGTCTTCAGGTTTTGATGATAAAAAAAATATTTAAAATAAAATAAATTCTGTTTAAATTATTGCGTCTACAGGACAACCTTCTGTTGCTTCTTTAACGCAAGATGCTGTTTAGCTTTCTTGGCCTGCCTTTACGTGAGCTTTGCCGTCTTTCATTTCAAAGACATCCCCACATGTTGCAGCACAAGCACCGCATCCAATACAGGTTTCTTGATTAATTGATACCATTTTGCCTCCTATTTAATTTAGAATTATGCAAATCTGCACCCTGAAAATTTAACTAAATCTGAGAATGAGAGGTCTCCCTCGGTTCTGTGTTCGTTTATAATCCATGTAGGGAATTCTTGAATTTTTTCTTGTATGCATGGATCATTGTTTGTGTAGCAATTTATGATTTCAGGATATTCTAGATAATCTTGTAGTTGGATTTGTTTTATGGTTTTAGTTGAATCTGCGGTGTTTATGTATAAAGCTATATATTGTTCATCTAAGCATTTTTCAAAATCGCTTTCGTCTATTTGGTTTATTGAGTATCCAGTGTATTTTGTGATGTTGTTGGTGATTGTGAATAATGCTACCATTAGAAGTAAGAATATTGCCAGGGTTGTGAAGAATTTTTTTCCTTTTTCCATTGTTAAGAGAATGAGAGAGTGTTTTTAAGTTTTGCGGGTTTCACAAATCTATCTTTGGCATTTCTCTGTTTGCTTCAGGTATCTTTAGGTAATCTTTCTTTTGTCTTCCGTACATCTTGAAGAAGAATACGCCTGGAAGTTTTTGTGATGCGTTGTCTAGGAATAAGACTCCATCGTTATAGTATTGTCTAGCGTATGCAACTTTGTCTTCTATTGCAGATAGTTCTTGTTGTAGGTGCAGATAGTTTTGATTTGATTTTAGGTCTGGATAGTTTTCGGCTATTGCGAATATTGATTTTAATGCGTTTTGAAGATTGTCGCCTGCTTTTACTTTTTCTTGCATGTTGTTTCCGGACTTTAACATTTCTGCTCTTGCTTTTGTTACATCTTCCATGATTGATTTTTCGTGTTTGGCGAATCCTTTTACGATTTTTACAAGTGCTGGAACAAGGTCTGCTCTTTTCTTTAGTTGAACATCAATTTGCGCTAAGCTGTTTTTAATTCGATTGTCTAATGTTACAAATTTGTTGAAATAGTAAATTGCTGTTAGAATTAATAGGGTTGCTAATGCGATGATTGTCCAGATAAGTATTGATAATGTCATTATGAAGAAAGGTGGGTGGGGTTTATAAATTTGTTGTTGAGGTGATGATTGAATCCTCCGCGGAAAGCCGGCTTAGAGAATCAAAGATTCTCTAATTCTCCAACGCTCTTTCGGAGAGTTGGACACTTACGCCTTTCCCTTTCCTTCCCGCAATTATTGTGAGTGTGTTGGGGGGTCAGGAGGGGTTTGGGTTTAGCTAAATATTTGTATTCCTATTAAAATTGCTTGAGAGCCAACCGCAAGAGCCATAATGATTGTCCAGAATATTAGCCATTTCTGAAGGTTATCAGAAGATTTAGAATTATCTTTTATTTGATTATTAAGATTACTCAAATTAGTATTTAAATCGTCTACTTGCTTTCTTAAAACATCTAGATCTAGTATTGTATTAAAGATTATAATTATTTAATTAATTTTGGTTAAGCAAGAATTATCTAAGCTTTTTCAGCTTCATCTACATCTTCAACAACTTCTTCTACAACATCTACAACTTCTTCTTCACTTACATCACCTTTGCCATCTTTTTTTGTTTTAGGCTTTTCTTCAATTGGCTTTTTAGATTTTTTAGAAGTGTCTTTTGTGTCCTTAGTTAACTTTTCTACGCTCTTATCTTTCTTAGGCTTTTCATCAGTTAAGGGGCCTGTAACTTCAACTATTAGTCCCGGCAGACCTGTACCAACTGGAACTGGCTGATTCAAGATTATGTTTTCAATTACGGAATTAAGTTCATCTTTGTTATCTTTTAGTGAAGCGTTAACGAATTGTTTAACTGGTGTTTCAAAGCTTGCTCTAGCAAGTATAGAGGACTTGTCAGAGATAATTCCCATTCTTGTTATACCTTTTACTGCTCCAATTGAAGTCATTGCGTCTGAGATAAGCATTGAATGTCTAATATTGATATCCAAACCTTGGGAGTTAGTTACTTTGTCTATTTCTTTCATTATAACTGCTCTTGCAACCTCTACTCCAAAAATCTCTGCAACTTCATGGATATCATTACTAATTGTTTTATTCGTATCTATGCCCTTAAAATTGATTATCTCTTTCAAGTTAGTTCCTGCAGTTTGGATAACAAATCCTTCATCTCTCTTAACAACTAAGATTTGTTTGATACCTTTTATTCCAGAAATTTGAACTTCTTTTATTTTTTCTTTAAGTTTGTATAATTGCTTGAAATCTAAATCTTTTCCAGTGAAAGTAATTGTGTTTCCATTTACTTTGCAAGTGAACCCTAGTTTTTTGTTTTCATTTAATCTTTTAGCAATTGTATCAACAGATGCGTGAACTCTTTTGATTGCATCGCTATCAACTATTGCTTCTATCTTTTTGTTTCCAAAATTAATTTTAATTTCATTTACAATATCTTGAAGTTTAACTTCTTGGATTTTTTCTGCAATTACTTTAGCGTCTTTATCATTATCGTGTGATTTCTCTAGGTAGATTTCCATTGAGGGTGTTGAAGGAGTTCTTCTTGCGTCAAAGATTTCAATTAGTCTTGGTAATCCTGAAGTAACTGCCATTTCTGAGACACCTGCGAAGTGGAAAGTGTTTAATGCCATTTGTGTTGAAGGTTCACCAAATGATTGTGCTGTAACGATTCCTATGGCTTCTCCGGCAGAAATGTCCTGGTTTTTGTGTAATCCTGCAACATCTTTTCCATCTCCCCCATAGATAAATTGAAGGATTCTTCCAGAACCGTCTCTAACTGTTTTATCGTATTCTACTCTTATGTCTTGTAAGGCATTTGCTAATCTTCGGTAGAGGTAACCTGACTTAGGGGTTCTTAATGCTGTATCCATAAGTGCATCTCTTCCTGTGATTGCCCCAAAGAAGAATTCATGCGGCTCTAATCCGCTTAAGAATGAATTGTAAATAAATCCTCTTGATTTGGGTGATAGGTCGTTTTCCTTAAAGAAAGATAGTGTTCTATTACTATATCCGATTCCAATTCTTTCTGCCCATAGGGCTTGCTGTCCTACAACGCATGCCATTTGAGTAATATTCAAAACATTTCCACCTGCACCAGAACTCATCATAATATTAACTGGATTTGATTTAGGAACTTCCTTACCTACAATCTTTCCGATCTTAGTTCTAATGCTGTTTAGTATTTGAAGTATTTTAATTTCTCTTGTTTCTTCGATGGTCTTACCTGGAATAATTTCTAATTTGTTTTCTTCAAATTCTTTAATAACTGCCTTAGTTTCTTCTTCTGCTTCTGCAATTGTATCGTTAGTAGCTTTCTTAACTTTCTCATTAACCATTAAATCGTTAACTGAAATTGTGAATCCATAATTAGATAGATAGTCTGTTCCAAGTGCAAATGCGTTTTCTAGTGTTTCAATTGTTTGTGTTCTTCCAAATTTGTTGTCTAATGCTTTTAGTAAGTCTCCTGCTTCAACACCGAATACGTGCTCGTCAACAATTCCTTCTGAAATCTTTCCGCCCTTTACTTCAAAAGTTTCTCCCTTCTTTGTTTTACCTAGATGGTCTATCTTAGGTATCACTTCTGAAATAACTTCATTACCTTCTAAGATTTTTTTGTTTAATGAAGATTCAATACCTGTTTTGTATAATATCTGATCTGCGTCTGCTTTTGATAATGTGTTTGTGCTCAATAAATAATTTCCAGTAACTGCGTCGGCAATACAACCTAGTGCGTTGCTATTATCCTTACAAGAAATTAAATTCTGATTAACATCCATTAAAACCATTGCTTCAGCTCTTGCTTCCTCAGTTTGTGGAACGTGAATATTCATCTCGTCACCATCAAAGTCTGCGTTGTAGGGTGGTGCAGATGCTGGATGAATTCTAAAGGTTTTGTATGGAAGTACTTTAACAAAGTGAGCCATCAAACTTGCCTTGTGTAAAGAGGGGTGTCTGTTGAACAAAACTACATCGCCGTCAATTAATTGTCTTTCAACAACATAGCCTGGTTCAAGTTCTTCTAGGATTTCATCCTTAAGATCTTCAGTTATTCTCTTTCTTCTTCCGTCTGGTCTGATAACATAATTTGCCTGAGGATAATTTTCATTCTTAATTATCTTACTTAATTTTTCTTTATTTGAACTTGTAACTTTTTCATTAACTGTTAAGATTTCAGCGATTTGAAAAGGTACACCAACTTCGTTTAACTTTAATGCAGGGTCTGGAGAGATAACTGTTCTTGAAGAGAAATTAACCCTCTTACCTGCAAGGTTGTGTCGGATTCTTCCTTCCTTACCTTTTATTCTTTCAGTAATTGTTTTTAGAGGTTGTCCTGATCTGTGTCTTGCAGGAGGAATCTTTGTTATTGAATTGTCAAAGAAAGTTGTAACATGATATTGTAATAGGTCCCAAAGATCTTCTATAATAACTTCTGGTGCACCTGCGTTCAAGTTTTCCCAAAGTCTTTGATTTGCTCGAATAATGTCTGAAAGTTTGTGAGTTAAATCGTCCTCTGATCTTTCACCAGATTCTAAGGTAATTGAAGGTCTAACTGTTACTGGAGGAACTAATAGTAAGGTTAAGATTCCCCATTCTGCTTTAAAGATATTTGGATTGATTCCTGCAAGCCTTGCTTCTTCTTCTGGAATTCTTGAAAGTCTTTCTCTGATATCTCCTGGGAAAATTCTTCTTTTTCCAACTCTGAATGTAGTTGGTTTTTCTAACTTAACTTTTTCTTGTTCAGCTTGACAATGGGGACATTTTTTAGCATCTTTAGCTCTTCTTAATCTGTCTTTAACTGATTTGTATTTTTCTTTATCTTTGTCTTTAAGCATTAATCGGTGACATTCTGAACAGAAACATCTTAAAAATAATTCAATTACTGGTGTGTATTTTATATGCAAAAGAGGTCTAGCTAATTCAATACTTCCAGGGTGACCGATACATTCTTTTAGACGTCCACCACAAGTTCTACATCTAACTCCTGGGTCGATTGCACCTAATCTTAAATCCATTAAACCACCGTCAACAGGATAACCATCAACATCGTAAAGTTCGGGAGTAATAATTTTAGCCTTACTCATCTTTTTGATTTCTTCTGGACCTAAAAGTGTGAATTGCAAACTTGAAACTTGTTTTTTTACTGGTCTTCTCATGGTGTTATTGCTCCTTGATTTACTCTAGCTTTATATGTTGGGCATCTTTCTTCGTATCCTGGATTGTTATGGCATGTTGAAAATAATCTTGGGTTTACTCTTTTGCATCCTTCTTTGCAAGTTTCTAAAATAGGAATTCCTGCGATTGTTTCTTCATTATTTGAAAATTGAATTAAACTATCTGGGTGCTCTTCTCTTTCTTGAGTCTCTTTGTGATGTCCAAGAGGGATATAATCCCATTGAAATATGTTTTCGGGATGTGATTGAATTCTTATCATTTTATTCGTATTTATTCTTTAAGTTAAATTTAGTTTTAATATGTAATGATTGGATTTCGTCAACTAGTAATTTGAATGCGTAGGATATTTCTATAGGTTCGACATCTTGGCTGTTGCACATTGGGCAGAGCATTTTATTTCTGATTGAATCTTCGATTGCGATTGCTCCACACTTAGTACAAATTGGTAATACAACTTTGTCTGAATCATATCTTTCTTTTAATAATAGCGAAGCTCCGTGTGCCACTAGGGCTTGTTGTTCCATTTCTCCTAATCTTAAAGCTCCACCCTTTGCACGGCCTTCTATTGGCTGTCTAGTTAGTAATGTAACTTTACCTGAAGCACGAGCGTGCATCTTATTACTTACCATGTATTTCAATTTCAAATAGTACATGTTACCAATATAAATTTTAACGTTCATCATCTTTCCAGTGATACCGTTGTAGATTGTTTCTTTACCGTCTGCTCTGAATCCCATGCTTTCCATTTCAGTTTCTAAGTCTTCTATTTTTTGTCCTGCGAAACCTGTTCCATCCATTATTTTTCCTGATGCGCATCCCACTTTTCCAGCTAGTAATTCTATTAGGTAACCTACAGTCATACGTCCGGGGATAGAGTGCGGATTGAAAATTATATCGGGTCTTATTCCTTTTGAAGTAAATGGTACATCGTTCTCTGGAATAATTGCTCCGATGATTCCTTTTTGCCCGTGTGAAGTTGCAAATTTGTCTCCAAGTTCTGGGATTCTTAAGTCACGAGTTTTAACTCTGATAACCTTATTTCCCTGATTATCTTCTGTTATGAATACTGCATCAACAATTCCTCTTTCTTCTTGCCGAATTACTGAGCTTGCTTCTTTCTTTGCCTTGATTGAAATTTCTCTTACTTCAGACAAGAACTTTGGAGGTGAAGTTTTTCCAATAACAACTTCTCCGGATTTTAAATGCGCTTCGGGATATGCGACTCCATCGTCTTCTAAAAAGTTGTAGCTCTCTTCTGTTCTGTAACCTGAAACGTCTTTTTCTGGAATTGTTATCTCATCTCTTAAACCACCTGCGTAGTTTAATTCAACCGAGGTGTATGGCCTGTAGTAAGTACTTCGTCCAAGTCCTCTATCAACAGAACCTTTGTTTAAAATTAATGCATCCTCAATATTGTAACCTTCGTGAGTCATTACTGCAACAATAACATTTTGTCCTGCTGGATGGATGTTTAATGTATCATAAACAAAACTTCGAACGATTGGTCTTTGAGGGTAGTGTAAGATGTTTACATCAGTATCAATTCTACATAAGAAATTTGCAGCATATAATCCCAATCCCTGTTTCTGGGTTTTTGAACCTCTATTCAATCTTGAAGACTGATCATAATTTGCATATGGAACTAGCGATGTAACAACACCTAGGAAATCAATTTTATCAATTTCTAAATGCGTGTGTTCGTTAGTTATATCTTCTTCAGTTAAGGCGACTAATGCATTTTCTTCTTCAGCAGTATCTAAGTATTCTAATGCTCCGTTCTTGATTAGATCGTCCCAGCTTAATGAATCTTGTTCAAGTAATGTTTTGTGCTCTTCAGTTAATTGAGATTTTCCGTCTCTTAAAATAATTAAAGGTCTCATAACTCTTCCAACCTCGGTTGATAAAAGGACTGTGTCTAATGAGGGGTCATGTCTTACACTTAATTCAATTGGAAGTTCTCCTTGTCTTCTTTTTTCACGTAAATCAGATACAAACTTTGAAATGTCTCCTATGTGTCCAATAAATCTTCCATTGAAGAAAACATCTTTTCCTTGACCTTCAATTTCTTTTTTCATTCCAAACTCTGCTAGAGTTCTGATTAATTTTTCGTCATCAAGATTAGTTCTTGTTGAGATTTTTGCTAATAGTGCTAAGTTTTTTCTTAGACCAATTTCAGTTCCTTCAGGTGTTTCAACAGGACAGAATCTTCCGTAATGAGTTGGATGTAATGTTCTTGCTAAGAAATTTTCTTGTTCTCCAGGCAACATACTTGAAACTCTTTGAAGTTGTGATAGGATTGCTAAGTAATTTGTTTTATCCATATTTTGAGTAACTCCTGACCTTTCTCCAATCCAGTTACCTGTAGCAATTGCAGATTCAATTCTGTGAGTGAACAATGTAGATTTTGCAATTGATTTTATTGAATAGAATTTTTTTCTCTTTTGAATTTTTTGTAGTGAGTGTTGAATATCTCTTAAAAGAATGTTCATGTTTATTCTGAATAAATCTGATAACAGGTCTCCGCTCATTCTAACTCTCTTGTTAGCGTAATGGTCCTTGTCAGTTAATTTATTTGGATTTTCTTTAGCGATAAAAAATTGTTTAATAAATTTACATAATGTAACTGCTTTTTCTATTCTATGTTCTTTCTTTAAACCGATGTGAGGTAAAAAATAAGAGTCTAGTCTTTGTTTTATTCTGTCTAAAATTTCTTTATCAGTTCCCTGTAATGAAGTTTGTTCTGCTATAGCCATCATAGCATCTGTTTCATTTTGTAAACTTGTGTATTCGTATAAGTTTACAATTAAGCTATCATTTTCTTTACCAATGTAATTTGCGATGTCGCTTTCTTTAGTTATCCCAAGAGCTTTTAGTAATACAATAACTGGGATGTTTTTGAATCTTGAGAATGATACTTCAACAATTCCTTCATTTGTATCTGTGATAGAAACTGGAATTCGATAGCTTCCTCTCTTTGAAAATAATCTTAACATTAATTTGTCTTTTGACTTTTCGATGAATGCCTGATTTTCTGCAAGGTCTTCAGTCATAACGATTACTCTTTCATTTCCGTTTATAATAAAATATCCTCCAGGATCTAGTGGGTCGATATATTCTTCTACTAATTCTTCTCTAGATTTTCCAGATAAGTTACAGATGTCACTCTTTACGATTATTGGAATTTTTCCAATTTCGACATTGTGGCTTTCTAATTGTCCTAATTGTTTAACAGTTATTTCAACGCTAACTGGGGCTGAATAAGTTAAACCACGGATTCTTGCTTCTGCCGGTGTGATTAAGTGAGAGCTTCCATCTGCTTCAATAATTTGAGGTCTGTCCACCTTCATTTTTCCTAATTTGATTTCAATGTCATCTTCAGGCATTGCTTGAGTTAATTCGTCAACAATTTCTTGCATTCTGTGATTTATAAAATTGTTAAAAGAAGTAATATTAGATTCTACTAAACTGTGTTCTTCTAGATATTTTTTCACTAATATATGTTGACCTGATTTTTTTATTTCCATTATACTACTACCACCCTATAATAATTTTTTATTTCACCTTCGACAATTCTTTCTATTTGAATAACATCAGAAACTTCACATTCTTCTGGTAAGGCTGGATCGTTAATTTTAATCTTAGGTAATTGTGCACGAGAAATGTTGAATTCTAATAGTAACTTTTCAACTTCTTCTGGTTTTAATTTAATGTGTTTGGGCTGTAAAATGTGCATCTTATAGTAGGGTTTAATCGAAATGAGATAATTATCTTTAACGACTTTATAATAATAAAATAATCTTGAAAAGGGTTTATAAATGTTTGGGTATTTTCGGGATTTGATGGAGTTGGGGGTTGTTGGGTTTTTGGGGTCTGTGACTGTAAAAAGTTGGTTTCACCCACACTTTCTGTCCCTTGTATAAGATTAGTTGAAAAATTTTGCTCATTGGAATTTAGATTATCTAATTCAAAAATAGTTATCTGAAATAATTTTTCTAGCAAAACTTTAAAAACCCAACATCCTCCTTAATTTTATCTTGGTAACAAGTTGATTATATAAAATGGGAAAGAAAGACTCACAAGGAAAGAAAGCGAAGAAGAACAAACCTACTTCAAAGAAGTATTCTAAGTATAAAATTGAAGGAGATGTGATTGTGAGCAAGGCAAAAAGTTGCCCTAGATGCGGTCCTGGAGTCTTCTTAATGGATGCTAAGACTCGATTGTATTGTGGAAGATGCCATTATACTGAATTTATCAGAAGTGAGAAAAGTGAAGATAAAAAAAATCTGTAAGCAGATTTTTAGGTTTATCAAAACAATCGGGTTTTGATAATCAGGCGTAAGTTTTCTAATACAAAATATGATGAATAGAATTTAGATACTTGATATGATTGTCCTTTAAATCTTTTTTTGAAACGTTTCCTTTTTTAAATTTTTTAATTAAGTCAAAAGCTCTTTGTCCTCCTTCGATTTGAGGCAGGATAACATAATCTGCTCCTGCAATGTATAATTCTTTGGCTTCGCTGATACGATTAGCTACGACGAAAATTAATCCGTCTTTATTTGATTTTCTTATTTTTTTTAGGAGGAGGATATTGTCATCAAAGTCTGGGATTGTGCTTACAATTATTTCAGCTTTTTCTACTCTTGTTTTTGCAAAAACTTCTGGATTCATGAAATCCCCATAAACACAAGCTATTTTTTTGTCCATTAATGATTTGATTATTTCTGGATTGTAATCTACTACGAAAAGGTCTTCTTTGTTTTTGGCAAATTCTTTTAGGAGTAGGCTTCCTGCCCGATGACATCCAAAGATAACTGTTTTATTTTTAGGGTTATCTATGTATTCTAAGTCTTCTTTTTTAGAATGATATTTGTTGAAAATATTTAATGGCCAGTCGAGCCATCCATCTAATTTTTTTTGATAAGTTATTAAATATGTTGTTAAGGACATTGTTAAAATTGTTAGTAGAACTAAGGTGCTAAATAATCCCTCATTGATGTGTCCTAGTGACAAACCAATTACTAAAATTACTAGCGAGAATTCGCTGGTTTGAGCTAGAGCATTTCCGACTAAGAAAGAGCTTCTTTTTTTGTAACCCATTAATCTTACGAGGAACATAATTATTAGTGGTTTGATTATGATTACTAACCCTAATAGGACTATGAAGAGTAGGATAAATTTTTTAGGGATTGGCATCAGTTGCATACCTAGTGCGACGAAAAATATTATTGCAAAGAATTCTCTTAGCGAGGTAATTTTTCCTTGAATTTCAGTTTTGTAATCTGAATTAGCTAGAGCAACTCCTGCGAAAAATGCTCCGATTATTAAAGATAGGTTTGCGATAAATGAACCCATGATGAATAAGAATAATAATGAGATTGAAACTAGGAGGAGTAATTCAGAATTTCTGGCCGCCCTTTTGAAAACCGGATTAATTATTTTTGATAGAATGAATGCGAAAATAGCGAACATTAATGCTTTGGCTAAAACCCCTAAGATGCCATTTAATGATAGGTCGCTTGATAAAACTGCTAGGACGATTATTGCAGCTATGTCTTGAATTAGTAAAATACCTATAATGATTCTTCCGTGTAGACTATTGATTTCTTTTTTGTCAGCCAGTAATGTTAATACCATCATTGTACTGCTGAATGCTACAACTAATCCAATATATACTGGAGCTTTTCCGGCAAAGCCCATCCATGTTGAAATAAAGAATGCTAGTCCAAATAATAAAAGTATTTGTGTTATTCCGCTTACTGTGGCGACTTTTCCGACTTCTTTTAATTTTCTGAATTTTATTTCAAGTCCTGCTGTGAAGATTAGAAATGCTACACCTATTTCTGAGAGTGATGCGATTAGGTTTTGGTCTGTAATCAGATTAAAGAATAATGGTCCGATTAAGATACCTGTGAAGATGTATGCTGGAATTAGGGGTTGTTTAAATAATCTAACGAGAAATGCGAAGAATGATGCGATGATTATAATTGCTCCAATTTCTACTAAAGTTACTAAATGGGGCGGAGCTGTTGTGATGAAATCTGTAATTAAATTAAATATTATCATTTTGTCCTCTTTGTTTAATATAGGGGGAGATGGTATAAAAAGATGTTGGTGGGATTGTGAAGCTATCAGATTTTGCAAAATAAAGCGTCTAAACTTTCTCTTGTTTTTCTAAAATCTGAACCAAACAAAACCTTCCAAGAGGCATTAGGTTCTATATCTAAATCCTCGGGTTGTCCCTCTATTTTTCTATCAAGGATTTCTAATGAATCAGTATAATCAAGAAGAGCTTGTCTTCTTTGGGTGTTGAATTTTATATCTGCACTCATTAATTCATAAGGCAAAATCATTTTATATTTTTGTCTAGGCCCATGAAAATCATTAACACCTTTTTCAGGAATTATCGTTGGAACTTTTACATCTATTTCGTTACCCTGAGGATTGCAAGAAAGAACTATTGCAGATTTTGCATCGTTATCTTCAATTAAATGGTCAACATATTCTTCAACTAATCCCCTTGGTTTTCCCTCTTCAAAATAATGCCATTTCCCCCTGGATGCTTCCCCATGTGCATGGAAAATGACCATTGGAGAACCTTGTTCAAGAAGAAATGCTAAATTTCTTGGATTTAATCTTGCTAAACCTAATTGATTATTTATGAGATCTCTTTTTGTTACATAATCTTGAGTTATATAATTTGAGGGTATAAAAGAGAATAGTTTTTTGTATTTGTCTAGAGTTTCTCCTAAAGTATCATTTGTATAGACATTGTGGATTTCGAGATCATTTATTTTAAATTTAAAGACTTTAGGCATTTTGTAAATAATCTTGAGGGATTTTTAAGAATATATGTTTTGTACTAGGGTATCAACAGCTTTAAATAGGCTCAAAATCTGTAATCTCAGCCAGTTTACAGGTAATTCTGTGGATTTGGTAACTAAATTAGCACGAGGAAAATATGGAAGATCGAGAAATGCACAAAGCAACTTGCGCCGACTGTGGTAAAGAATGTGAAGTACCATTCAAACCAACAGAAGGAAAGCCTGTAAAATGTAGTGATTGTTTTAGAAAAAACAGACCACAACGAAGTTTCAATCGAGGATTCGATGATAACAGACGACAGGATAGACCAAGGGAAATGCACAAAGCAACTTGCGCCGACTGTGGTAATGAATGTGAAGTACCATTCAAACCAACAGAAGGACGAGATGTTTTTTGTAAAGACTGTTTCGCAAAACAAAGAGATTAATTTTTAATTAATCAATTTTATTTTTATTTTTTTTTATTTTAATATTTTATTGGGTTTGATGGGTGGGTTGGGGGATTTTGAGTGGTGGGCAGGATTCTTAGAGGGGTTAGGTAATTTTGGAGGAGTATTTTGAGGGGAGGAGTTTTAATATTTAAAAGTTCTTTCATAAGTTTTATGATCCATCCAATCTAAGATTATTGAGACTACAAGTATCTCCTGATTTTCAATAGAATATAATAGTCTCCAGGCATTTGGTAGATTATATTTCCAAGGATTATTTATCTCATATTTATTCGAATAAGGTTTTGGGATTAATCTTTTTGGTATCTGAATTCCACAAAAGGCATTTTCTTCAATATCTCCAAATGCACGAATTAACCAATCGTATATTTTTATCTAATTTTTATTAGAATTTGTTAATCCTTCAAAAACCTTTTGAACTTTTTTATCGGCAAATCGGACCTTTGAAGGCAATTTCATTTTGACCAAAATAATTCTTTATTTTTAATTAAGTCTTTTTTGTTTTCGGGATAGTGAATCCATCCTATTTTTCCTTCAGAATCAATTGAAATTTTTCTAGAATATATTAAATAATCTATTGTAACACAAAAAGTTTGATACATCATTTTCTTTGGAAGGTTTTCCCATAAGGCTCTTTTTTTAAATTCTCCATCAAATTCTTGTATGGATCTCTCTACCATTAAAACAGTATCCAATCGAGGATATCTTAAAATTCTCTTCATTTCCATGTTATATCAATGGATATAACAATATTTAAATATTTCTACAGCAGTTTTAAGTATATTCTACCAGACTATAATTATCTTTAAAAGATAATTTGGATTTATTTATTGATGTATAAATCTAAGAATCATATTCAGCAATTGGCAGACCATGTTCATAGAAATTTTAAGAAAGGTTACACTATGGATTCTTTGAAATTTTCTTTGATGAATCAAGGTTATTCTCGGATTTCTGTGGAGAAGGCGATTGATATTGTTAATGAGAGGATAGCTGAGAAGATTCCTAAGATAAAGGAGATGCCCCAGATAACTTATCGGGTGGTTAGTGATGAACGGAGATTTGAGGTTATTCAGGTTCCGATTAAGAAGAGGGGTTGGTTGAGAAGGTTGTTTGATTAGATTAATTTTATAAATGAGATTGGGCTGTTTTATTTAAGATGGTGAATCGAAATTTAATGTTTTTAATTTTGGGTGTTTTGATTATGATGCCTTTTGTTTTTGCAGAACCTATTGTGGATTTGACGAATTATGAAATTAATAGTCTTGAGGATATTCCTGAGGGTTATCATTTAGAAGAAGTTAAGGGTTTTCAGTGTTATGCTAATATTTTTAAAACTCCGGATATGCAGAATTTTTTGAAGTATGGATTAATCTTGGTTGTTATTGGATTAATTCTAAAGGGATTTGCATTATGGGGGGCAGCTAGAAAAAATTCGATTAGATGGTTTATTGCATTACTGTTGTTGAGTTTTGCAGGAATACTTCCTTTAATTTATTTGGTGATTAGTAGGGATAAGAAAAAGGTTTCTAAGAAATAATTTATTTTGAGAAACTTTCAACAATTTCTTCTTCTAAGAAATGCATTTTTCCGGGGATGATGAAGCAAAATGGTTTTGATACTTTTTTTGTTTTTAATTTGTTTATTGAATCGTAGGAAAACTTTGAGTCTTTTGTTCCAAGATTAGAGCAGATAATTATTTTTTCTATTTTGACTTTAATCTCTGGCTTGTTTAGAGCTTTTTCTAATTGTTCTAATGCGTCATTAAATTCTAAACCTATGTCGATTAAGATTAATGAGTGGGCTTGGATGGATTGATTTTCTTGGACTGATTCTAAAAATGAATAAGGCTCGTAGCTTTTTTGCCAAGTCGGCATGCTTGTTATTTTTCCGAATTTGTATAATTGTAATCCGCTTTCTGCAACTGCATCAAAAACTGATGCGGCGTAAATAATTTTAGTTTTGACTCTTGCTGATTTTGCATCGCTGATTAGGCTCATGTGAGTTGTTGCAAATAGTGGGCATCCGTAGACAAGTAATGCTACATTCTTTTTTTTGGCCTCTTTGATTAAATCTTCTGATTCTACTTGTGCTCGGTCTAGGATAATGATTTTGTTTTTTATGGATTTTTCTAGAGTTTCTACAGTATATGGAAAATCTACAGTATAGCTTTCCAAGTAAACTTGTTCGCATTCTTTCAGGGCATCCATTCCTTCTATTGAAATGCTGTCTTTGTTTAGGCCGAGCCCTATTAGATATAACATGAATTAGATAGAATATGTAGGCTTTTAAGATTTTCTAATGGAGTTTTGATAGGTTTAACTATAAACAAAAACGCCTACTACAATTAGTGATGTAAAGATTATCCATAAAAGATTTGCAAGGATTATTGGTTTTTCTTTGTGAATGAAACCATAGGTAACCCAAAAGAAAGCTCCAATAAAATATCCTCCCCAAGATAGAACTGAAACTCCTGAAGGATTTTGTTCAATCCAAATTTTTAATACTTGAGGCATAGTTATTAAAGGTCCTGCAATTGCAACCAAATAAATTAACTTGTCCATTAGATTTACCCATTTATTTGGATGCGGATAAGTTTCTTTTTTCAGATGAATTCTCTTTCGTTTATGAATGTGATGTAAAGCTCCGTCTTGCATTTTAACCCCTCTTTATATAATAATTAATTAATAGAAGTTTTTAAAGCTATTG
>CAYNOY010000010.1:0-30344 GCA_964399015.1 Candidatus Woesearchaeota archaeon | reverse complement strand
GAATAGCAATAGCAAGTTATAATCCTAAAACTAAATTTCCTCATGCAGGACATGTATTATTAAGCACATGGGCTTCTCTTTTTCATGTAATTATGGCATTAGGAGCTACAATAAATCTTTTTTTAGTTGTAATTATTTCCTTGTTTTTGTTTATCTCGGTTCTAATTCCCTGCTGTTTAAGTGATATAATATTTCCAATGTTGTTTATAAAAAATAAAAATTTAAAAGAAAAATGAAACAATATTTAAAATCATGTCAAACAGATTTTTGGAGACAAATATTTAAAAAAGAGTTAGAATATCTCTTAAAAGAGTTAAAAGGGTATAAAAGTGTTTTAAGTATTGGTTGTGGTCCTGCGATTATAGAAAATGGCTTGCAAGAACATAGATTTGATGTTACTGGTTTCGATATATCTCAGGAAGCGTTAGAAGAAACCCCTGATAGCATTAAAACGATAGTGGGCTCGGCAGAAAACTTGAATTTACCAAATTCAAGATTTGATGCTGTAATTTATATTGCATCCTTGCAATTCATCGATGATTATAAAAAAGCGATCCAAGAAACATCAAAAGTTCTTAAACCAAAGGGAAAGTTATTAACTATGCTTCTAAATCCAGAATCTAAATTTTTTAAAGAAAAAAGAAAACAACCAAATTCATATCTTAATAAAATTAAACATACTTATTTAAAACCTATTGAAGAGGTTATTCAAAAGTATTACGATAACGTTAAAGCAGAATATTATCTTGGCATCAAAAACGAGAAAATATTCTTAAGCGATGACCCTAAATTAGCGGCATTATATATCCTTCAAGGAGTTAAAAAATGAAAATTGCAATTACAGGTGGAAAAGGTGGAACTGGAAAGTCAACAGTAGCAACATCTTTAGCAGTAGAATTGGCTAAAAATAAAAAAACCATGTTAGTTGATGCTGATGTTGATTGTCCAAATGATCATCTTATTTTAAATCTAAAAAGGGGAAAAATTAAGGATATTTTCCAGCCAATTCCAAAATTTGATTTTTCTAAATGCACAAAATGTGGCAGATGTGCAGAAGTTTGCAGAGAACATGCAATTATATTTGTTGAAGATAAATATCCTATTTTGATTTCAGAACAATGTATTGGTTGTTCTGCATGTATGATTGCTTGTCCTAATCAAGCTATAGGAAAAGATAAAAAGAAAATCGGAACAATTTATTCTAGTAAATATCATAAAAAAAATATAGAAATTGATTTTTTTTCAGCTGAAACTGAAATTGGTGTTGAAGAAGAATCTCCGGTTGTTAATGCTTTAAAAAACTATACAAATGATAAGGAAAAAAATTATGATTTTATTTTAATAGATAGTTCTCCTGGAACTCATTGCAATGTTATTTCTGCATTACAAGGTTGCGAATTAGCTTTTTGTGTGACAGAACCAACGCCTTTAGGAGCTCATGATTTAAAATTAAGCTTGGAATTATTAAAAATATTAAAAATTCCCTCAAAAATTATTTTAAATAAATCCGGTTTTGGAAATAATAAAATTATTGAAGATATAGCAAAAGAATATCAAACCGAAATTGTTATTAACATTCCTTATAAAAAGGAAATTTTAAAATCTTATTCAAGGGGCGAACCAATTGAAGATAAGAATATAATGAAGCTTGCAAGAATTTTGGAGAGAAAATAAAATGGAAAAAGAATTAACAAAAGAAGAAATTGAATTAATAAGGATGGTTAGATCAAGAAGAGCATTAGAATATTTTAGAAATAAAACTAATGTAGGGAAAATAGAAAAAGCAGATGCGAGTTTAGAGTATGTTGGTTCTTGTGGAGAGACTATAACTCTTGATATAAAAATCAATAATGGGCTAATAGAAGAATCAAGATTTCAATATGAGGGATGTCCGGGTTTAGCTTGTTGTGGAACTGCGTTAACTAAATTAATAAAAGGAAAAACAATTCAAGAGGCAAAAATGATAACTGAGAAAGATTTATTAGAGGACTTGGAAGTTATGCCAATAAAAGATTTTGATTGCCCTTTATTAGCAATAAAAACTTTAAAAATAGTAATTGAAAAATATGAAAATCAAAAACTAAAAAAGTAAATAAATTTAAAAATGGAAATAATAACAATTTTATCAGGGAAGGGAGGAACAGGAAAAACAACGTTGTCCTCAAATATTGCAGTTTTGTTAGCTAAACAAAAAAAAATTATTATTGCAGATTGTGATGCAGATGCTCCTAATCTTGGATTAGCCTTAGGAATTAAAGAAGAAGACTTTTTATCTTGGGAAGAAGTAGAAACAAATGAAAAAGCTATTTTTAATAGTGAAAAATGTGATAGTTGCAAGAAATGTTTTGAAGTATGTAATTTTGGGGCAATTAAATGGGATGATAAAAAAAACAATCCAATATTTGATTCTTTATTATGTGAGGGATGCGGTGCTTGTCAGTTAATTTGCCCTAAAAATGCCATAAAACTTGTAAGAATAAAAAATGGAAAAATTGGACAAATAAAAACAAAATATGGATTTGAACTTGTTTCTGGGCAATTAAAAGTAGGTTCTACTGGAAGCGGAAAAGTTGTAAGTTTAATTAAAGAAAAAGCTAAAAAATTAGCCGAGAAAAATAAAGCGGAAATTATATTATTAGATTCTGCAGCAGGTGTTGGATGTCCAGTCATTGCATCCATCCAAGGAAGTGATTTTATTGCAGCTGTTACAGAACCAACTCCTTCTGCACTAAACGATTTAAAAAGAGCATTAAGAACCGTGGAGATGTTTAGGATTCCTTATGGAATCGTAATTAATAAATGGGATTTAAATAAAGATTTTAGTAAAAAAATTGAAGATTTTGCTGAAAAATACCAAATTCCAATTTTAGGAAAAATTCCTTATGATAAAAAATTTGTAAAAGCATTAGTTAATATGAAACCTGTCGTAGAAATAAATCCAGAATACAAAAAAATATTTAATGAGATTATTGAAAAAATCCTAGATCCAAAAATAAAGGAGAATTAACTCTTGAACTCCCAAAATGAAGGGCTTCAACCATATCAAATTTATTGATATAACTTAGGCCTACAAAAAAATTCTGCAAGATTCTTAGATTAAAAATATATATAAACCTAACGCACATAAATTAACTTATATTACAAAATAAAAAAGGAGGTGAAAAAATGAAGAAAAAAGACACAAAAAATACAATAGAAAAATCAGGTATGAACTGTTCTATAGGCGGAAACTGCGGATGCAACGGAGCTGTTTACGGACTAGGATTTATAGGTTCTACAATTTATTTTATCTCAACAGCAACAAGTTTTTGGATAGGAGTATTAGGAGTACTAAAATCAATCGTATGGCCAGCATTCTTAGTATTTGAACTAATGAAATATTTAGGAATGTAATTAGATAACAAATTCAAAATATCTCATAGGCACAGGTTCTACCTTATTAAATTCCATTTTTCAAATAACAATCACTTTATTAAACAATCTTGACTAAAGCATCAATGGAAAAATATCTTTTTAAAAAACCGCTTATTGAAGGGTTAATCAAATCAAGACCAAACCGATTCATAATGATTGTAGAAATCAATGGCAAAACAGAAAAATGTCATTGCCCATCAACAGGCCAGATAGCAAGCATAACTTTCAATGACATCCCATGCCTAGTTTCTGAATCAGATAATGAAAATAGAAAAACAAACTTCACTGTAGGGGCTATTTCTTTAGATTCCAAAGAAGAACAAAACAAATCCTGGATAGGAATAAACCAAACTAAGACAAATGATTACGTAGACTTTTTCTTAAAATCAAATCAACTAAAAAAAATATTCCCTAAAGTAAAAAAAATAAAAAGAGAAGTCAAATTAAATAATTCAAGAATTGATTTCCTAGTTAACGAAAAAGATTTTCTTGAAGTAAAAACCCTTCTAAAAAATATACCCTCAGAAGATCACCCTAACTACAAAAAAAGAGATTCCAAGTTCATCAGCTTTGACAGATTAATAAAACATTTTGAAGATATTTCTAAAAGCATAACTAAAGATTCAAGAGCAATATTTTTACTTTGCCATACCTATGACGCAAAACCATTTGCACCTTCAAAAGATTCATCCAGCAAAATAATAAAAACGGTTAAAAATGCAGTTTCCAAGGGAGTCGAACAATGGCAAACTAATTTAAAGGTAGATAACCTAGGAGTAGAACTAATAAATCACTTTAAATTAGATTTATTCAACTAAAATGAAAAAAAACACACTCATTCCAATAATCCTCCTCCTAGGACTCCTTACCCTATTTTTCTTTCCAAATCCCGAAACCAATTTTTTAGCATATCTAGGAACAGCATTAGCATTCATAATAGTAATTATATTCCTAGTAAAATCAAAAAAGAAATAATCTCTTCACTTCAACACTTCCAACCCGACCAATTTCTTACCACCCCCTATTCGCTTTCGCTCATCCCAAAATTACCTTAGCCTTAAAATTCCATCCTCTTCTTCCACCCTCATTTTAACGCATCTATTCCAGGTAATTTTTCCCCCCCAATCCACGCCAACAACGCCCCACCACTTAAACTCACATGCCCAAACTTCTTCTTAGAAATCCCACTCATCTCAATCGCATCACTCAAATGCCCGCCACCAATCACAGAATAAGCCCCACTCTTCGCAATCGCATTAAGCAAGGCAAAAGTCCCTTTACAAAATTTCTTATCACTGCAGTCTCCAGCAGGCCCTTTCATATAAATCGCCTTAGCTTTCTTAATCACATCAACATAATTCTTAATTGTCTCACTACCAATATCAAAAATCTCATACTCACTAGGAAAATCATCTAACAAAATCTCTCTCCGTTTACCATTCATCCTAACCCCAAAATCAACCGGAGTTTCAACCTTCTTCAACTTTCCAGAAGCAATCTTAACCAAAGCTCCTTCTTTACGAAGATACTTTTCCTGAGCACCTAACTTCTTACCTTTAGAAAAAAGACAAGTCTGACCAAACAATCCACAACTCAAAATTTTATTCTTTCCCAACAATTTCAAATTATCTTTAGGTTTCGCACCTGCCAAAATAAACACAGTCCCTCCACCATTCAACTTCAATTTCTTCAAAGCCCGAACCTCTTTATCCAAAACCAAACCCGCACCACAATTCATCTTAATATACTTAGGCAAAAGAATACTTGTCTGCTTCCGATGACAAACCGAAAAAGCATCATTCACATAAACATCAATCTTACCCTTAAAAAACTTAACAATAGAATTCCCCCGAGAAGGTTTAAACTCATCCTTAACTCCACGAATATTCTCCAACAAAATAACTTCACCATCCATAAGCCCATCAATCTCCCCCGAAGCCAAAGAACCAATCACATCTGAAACAAACTTAACCTTAACAAATTTATTCAACAACTTAGCATGTTGCTTCAACGAAACAAAATTAGATTTCCCAGGCCTACCCTGATGCGCAATAACAACAACCTTTCCACCTCTCTCCTTCAACATCTTAATACTCCCAACAGCCTCCTTAATTCTCTCAGATAAAATCACCTTACCTTTAACAACATCAGAATTCAAATCAGTCCTTAAAAGGACAGTCTTACCTTTAACATTTAAATCACCTAGTTTTTTCATTTTCTACTTTAACAAATACATTTCACCATATAAATATTTAAGTATTCAATCAACCTCCAAAAAAGATGCCAGTTACACTTGAAGATATTGAACATTTAGAATTATTGCCTGAAGAAAAAGTATGAGCACGTCATTATATAATTCCAACAAGCCTTGCTGAAATCAAATCCAAAGATAATTGTTTTACACAATTAGTTTATGTAGCAGGAAGATATGAAAATCCAAGTGAAGATCATTTTCTTATTTGCTCTCCTGAAAAAGTTTATACAACAGGAGAAATCAGAAGCCCTGTTCAACAAATATCTAATTTAGATTCTTACAGAGACTTAGGCCATTTTGAAGATTAAAATATTTCTCACCAACAAAAGAAAACTCCTCTCCACAGATTATAAACTAACAACACTATCAATAAGACTAGAAGATTGGGTTGGCAAAGCCACCCAGTCTGACATAAAATAAGCCTTCGCTTCTCCGAAGCGAACTATCCTTTCCACCTACTCACATAATCAAAACTCGCCAATGCTGCCTTACAACCATCACCTGCCGCAGCAATAATTTGCTTAGCAGGAATATCAGTACAATCACCTGCTGCAAAAATTCCTGGAACAGAAGTCAAATTCTCATTATGAGTCCGAGTCCCTCTAAAAATCATAATCTCTCCGTTCTTATTTTTCTTAACATCTGTAAAATCAGCTTTAGTAATCAAACCAATCTCAACAAAAAGCCCCTCAACCTTCAACTCCTTCTCCTTCCCATCTTGCTCATACTTAATCGTATTAACAAACTTATCACCCAATATTTCCTTTACACTAGCAGAAGTGATAATCTCTATCCGCTTATCAGCCTCAACCTTCTCCCTTAAATAAGCCTCCCCCCCTAATTTTTTTAACACGTCCATAATATAAACTTTCTTCGCATACTTTCCTAAAAACAAAGCTGCTTCCATTCCAGAATTTCCTCCACCAGCAACCACAACAGTCTTACCCTTAAACAAAGGAGCATCACAAGTCGCACAATAATTAACTCCCTTTCCTAAAAACTCCTCCTCACCCGGAACCTTCAACTTCTTAGGTTTTTTCCCAGTCGTAATTACAACAGCCTTACTTTCATAAACTGCCTTATTTGTTTTAACAACGCAAACATTTCCCTTCTTAGACAATTTCAAAATCTCCTCAGTCTTGTTCTTAATATTATACTCTTTCATATGCGCCCGAAATTTTGTAATCAAATCAATCCCTGTAGAATCAGGAATCCCAGGATAATTATCAACTTCAGAAGACCAATTCACCTGCCCACCAACATCCAAACTTATCACTAAGAATTTTATCTTTCTCCTAGCCGCATATATTGCCGCAGTAATCCCCGCAGGTCCTGCACCAATAATTATTAAATCATACATTTTAAAATCACTTCAACTTTTTTATCAAATCAACCATTCTACAACTATACCCATATTCATTATCATACCACGAAAGAACTTTCACAGTACTCCCTAAAACCTGGGTAGATTTACCATCAACAATTGAACTATGAGAATTATGAATAATATCTGAACTAACAATTTCATCTTCAGTATAATCCAACACGCCCTTCAACTTTCCCATGCTCGCTTTTTTCAAAGCCTTATTAATTTGTTCAACACTAACCTTTTTCCCAAGCTCACAAACAAAATCAACAATACTTCCACTTGCAACAGGAACCCGAAGTGCCAATCCATCAAGCTTCCCTTTTAATTTAGGAATAACTTTCACAGTGGCGGTTGTAGCTCCAGAAGTTGTAGGAATAATATTTATTGCAGCAGCCCGACCTCTCCGAAGTTTTTTATGAGGTCCATCCAAAATATTTTGACTAGTGGTATATCCATGAACAGTTGTCATAAATCCTTTCTTCAATCCAAAACTATCATCCAAAACTTTCGCCAAAGGTGCCAAACAATTAGTAGTACAAGAACACATCGAAATAATTTTATGGCTTGATTTTAAATCTCTATCATTTACCCCTAAAACAATATACACATCAGGTTCCTTAGAACTCGCAGAAATCAAAACTCTCTTAGTTCCAGCAGTCAAATGTTTTTCAGAATCTTTTCGCTCAGTAAATCTCCCAGTAGATTCAACAACTGCATCAATCCCCAAATTACCCCAAGGAAGTTTCTCAGGATCTGCCTCAGAAAAAATCATTATCTTCTTACCCCCAACTTTAATAAAATCCTTTCCAGCCTCAACTGTCTTAGAATAATTACCATAAACAGAATCATATTTCAATAAATAAGCAAGAGTCTCAATATCCGCCAAATCATTTATCGCAATAACATTAACTCCCTCATCAAGAGCCCTCTTAAATATCGATCTTCCAATTCTACCAAATCCATTAATTGCTACCTTCATTTTATCACCTTACTTATCAAGTTATTTTAAATTAATAAAGGTTTGGTTGGGAGTTGAAATAGAATCATAAGAAATCAACATATAGGAGAATTTTTATAGGCACCATATCCTCCAAATTTATGGAAAGTCTTAAAGATTACTTCAAACATATTGCTAGGGAATATCCTAAAACATATTTAGATAAATATCCAGAAACAATTATCAGATTAGGTGATTTAATGCAAGGCACACTTTTAGAAATAGTGGCTGGAACAGGTAATGATTTATTATGGTTATTTCAAAATGGGATGCCTCCTGAAAAAATGGTTTCCCTTGAAAATGATATGGAGGCATATAGAAGACAAAGCTATACCCTTCATGATGCATTAGGCGCATGGGCCTTTACCCATATGCCAATAGGTATACAAGACCCAATATTTAATGGAGAAGGAATTTTTAATTTTATATATGCCAACAACACATTACACTGTTTAGACCACAAAGAAGGAATTCAAAAAGCACTATCTAGAACATTTACTTTTTTAAAATCGAAAGGAATTTTTTTCGGAAGAACATTATCCAATAAAATCAATAAAAAAAGGTTAGAATCAATCGCAGTTCCAGAAAGCGAAAAACAAGAATTTGCATTAAAGACTGCAAGGGCAGTACAAGAGAACAAACTAGTAGGAATCCTTCCAGAAGAATTAGAAGATATGGCAATAGGGGCAGGATTTTCTCATACCTATACAGAATCTAAGAAACACCCTTGGAAACCTACAGAAGATTATTATTTTAGGTTTGAGAAAAACGAAGAATTAATCTAACTAAACAACAAACAAAACTTTTAATCAAAATAATTCTTGATAACATATCAATACTGGGAAGAAAAGGAAAATGTGCAAGTCTTCAAAACCCTTCTTTTTGAAGAATCAGAGAACCAACAAAAATTTTTAGGATTTTTGTGGCACTGAGAATTTGTAAAATTCTCAAGTGTCTTTGATTCTCTGAGCCGGCTTTCCGCAGGAGGAGTAAACATTAATCCTCACAACAAAAGATTTATATAACGCTTACTCCTTACAAAATTGATATATGCTCAGTATGGTCTTTGGCAATACTGAGCCAATATTTCAAAAAATTATCCTACCAATTATCTTATTCAAATGAATAGACTTATCACATTTCTTTCTTAAATTATATGATGAACTTGAACTAAAATATGCATTCTCAATTTTCTTTCTTAGTTTTCTCACTCTCTCAATTGGAGATATAAAATCCTCATCACCACTAATGATAATTGCAGTATCATAATTATCCTCATATGCTTCTCCAACAAAATCACTTACTAAATGTGTATCATCTCCTTTCATCTCATATTGTATTTTGCCATCTCTTTTCACCTTCCTTAGTTTGCACAAAATTACTTCAAATTTAGGAATCTTTCTTAAAATATTAAAAAATTTCTGTTGTTCCCAATAGATATTAGAATTAGCACTTAAATCTAAAGAAGCATTATAATAATATGCCTTAACAAATTCCCTATCTCCAACCAACTCTTTAATTAATTTATTAAAATTTATTTTATTTGAAATTCTTAACTTTTTAGTGCTATGATAAAAATTACTCCCATCAATAAATATCACAACTCTTTCTTTTTCCATCAATAATTAACAAAACAAGATTATTTATAATTGTCTAAACATCAATACCCATCTTTCCCAAATCCCCAACCATCCCATCAACATCCTTAAACAAAATAACCTTCATACCCAACTTCCGAGCAGGCTTCAAATTATATTCACAATTATCTATAAAAACAACTTCATCATACTTCAAACCCTTATCCTTTTTACGCAACTCCTTCATCAATAACTTATACACTTCCAGAGATGGCTTCCTAATTCCAACATCACAAGAAACAATCACAGGACTAAACCTTCGAACATTCTCTTTAGTCAAAAGTGCCTTCCTTGAAAATTGCCATTGATCAGATAAAATCCCAAGTTGATAAAGTCCCAACACCCTAAGTTTATCAATCACCCGATAAATTTTTTTATTCTTCACAAAATGCCTCCCATAAACACTCAAAATAACTTTCTCCAACTTTCCAGAATCAATCTCCAAGTTCTTAGCAATTATCGAAAGAGTTTTCTTCTCACTAAATTTACCCAAAATAGAATCAGCATAAGGACTATCTATCGCATCAAACCAAATATCTAATTCAATATTTAACTTTTTAGCCACATCTTCATGAAACCCTACAGTAGAATGTCCCCGAACTACTTTATCAGAATAAGACGTCAAAAACAAAACACCATTTGAATCAAATATTATTGCCTTAATTTTATTCTCTTTTTTCATCTTCTTAAATAATCACAAATAGCTTTAATAAACTCTTCGACGTCGGGGAAGAGTTCTTCATTTAATGCATGAAAAACTGTTTCATCATTAACTTCTCTGTATTGATGAACAATAACATTTCTCATTTTTTTAGCATCTTTTAATCTTTTTGAAAGTTCTAATTTTATAATATTATTTTTACAAAGAATTTCAAAAATCTGAGGTTCTGTTTCAGGAGAATCCAAATCTTTTTCCTTAATTGTTAAAAATCCTAAATCAACTACTGCCCCAACAATCTTTTCTATATATCTTTCACACGCTGCCTTTGAAGATATTGAATCTTCATATTCCTCTAACTCTGCAGGAATCATTGTAGCTAATTCTTCAAGATATTTTTCAATATCAATTATTTTATCTCCAATTCGGTCTTCATCATCTTCATTTTCCATTTTTCTGATAGATTATTTTATGATTTTTAATTATAGATTTTTTTATTTTTTCTGGAAGAACATTAAAAACCTGAATATCTAATATGTCCGGCAAACTACTTACTGCCTTTATTCTAAATTGTGTAGCTTCCTTTGAATCAATTTTATTAAACTCCACAGCAATATCTATATCTGAAATCAGGGTTCGTTTTCTTGAAGCTGTTGAACCAAACAACATTATAGCTTTAATTTTATTGGCATATTTACTTTCCAGAATCACTTCCTTAGCCCTTTGAATTAATTCCTTGGTTACTGTTGCATGCTTTAAATCAAATTCTTTTGTAAATGGCGCTAATATTTTGATGGCTTCTAACTTCTTTTTTATATCTCTTGAAAGTCTTGTTTTTTCAGAAGGTTTCAATTGAACACCAAGTAATTGTTTCCTGATTATCACTAGCTCTCTTTCTCCAAATATCTTTCTTAATTCTTTATTCTGCTCAATTACTCTTAAAAGTTTCATTTTATATTTGTTATCCTAATAATGATAACTATTATCATAATGGTGATAACTTTATAAAGTTTTTGGTAATTATAAAATTTTCATAAAAATCTTCTTCACCCTAAATAAATTTCAAAACTATCAATATTCGGGCGGAAAGGAAAAGTGCGAGCACGGCTTTCCGCGGTGGCGAAATAAACTCATCCTAAAACTTTCCGCGAAGGAAGAAAACTCCAACCCTACAACTTCAACCTACCTTGCTGCCAATCCCGAATAATTTCTAAATAAGTCCTATGTTCATCCATCTTTCCACCCTTCAAAAGATAAGCCTTCTTTTTAGCAATCTGCTCCGCAACTTCAAACTCCTCCTCATTAATCTCATCCAATTTATAAAACTTCTTCAACTTCCCAGGATTATTTTTCAAAAATAATTTTATAATCGCATGAGCAACTAATTCCGGGTCCTTAAGCCTTTCAGTATCTTTAGCACCAATCAAACCATACCTAACTTCATCATCTTTTTTCAAAGGAATAACTCCAGGAGAATCAATCAACTTAATTTCATCAGTAGCCCGTATCCAATGAATCCCATGAGTCGTACCAGACTTCTTACTAACTTGAACTTTCTTCTTATGAGCTAGAGCATTTATAATAGAAGACTTTCCAACATTAGGATAACCCAAAACACCAACAACAATATCTCCTTTTGCTTCACGATAAATCGGCTTTGGATCAAAAGGTCCTCTTTCATAAATCTCCCTCTTACCGTGTTTTTTAAACTCTTTCTTTATCTTATACAAAAGAGCCTTACTAGCCTTAGGTGACTTAGCAGAAACAAAAATAACTTCGCCCTTCTCTTTCAATTTCTCAACCTGCTTATTCAAAGATTCCTTCGAAACCAAATCAGATTTATTCACAACAAATATCAACGGCCTACCAATCTCTTCAATCAACTCCTCGATTCCCTCATTCCGAGAAAGCTCAACCATCCGCCCATCCAAAATCTCCAAGACTAAGTCTGACTCTTCTATAATTCTCCTAATGATTGCCCAATACGACTCATGGTGCGTTGACTTTTTCATCTTATCCTAATAACTTTTCTAAGCTATATAAATATTTTTAAACATCTCAAACACCCTAAAATTATGAGAATCGAAAAATTAGTTCAGTATATGAACAAAGAGGTCAAATTAAAAGTTTATTCAGAAAGATTTCCAGAATCTAGACCAGAGATTAAAGGAAAAGTAAGATTTCTGGACATCGACAAAGGATATCTAGATTTACTTGAACCTACTACAAACGGCATACAATCACTAAAGTTTGCAATACAGGTTATCAAAAACATCGAAGCATTAATTTAACCATAACTTATTAAATAAGTTTTAATATAAATTACTATGGTAAAAAAATCAACAATAGAACTCTTAGCACCTGCAGGAAATCTTCCAACATTAATCACAGCGCTAGATGCAGGAGCAGACGCAGTTTATTTCGGATTACAAGATTTCAACATGAGAGCAAGAGCAAAAAACTTCACAATAAAAGACCTACCAAAAATAAAAAAACTATGCAATGAAAAAAAAGCAAAAAAATACTTAACACTAAACACAATAATCTACGACCAAGAACTTTCTAAACTAGAAAAATTAATCAAAAAAGTAAAACCCTACGTAGACGCAATAATCTGCTCAGATTTAGCAGTCATGCTTCTATGCAAAAAACACAAAATAGAATTCCACATCTCAACCCAATGTTCTGTATCAAACATCGCTTCAGCAAAATTCTACAAAAAACTCGGAGCAAAAAGAATTGTCCTAGCTCGTGAATTAGATTTAAAACAAATAACAAAAATAGCAAAAGTCGTAGACGTTGAAGTCTTTGTTCACGGAGCAATGTGCATCTCTGTTTCAGGTAGATGCCTAATGAGCCAATTCGCATTCGGAGAAAGCGCAAATCGAGGAAGATGCATTCAACCTTGCAGAAGAGATTATACAAGTGTAAAAGATAGTCAAGGCAAATCACTAAGAATTGAAAACAATTTCATCCTATCTCCAAAAGATATATGCACATTACCCCTAATAGAACAACTAAAAAAATCAGGAATAAAATCTATCAAAATAGAAGGACGAAATAAAGAACCAGAATATGTTGACACAGTCGTAAAAGTATATCGAAAAGCCTTAGACGAAAAAACAACGCACAAAGAAATAATCCAAGGAATGGAACAATTAAAAAAAGTCTACAACAAAGGATTCTCTTCAGGTTTCTATCTAGGTCAACCCGGAAAAGATTCATTCTCAAAAGTCGAACATTCATCCGCAACTCAATCAAAAAAATTCATAGGAAAAATCCAACACTATTATCCCAAAGTAGGAGTCGCCCTATTAAAATTAAACAACGGTCCTTTAAAAATAAACGACGACCTTCTAATTATCAGCAAAACATCAGGTTTAACAAAAGCAAAAATCCATAGCATGGAAATAAATAACGTTCCAGTAAAAAAAGTAGAAAAAGGCGAAAGCGTTGGAATCCAATTACCAAAATGCAAAAAAAACGACGAAGTTTATAAAATTATAAAAAAAATGGGCACCACACCCTAATGGGTGTGGTTTGTTACAGCCCTTATTTTTATAAGTCAGAGCAAAAAGTCGAGCAAAGCGAGTCCTATCCATAAATAAAGAAGTTTACTTTTTCTCTGAATTATAAAAAAGAGTTAATAACACAAAGATTTAAAAACAAAATGAATTTTCCATTAAAATGGAAAGAAACCCTCCCCTAAAAAGAACATCTCTTGATTGCTCTAATGGAGCACAAATAAGATTCGTAACCTTGGAAGAGAGTCATTTTATTGAAGAAAAAGATATTGAAGAACTAGGAAAAGAAATTCACAGATACTTTGAATCAGAATTTTATGGTCCAGATGTTCCAATTTGTATTGATTTAAAAAAAATAGATTTCTTAAATTCCGGAGTTCTTGGAAAACTCATTATTGCTAACCGAATGCAAAAAGAACATTATAAAAAACCCCTAGGCATAGTAAACATTCACCCTCATGTTCACGAAATATTTCAAGGAACAAGCCTGGGCACAACATTCAATATCAAATCTACGAGACAAGAATATCTAGATAGTTTATAATCAACCACTACAATCCTCCTCCTCAGAAAAACGATGGGTGTGAAACAACTCCTAGTTTCATTAAAATTGTTAAAACAATTTTGATGTCCCAAAACATGAAAATTCCAAAAGGGAATTTTCTGCACAGAGAATTGTTTAAAACAATTCTCTTGTGTTTTCTTTAAGAAAATTTTTTAGGACCGACAAAATCAAAGATTTTGTGGCACCAAAAATCTTTAAGATTTTTGTGTGTTAGGAGATCTGTGGATTGAAAATAAGCAATCTTACCCTTCCCTAAAGACTTAAACTCGACAAAAGAGAGTTTAAGGATCAGAGATTTTTAATCTCTGAGGAATTAGGTTTCAATCCACAGTATAAATTCTTTTAAATAATGATTTCTTAGTTAAATTAATGAATATCCAAAGAGTCAAACAAGGAGCAAAAATAACTTGGTATAATGGAATTTACACCATCCTGTTTGGATTATTCTACATCTTTTTTGTAAAATCAAACATGAAACAAAATTTCAACTCAATCGACCAACTATGGGGCTTCTTCGCACGATACAGCGCAGACATTTCCTACCTTTTCTTTCTATTCAACGTCCTAATCGGACTATTCCTTATCTCCTCAGGAATCAATACAATGTTCCTTTCAGACTTCATCATAAAAAGAAAAGACAAAATGGCATGGGTAATCCTATTCCTCTCAGGCCTAATATCTTGGGTAGGTTTACTAACAATTTCAATCTTATTCAAAAATTGGATTCTAATCGCCCTAAGTTTCATAGGATGGTTCAGCTTTGTTTTCGGAATGGTTCTACCAATTAAATATTATTTGGCTAAGAGTTATCGGGAATATTAAGAATCCCTGAGAAAATTAAATTATTCCACAATAATAGGACTTATAAATCCTTATTTACTCCATTTCACCATGGTAAGAATAGTAACTGTTGAAGGTTTAGATTATTCCGGAAAAACAACAACTATTGCAGATTTAGCAAGGAAAAAAAAGAACCTTTGTTTTAACGAAGGAGTAGTTTATCCAACAGGGTTAACTGCAAGATTACTCTCAATGGCTAATCAGGCCACAGAGTTAGAAAGAGAATTTCTTTATACTGCAATAATGATAGCAGATAAAAATGAAGCAGATATTCGAAACCCTGGGGATGAAAGAATTTTCATTCAAGATCGGTATTGGCCAAGCGTTGTTTCCTATGGCAGATTCTTAAATGAAGAAGATTCAATGCATAACTCTAAAGATTATTCACAATTATTCATACAACCTGATACAACAATTTTATTGAGCTGTTCAAATGAGGAAATCCTAAGAAGAAGTGAAAAGCGGGGTAGAAAATCAGTAATTGATAGGGTTTTATTATCTCAACCAAAAAAGGTAGAAGCATTAAGGCAGGAAATAGAAAAATCCATCGAAGGATTACCTCATATTTTGCGTATAGATACCACTTCAAAGCATGTAGAAACCGTGGGCAATGAAATAATGGCACATCTTGAAACCTTGGGTCTTAAATATTAAAATATTACAATTCAGGTTTTTTTGAAAAACTTCTATTTCCTTCAGCCCAGAGTTTTAACAATCCGTCTAATTTTTCTGAAAATTTTCCAGTAACGATTTTTTTTGCCTCTTCAACATTAAAATCAATTAATTCCAAAGTCTTTTCTATTATCTTTTTATCTTTTAATAATTTTATCAACGCATCATATCTTTTTTCTTTAATATTTTCTAAAAACTTCTCTTTTTCATCTTCTTCAAGAGAATTTATCAATATAAAAAGTGGCCAAGTTATATGCCCCTGCTTTAGATCTGACAATCCCCTATATTTTTTGTGTTTTGTAAAATCATATATGTCATTTTTTAATTGTCCCGCGATTGCTAAATGTTCTCCATATTTTTTTATTATATCTATTTTTTCTTCAGTTTCTCCAGCCATTAAGAAAGAGTACTCTAATAACATCCTGCCATGAATGGTCTTATTCAAGTATATCTCCCGAATATAATCTTCATTTATTGAGAATAAATTTTCTTTTGAATTAATCTCCATTATAACACTCAGGTAACCCAACATTAATCCCTCATTTATTATTTCAATTATTTTATTTCTTTTGGAGTCATCAACACTATCCTTCAAAGAATTATTTAATACATGAATAATTTTATGATTCACATAATCACAGGAGAGAAGAGTTCGATCTACTCCAAATTTTTTATGCGATGCGATTACTCCTTCTCGCGATCCATCATCATCATAAAAATCGTCTTGCGCCATGGCTGTAGTAAATGTTAATTCTGCAAAAGCAGAAAGAGGAAGAACCACATTATCATTAACACCATATTCTCTTGCTATTATGATTGGTAGCCCACTTCTAAATCTATTAATTTTCAATTCATCTAATAGGTGAAATACAGGCAATGAACGATAATCTTTTTTTATTTTTTCAGTTATGAACGGCGAAACTTTTTCATCAAAAATTCTTTCATATTCTTGTTTTAAATTTTCATAGCCCATTTAAGGATAATCATAAATTCCAAGGTGTTTAAATTCCTGAAATTCATCCTCCCTATCGCTTTTTAATAAATCAACAAGTTGTACCGGATGAAATACCTCATTACCTAATTCTTCCAAATCCAATAATCCCATTTCTTCAAATGATGCATCTTTTTCCTCAGGATCAAAACCTTTTTTTGGAGTGCCTTCGTATTCTTCTACATAAAAATAGAATTCGACTCCCCTGCCACCACCTTCAATCTTCAAATTAAGTTCTCGGATATAAGATATCCTAAGTTTCTTTATTTTCAATCCCACTTCTTCTTCTACTTCTCGCTTTATGGCCTCAATTATTGTTTCATTACCTTCAACCCCTCCTCCAGGCAACACATGATATGCCTGCCCTTCCTTCATCATTTTTGTAGTTAGAAGTTTACCTTCATAGAAGATTATTGCTCCAACTCTTAGATATGTTCTCATTTTTCAAATTTCCTTATATTATATTCACATTTAAATTTATCTGCAAACCTTTTTATTTCTTTCCTATCTGAACTTCCTAAATCTACAAATGATAATATCACATTTAAATTTAATTTTTTAGATAATTTAATAAAATCTAATACTTGATTAAATGCCTCATAGGAATTTATTTGAGGTCGAACACATTCTCCATACGTTTTTCCATTTAATGCATTTAATCCGAGATATATTTGAGTTAGTCCAGATTTTACACTTTCTTCAAAATATTTTACCCCTCCTTTTAGATGGTAAAGTGGCCATCCAGTAGTAGTCAATTGGATGGCAGATTTTGGATACATTTCTTTAATAAATCTAATAAGTTCAGGAAGAATATCAATTCTTAATATAGGTTCACCATAACCACAGATTTTTATTTTAGTTACCTTAATGCGAGACATTATTTGGACTTTCTTAATAGCTTCCTTGATTTCATCTAAGGAGGGATCTTAATCTAAATAAAGATTTGACACTCCCCAACCCAAATCCCTATCCCGAATACAAAAACAACAAGAATTTAGACATTTATTTGTCAAGTTAATTGACATTTCATTAGGATCTTTCCTAAAATATATTATATTTTTTTGAAGATCTATTTCATTTCTTAATTTTCCAAGATTGTAATCCATAATTTAAGTAACAATTTTACCTATTAAAATTTATCTATGATACCTTTAAGAGAGTCTTTAGTTTTTCCAGTAGTACCCCAACAAGTTTCATCCTTCAACCATAACTTTAAAACATTTAAACAATATTCCATACTGGAAAAGGAGGTATCTAAAATGCGTGAATCATGTAACAGCAAAGACAATAAAACTTGCGATTGCGGGAATGAAAAATGTCCTAAGTGCGGAGGTTGCAAAAAGTGCAATACCTGTAATTGTAAATAATTCTTATAATGGATGATCGAAAATTCTTTTTAATCGCATTAGTAATTATATTAGTCGTAGCTCTAAGTTTATGCACTATAAATTTTAAAGAAAATATTTCGGATACAAAGAATCATCAAACAATATCCTTAGGCGAAGTAGAAATAAGGGAATACGAAGGAGAAGACCTCTCTTCAATAAACGATTTCAGAGAAAACTCAATCAAAGGAATACAATACATTGACATTAACAATTACACCTTAAACATAAATGGATTAGTTGAAGAAGAAAAACAATACACTTACGATGAAGTCATCAACAGACAAAGTTATTCTAAAGTCATCACACTACATTGCGTTGAAGGTTGGAGCGCAACAATATTATTGGAAGGAACTATTTTAAGAGAACTTCTAGCAGAATCAAAACCCCTTCCTTCAGCAAACACAATTATATTCCATGCTTACGATGGATACTCAACAAGCTACCCAATTGAATACATCATGGATCAAGATGTTCTAATCGCATACAAAATGAACAATGCAACAATAATTCCTTCAAGAGGTTTCCCATTCCAACTAATCGCAGAAGACAAATGGGGATACAAATGGATAAAATGGATAATTGCAATAGAATTCTCAGACGACCCAAATTACAGAGGCTACTGGGAATCAAGAGGCTATTCAAATGATGGAAGTTTAGATGGAAGTTTTCGAAGAAATTAAAACTCTCAACAATCAATACCCATAAAAAACAACCAATCCCCCATCCCCATCCCTCATAAAAAATCTATCACCTGCATTATTCCAAATCCTTCCATCTGAATCATATCTCTGTTCATGCAATCCCTTCAAAGAACCAATTTTAAAAATATGATTCGCATCATCCTTAACTGTCCATCCATCTAAAAAACATTCAAAAGCACAAAGATTTTGAATAACAAAAAACTCTTCTTCAGCATCCAACACACTCAACCCCACACAACCCTCACAAACATCACTAGACTCCCCCCAAAGACCAAGACCACCAACCTTAGCCTGTTCCTCTGCTCTAATCAACTCCTTAAAATAAACCAATCCCTCAGTCATAAAAGAAGTAGCCAAACCTTGCTCAAGAATATCTCCATTAACAAATCTCCCCTCATAAAAAACATATCTCAACTTCCGTTGATACTTATCCAAATCCTCCTTATCTCTCTGAATTTCAATCGTCTTATTCTCAAACTCCAAAAGATAATTCTTAGCCTCCTGATAATAAGGCTGATTTTTCTCAGGAGTATTAATCCCTAAAACTCGAACCCTGCCCAAAGAAGTTTCCAAAGTATCTCCATCAATAACTCTCAAAACCTTCACACTTTCTAAAGAATGTTCAACTCCCCCCATCTCCCTAAAAGAAAAATCATCAGGCAAAGCAACCGAAGTCAATCCCAAAATCATTAGAACCATAACAAAAATCAAAAGCCGTTTTATCATTCTAAATTAAATGATTCTAAGTTGATAAATTTTCCTGAGAAAGAAAACCCGAATAAATTATAATCTCAAGAGGGGATAGAATGTCAATAAATTTTTTTATCACCTTCTCGATTATTGATAGAACCCTTCAGATTATATCGAGTTTCTTGGTTTTCATATTTTTTTAACACAAAATGATTACAATAGTTTTAACAAAAACTAATTTAATAAATCAACAGAGTTTTATAAATATTATTAAGTTATAGAATATAATGGATTTTAGTTTATTATTTTAAGAGGAGACATATGTCATAAGTTAGCACACGCACACAGAAAAGTTTTTAAATTAGGATTTTTTTGAGATTTTATGATATTGCAAACTTACAAAAGACCCAAAAGTATAGCTCATGGAAAAGATGGATGTATTTTTCAAATTGCAAAAGGATTAGTTGCAAAAATTGGATATGGGGAAGCCAAAACTCAACATGATGCAAAAATTGCTGAAAGATTATATGCTGAAGGAATTTCAGTTCCAGTTCCCTATGGTGTAAACCCCGTCACATTTCCAGCTAAAACAATTCAAGATGCATTTTCTGGAAGAACAATAAATGGTTTTGTAATGGATAAAGTTATCGGTAAAACTGGATTCCAATTGAGAGGTTTGGGATTGGAAATAATTGATGAAGCATATAATTTACTCAACCGAGAGATATCAAGAGCAATCAGGAAAGGATTTACTCCTAGTGATTTCAAATATCCTGGAAATTTTATTTTTACACCTGAACATGAGATTAAATTATTAGATTTTACTTGGTGGTCGCATAGAGATATACCTCTTTTTAGTTAATTCCAAATTTTAAACTATTCATTCTAATCCTTAATCGAATATAGAAAAAACAATCTTTCGGTTAATTTGAATGAAAATCATTAGAACCATAACAAAAATCAAAAGCCGTTTTATCATCAATAACCTAACACACTCAGTAATAAATAACTATCCTCACCAATCTTTATAAACCAAAATCCAATTCTCATAATGTAACAAAGAGGTAACCAAATGTTAATTGAATCTTTTTCAGGAATACGAGGCTTATACAACTCAGAACTAACTCCCGAAATAGCCCAAAAATATGCTCACTCATACTACACAGAATTTTTATCTAAAAACTCAAACCAAATACCTAAAATCGCAATAGGTAGAGATAGTAGAGAAAGCGGAGACGAAATCTTACAAGCAATGCTCAAATCATTAAACTGTGAAATCCTAGACCTTGGAGTCTCACCAACACCAATCATAGAAAACGCAGTCAGAACCTTCCAATGCGATGGAGGCATCATAATCACAGCATCACACAATGAACCTGAATACAATGGATTCAAATTCCTAGGAAAAGATGGAGGTGTCTTAAATCCTCAAGAAATAGAAAAAGTAATAGAAAAATTCAAAACCCTCCACCTCCCCACTGACCCCTACCAAAACCCATCCCCCCCCCAATCCCAGAACCCCCCATCCCACCAAAACCCCTCCTCCAAGAACCCCCCATCCCACACCAACAACCTCAACACAAACACCACAAACCAAACAATAGAAAACTATCACGACAGCGCACTAGGGTCCTACATAGGATTCGTAAGAGACATCCTAGGAGAAACCACCTCACTAGAAGGAATAAAAGTCCTAATCGATCCAAACGGAGGCGCAGGAATCCTAGCCCAAAAAGTCTTTGAAGAATTCAATGTCCAAGCAGAATACATCAATACAAACAAAGGGGAATTCAACAGATTAGTAGAACCAAACCTAAATTCCCTAAGCTATCTAAAAGAAAAACTAAACAACACAGAATTCGCAGCAGGTTTTGATTGTGACGCAGACAGAGTAGAAATATTACTCAATAACGGAGAACTAGTAGCAGGCAATGAAATATTAGCAATCATCGCAGACGATATCCTAACCAATTCTAACAATCAATTCCTAATAGCAAACGACGCAACAAGTTACCTCGTAAAAGAAATCTCAGAAAAACATAACTGCAATTACATAGAAGTTGAAGTTGGAGAAACAAACGTCGTAAACAAAATGCACGAACACAAAAGCATAATTGGAGGAGAAGGCTCAAACGGTGGAATAATCATCCAAAACTCAAAATGCCGAGACGGAATTCTAGGAACACTCTACCTAATAAAAATCCTTCTAAACAAAAATAAAACTCTCAAAGAGCTAATCAATGACCTCCCAAAATATCATTATCTAAAAGAAAAAATAACCCTCAATAATAATCAAGGCCCCCTCAAAATCAGAGAACAACTAAAAACCCACTACAAAAAACAAGACTTCACAATAAAAGAAACCGGTGACCAAACAGGAGGCTTAAAATTCCTAAAAGATAATTCATGGATTTGGTTCAGACAATCAAAAACAGAAAACAATGTGCTAAGAATAATTACAGATTCTAAGAGTAAACCAACTGCCGAAGAACTAATGGAAGAAGCCAAATCACTTCTAATATCAGAACTCAAATAACTTCTAATACCTTAAATCTCTTAACCTTTCAATACTAATAATATGCAAGGGGCGGGAAGGAAAAGTAATTTCATGAGCGACTTCCCGCAGGAGGAGGAAAAAACTCCTTCCAACAAAATCATTAATTCCTACAACCCAAGGTCTTTTAACTTCAACCCTCACCAAGAAAAAGAGTCCAACAAATAAAAATTTCTGTTAGAAAACTTTAAAACTTCAACTCTTATTCTCAAAAAAGAGTTGAATGGGTTAAAGTTTTGCATCAAAAACTTTAAAACTTCAACCCTCAAATAGGGGTTTAATGAGTTAAAGTTTTTGTTAGAAAACTTTAAAAACCTATATTTTGATAGATAGTTATACAATTTCCGATTATGGAGAATTGTATTAGCAAACAATTTAAAATGACATCAAAAGTAAGAATAAAACTGAAGAGCATGAACATAGAAAAGCTCAATGAAATATGTAGTCAAATTAAAGAGATTGCTCTTAAATCTGGGATCAATATCAATGGCCCAATACCTTTACCTACAAAAAAACTTAAAATAACTACTCGAAAATCTCCTTGTGGTGACGGAACCGCTACTTTCGATAACTTCGAAATGAGAATCCACGCAAGAGTTATTGACTTACCTTCTGATGACAGAGTGCTTCATGCAATCATGAGACTATACGTCCCAAGAGACGTAACAATCAAGATTGAAATGAAAGATTAAAATGAATCTAACCCTAGCACTAAGAAAAACTTCTGATTATCTTCGAAAATCTAGCGAAACCACCCTAAGTGGATGAGCTTTCGAAGAGTTAGAAATTCACGTTATGAATTTCTAAATTTTTTTGGAATAGGTTATCCAGATAAATTTAAACAGGAAGAATATACTTTTAGGGAATTCAGCGAAAAAAGTGATGTAGATTTAAAAAGATTAAAGATATCCAAAATTTTTAGAGGAATTATAAAAAATTCAATTAATTATCTCGAATCTGCAACTCTTTTTGAGGCCTATATAACTGGAGATTCAAATCCTCTTAATTTAATCCCAGTTTTTGAATTCGCGAGATTATTCGTCCACAAATGTACTGATGGAATAATCGAAGATCATGCTTATTACATCAGAAACGAGGTTCCAAATCAACATCTAAGCCTAGACCAAATCGCAAAAGAAGTAAATTCAAGAACCTTGGGTGAACAAGAACTAGAAGACATGTTTAGAGATTTAGACGATGAAGATGACAATAACTATGATGATGGCTTTCCTAAAGGCCCCTATCCTGAAGATCCTTACCCTGAAGACTAATCCCTAATCCCTAATCCCGATCAGGATTGACCCCAAAAACATTCCCATACTTATTCAAATTCTTTATCATCTCTTTATTCTCGGGAAGTTCTTTCTTCTGCGAAATCAAAATCTTCCGAGCATTTCTAAACGCACTACATAACTGAAGATTTAAGGGACATTGCACTTCACAAGCACCACACAAAGTACAATCATAAACCAATTTTTCAAAATGATTATTATCTAAAAGAATCACCTTTCCCCTAGGAGAATAAGGCTCCTGCCTCATAACTTTCAAAACAGGACAAAGAGGTTTACACAAACCACACTTAATACATTTCTCAACACATTCCTTTATTTCCTGCTTCGCATTAGATATTTCAATTGTCATTTTTCCCCACTTTTCAAATCATCTTCTTTCTTAAATTTATTTGTCATTATGCTATTAATCAAATCCAAATCACCCTTAGGCTTCATAGGTTGAGACAACGCACTAGACTCACCAGATTCATCCTTCCGAAGATCATCCAAATCAGATTTTTTATTATCCTGCGCCAAATCCTGAAGCGGAGCCCTCTCAAAATTATCTCTCACAGTAGTCTCCCCAACTTTCTCAGATGCATCAATCACAGGAACAGGTTTATTCTTCCCAGTAATAATATCCTGAATCGCCCTATAATCAGGCGCATTAGTTTGCGGTTTAGACAAAGGTTTCTCCGCATTTGGAGAACTCTTAACTTCAATCTTGGGAGAATTCTCAATCTCAACAACAGGTTTCTTAAAACTTTCCACCCTCTCCACCCTAGGCTCAACACTCTGCTCAATAACTGTCCTCTCTTTTTCAACAGCTTCAATCTCCTTAGCCTCTTCCACCAACTTCTGCTCGTTCCTCCCCTTAGCCTCCCTCTGTTTCATCTCATCTAAAATCATTCCAACAGTTCGAGCCTCACCTTCACCAGACTCAGGAACCTCAATAACTTTAGGTGCCTCAATTCTCTTAGGAACCATAGTAGACTCAATTTCCTTAACTCCCTCAGGCTCAACAACTTCCCGTGACTTCTCCAAACTACCCAATCTCTTTTCATGAAAATCCATATCAATTAATTTCCCTTTGTTAAATTTCCCAAAAGGATCATATCTCTGTTTTATCCTCTCAATAACCTTAGTCTCAAAATCTTCTAAATAACTTTTCCTTGTTAAACCAATACCAAATTTCGAAGGCTTAGCCTTCGACTTTTTAATAAATTCAACAACAGCCTTCCGCTTATTTTCCTCACTATCCTTAAAACAAGGATGCACAATGCCCACACCAAGATAACTAAAATAAGGAATATGATTCAATTCCAAAAACGAAATAAACTCTTTTAATTTATCAAAAAATAACTTAGGGTCCTCAAGATTATAATATTCCTCAGCGAATAATGAATGATAAATTTTACTCCGAGTTTTAAACAAATTACCATACTCTACCCCATGTATTTTCCCACGATCAGAAATAAACTCAATTATCAAATTATATTTCTCTGGAAGTTTCAAAAGCTTAGAAATAAATGGAGGCAAGAGTTGCAACATAATTACTTCTTTCTCTAACTTCAATCTTCGAGCAATTGAAAAAATCTCTTCAAGAGTATCTGCCTGAAATATTGATGCAGACTTAATAGGTTTAACAATTATTTTCAAAGTTGCAGCTACAATAATTCCAGTAATTCCTTCCATCCCACAAATATCAGAAATATCCGACCTTAAAGTTTTTGCAGTCTCACCTCGCCCATTAACAAATTCAATCTCTTCAATCCATTCCTTCATAGCCCCATATTTCAAAGAATATTCTCCAGAAGAATTCATCGCTATCATTCCACCAATAGTCGCAGCAGAATTCAACGGAACAATCGGAAACTCAAGACCAACTGCATTCAATTTCTCATTAAGTTCTTTTATTGTAGTCCCCGCCTCAACCCGAACAGTTTTCTGCTTAATCTCAAAATTAGAAACCTTATTCATCTTTGATAAATCTATAACTAAAGAATTATTAGGAACACAACCTCCAACTAAATTAGTCCCTCCACCCCGAGGAACAACATCAGAATTTGAAGTACTAACTGCTAACTTAATCTCATCAATAGTTTTAGGAAAAACCACTTTCTCAACTTTCCCAATTAATCGAGAAGCATCAGATTCATAAGCAGTATTTTGTTTTGAGTTCATTTTGAATCGTCTAAAAAACTACGTGCTCATAGCACTAGTTTTTTATGAGTCAGAGAATCATCGATTCTCTGAATAATAGTCCTCCTCTTTTATTTCATCCTCAAGCGCAATATTAGCTTTTGCCTCAACAACAATCTGGTCCTCACCTTCAATAACCTCTTGACTTTCTTTCTCTATCTGAAAACCTAATGCTATAGCCAAAGCCTCAGAAATCTCAACAATCTCGATTCCAGGAACAGTATTCTTCTTTAACAATTCATAGTTATCTAGCGAAGCAACAATAATCTTCTTAACTCCAGTCCTCTTTGCCTGAAGAATTCTCTGCCTTGCTATTTGATTAGCTAATTCAGGATTAGTTCTAGGCAATCCTCCACAACTTCCACAACAAACACTCTCCTCCCTTGAATCAGCCATCTCAATTATTTCATAACCTATTAAACCTAAAATCTCTCTAGGTGCATCATAAACTCCACTATGCCTCCCCAAATAACACGAGTCATGATAAGTCACAGCCTCCATCGCTTTATCTCTAATCAATTTAGGTTTACTCTTCAATCTACTAAGCACAACTTCCCAAATATTCTTAACTTCAATATTCCAATCAGGCAAAAAATCAGGATAATCCTGAGAAAACATCTTAAAACATTCTGGCGAAGTCGTAATCACACTATCAACATCTTCCCCTCTAAATACATCAAAATTCTTCCGAGCAAGTTTTCTAGCCTCTATCTCATATCCCGCTTCAAGGGGTTCAATCCCACAACATCCATTATTATCCATCACCTTAAAATTAATCCCAAGCTTTGTAAAAATTTTTTGATACAAATCAAAATAGTCCGGAAATTTAAAATAAGTTGTACATCCCGGAAAATATACCGTATTGCTCTTATTAAATAATGAAAATATCCCCATTTTATCCCACAGAAAAGAGAAATTTATTTTTAAGCATATATGTTTTTTGAAAGATATAATTGGCTTTAATCTATCTCAAAACAGTAGCTAAAAACTTATAAATATAGATACTACTTAATTTAAGAATGAAACTTGAAAATAATCTCAACCGAGAAGATGATGAACGATTTGACATACCTATCGGAATGACTGGAGGAACAATTGGAGCAGTAACAGGTTACTTAGGGGCAGGAGCATTAACTCAGGCAACAGAATTTTCAGGAGACATTGAAACAGGTCTTGCAGCAGGAGTTATCGCAGCAGCCACAATTTTAGGATACAGAACATTCAATAAAATAAGCGATTTTGGAAAGAACCTTAAAAGAAATTCTAAAAGAAAAATAGCAAGAAACAAAACATTAAAGGAAATGTCTCACGATGACGAATTCTTAAAAAGACAAGGCATTGATGGAAAATTCGGACCCATAAGAAATCAGTTAAACTATGCCCTAACAGTTCCGGCTGGAGGAGCTTTAGGTTATTTTTCAGGAGTCGTAGGAGTTACACCATTGTGCGTTTATCTAGGAAAAAATGCTTTTGAAATAGGCAATGGAGATATTTTAGAACCTGTAATAGACTCAGGAGGAATTGCAGGAGCAATGATTGGAACTTATGCATTTACAAAAATGGTAACACAAAGACAATACGAAAAACTTGCAACAACCGCATCAACACTAACCGGAATCGCAGCAACACACATAGCCATCGCAGGAAATATATCAACAAGAGGAATTCTTAATTCAAATTCGGATATTAACCTTCATGGATATCTTGTAACTTGCGCACTTGCAGGAGCAGTCGCAGGCATTGCAGGAAACCTTGCATACAAAGGAGCTCGTAAACTTAACGAATTTGTTAGAAATGATAACATTAACGAAGGCCCAGTCGAACTATAATTCTCAATACGCTACTAGAAAATTAAACCTCAAAACTTTCAACACTATCAATATGCAAGGGGCGAAAGGGAAAAGTGCGAGCACGGCCTTTCGCAGGGGCGGAAAACACATTCACTATTCTCCAATTTTCGCGGTGGCGGAAAACAACTCCTCAACAAAAAAACAATTTCACACAACCCTTCCAAACATAACCACAAATACATAACCATTATAAATCATTCAAACCAACCTTAACCATGGTTAAAGAAGTGGCTATAGTCTTCCCAGTTGCAGGACTTTCAAGCAGATTCGGAGGAGTAAAACAATTCGCAAAAATCGGACCAAATAACGAAACCCTAATTGAATACTCCTTAAACCAAGCATTAAAAGCAGGTTTCTCAAAAATTATTTTTATTGTAGGAGAAAAAACAGAACATCTATTCAGAGAAAAATTCGGAGATAATTATCAAAACACTCCAGTCCAATACGTATTACAATACTTCAATCCTGAAAAAAGAGACAGACCCTGGGGAACTGCAGACGCACTATGTTGCATAAAAAATATCATCAACTGTCCATTTGTTTTTTGCAACGGAGATGATATTTACGGAGAAAACACCTTCAGAAAATTATTCAATCACTTACAAGAAAGCAATGAATGTGCCTCAATAGGCTACAAATTAAAAGACGCCTTACCCGATGAAGGAGCAGTCCACAGAGGAATTTTCAACATATGCGAACACGGTTATGTCCAAAATCTAATCGAAACTTTTAACATAGAATTAAACAACCTAGCTAAAGACAACTTAACTCCAAATCACTCATGCAGTATGAACATTTTTGCATTACATCCTGGAGTCATAGACATGCTCCATGAAGAACTTATTAATTTTAAACAAAACAATCAAGAAGACCGAAAAGTAGAATTTTTAATTCCAACAGAGATTTCAAGATTAATTCAAAATAATCAAATCAGAATGAAAATCCATTCAACTCCTGATAAATGGTTCGGAGTAACAAATCCCGAAGACGAAGCAATCGTCAGAGAAATGCTAAGAGAATTATCTTGACTCTAATGCCGAAGCTATACTAGCAAATAATGAAGCTAATAACCCAAATGCACTTATGAACAAACCAGTTACATCTAAAACTTCTAACTCGATTAAACAACTGAAAAATAAATAAATATAGAAAAATTAATAACTTGTGCAAAAATAGTAAGAGATTCACTTGATTTCATTTTAAGAACAATTCTCTTATAATCCCATAGGTAAGCAAACCCAATGCTATAAATCCCAAAATCCATGCAATCATCTGAAACACTTCTAACGTTCTCTTTTTCATATAAATATTAATCCTCTAAATTATATAAATCTATTTACAACACCTAAAACTTATTAAATCAATCAAGCCTTTATTTATTATGCCACACCAATGTACCAAATGCGGAATTGTCTTTCCAGATGCTTCTGAAGAAATATTAACAGGATGTACTTGCGGTTCTAGATTCTTTTATTACATAAATCAAGCAAAATTAGATTCTCTTGAAGAAGAAAATGAAATGCAAGAAAAGATTGAACAATTAGATAGGGCTGACAAAATACAAATAGAAAAAGACATCAGAGAAATAAGCGGACTAGAAGACGAACCAGATAAACCTGTAATCCTAGACCTAGAATCTGTCAAAGTCCTTGAACCAGGAAAATTCGAAATCGACATCATAAATCTATTCTCAAAAAAAAGACCCTTAATCTACAAATTAGAAGAAGGAAAATATATCATAGATTTATCAGGTTCATTCAAGAAAAATCAAACAGAGATAGATAAAAAAATAAGAGACCCAGATTTACTAACAAGAGAAGAAAAGGTAGAAAGAGTAACCTCCAAAAAACCTAAACAAGAAACCAAAGAAGAATATCTTGATTTGACTGATGAATCTCCTTCTGAAGAAACTCAAAAAGAAGACCCTCAAGAAACTCAATCTAAAGAAGAGCCCACTACCTAAAAAAATGATTAAAATTGTTTTATTATTTGTTTTTTAATCTCGCTAGTTAATCCCGAATCTTTATTTATTATAACTCTAATTGAAGACTTTTTTTCCAATACATTTTGCAAAAGTCCTAAAACATCTTTTTTATCAAGATAACATTTTATTTTCTTATTTAATTCTTCAGGTATAAATATCTGAATAAAAAAATCATCAAAAACCAAAAGATCATTTGTTAATTTTTTATTTACTATCTTAAATTTAGCACCCAGAGTTTCATAAAATTTCTTTGACTCCTTTTCTAAAACTGAATTTCCATAACACAAAAAATAGATTTTGTTTCCCTTCTTCAATAATTTTTTAATATAATTATATTCGGCCCTCAAATAAAATAACCTTTTCCATTCATGATTAATCTCATAACAAATTGTTTGCTTTGTATTTTTAGATAGTTCTGTTTTAATAAAATAATAAAGATATTTTTCTGCATCAAAAAGAGTTTCAAAATTTAATATTATTATATCTTCTCCTTGTTTGGAGTCTTTAAGACCAGAAATATTTTGCACTTTATCTTTTGCATAATAGTTTGTTTCCACAATATCTGTAAATGATTGAACTTCTTTTATCCATTCAATATTTATTTCATACTTTTTATCTTTACTTTTAAGGACGTTTAATTTTGTTAATTCTTTAACTGCTTTGTATACTGACTGGTAACTTGATGAGTAATTATAATGTTTTCTTATTTTATAATATATTTGTCTTAAGGTTAAGGGCCATTCTAATGTGAGGGTATTAATTATTGCATCTTTGCTGTTTTTT
>CAYNOY010000009.1:0-32690 GCA_964399015.1 Candidatus Woesearchaeota archaeon | reverse complement strand
CACTCGCTCATCCAAATTTTGGCTACGCCAAAACTTCGTTAAACTTCACGTTAAAAACTCTCCTCCAAAAATCCAAATTAAAATCAACGCAATTTCAGTAAATTAGAAAAATGGGTTGGCAAAGCCACCCATTTTGACATAAAATAAACGTTCGCGAAGCGAACCTAAATCTTCCTATCCCATATCAACCGCAACAACTCTTGATAAACTTCTGCAGTAATTCTACAATCTTCCAAAGCATCATGCGCCCCAGCATAACTCACTCCAAAATATTTAGACAAAACTTTCAAAGAACTCTTCATCTCCAAAGGAACATGTCCCCTCGCTCTCAAAGCCCTCCAAATCCTCATAGTATCAACACTCTCTCCTTCAATACCAAAATTCCTGCCACCCTGCAAATGCAAGGCCCTCAAAAATCTAAAATCAAATTGAATATTATGCCCCAAAACAGGCGCCTGCATCAAACAATTACTTTTAATAAAATCATCAATCTGCTCACAAGCAAACTTCGGATAAATCGAACACTCATGATGCTCCGCAAGATTAATCCGATTTATCTTCAAAGCAATCCCACTAGGATTATACTCATCATGCTTAACCTTAATATGCTCCCTATCAACAATCTCCAAATCATCAACATCAATATTCGCATGCAACATCCCAACAGTCAAAACCTTATTCTTCTCATGCGACAACCCTGTTGTCTCACAATCTACAACCAAATGCCTCATTTTTCAATTAATCTCATTTTATAACGAGAACTTTGAATCATTGACATTTCTGAAGGAAATCGCATCAAAGTTCTTCTTAGAGAATTTTTTAAAATTCTCTATATAAAAATAAAATCCAGATTTTATAAAGATTATCACACTCTACTTATTTCAAAACTACCAAGTCTTTTTCTCTTTCTCTCTCTTCTTCCTCTCCTCATCAACAGTATCCATAGCCGAATGATATTGTTTATCCTTTTTCTTTTTCCTACCCATTCCAGGATACCCTCCATCACTCATCATAGGATTAACAACATCTGATTGAGAACCTCCATCAACCTCAATCCCACCACTATCATAATCTCCCCCACCAGCACTTTCATAATCTCCTCCAGCACTTAAATAATTAGACTGCTCTGCACCATATTGCCCTTCAATCTCTTCATCCTCACTATCAACAACCACATTCTTAACACCTTCCTCCAACGACCCCCCCTCAACAACACTACTCATCTCCAAAGAAGGCACAACAATCTTAGAAAGCCGAGGAACAACAGAAAAAGAACTCCTATCATCCTCATTAATTATATTTTCCAACTCATCCTCATCATCCCTACTTAATTCAACATCTTTAACAACAACCTTACCCCTACCTTTCTCAACAAGTTCATCCTCAACAACATCACCTTTTTCAACCATCAATAAATAAAGAAAATCAATTATTTAAAATTTTATGTTATGAACTATTCAATAAAAATCTAAAAAAATACCTCAACACAAAGATTTAAAAAATATTCCTCACAAACAAAAAAATGCAAAAACAAGAAACTCTTCTTGATTTAAATAATATTAAATTATATGGTTCAGAATCAGAAAAAAGCGATAAAACCATAGATGCTATTATTAAAGGAATAGAACACAAAGATAGATTTCCAACAATCCCAGTTTTACAACTATCAGAAAACGAATATGCACTCACAAAAGAACATAAAGGACACCATAGGGCAGTAGGCCATTATATAGCCAATCAACCACTAAGAGTCAGAATAACAAAACCAAATAACTCCACTAAAAAAGAAAAGAAAAATCTAATATGGATTGGAGACATAATACTAATAGATGACAATTTATTACCTTTCAATTATGAAAGAAGAAAATTTAGTAAATTCTATAGATAATATTTTACACAACAATCATTCATCAACTCAACATATTTCTAATAAAAGTGAGCCAAAGACAAACCTATCTACCTACCCAAACCCAAACCACTCTTCCATTGGACTAACCGGTGCACCACCCTCATAATCATCGTTATACGGAATAGAAGCCATCCCATGCGCTTTCTTATACTTATCATAAAGATTAAACAAAGCATTCATCGCATTTGCCTCAGTTAAATTTCTAACATATTCCTCAGCATAACTATCTTTCTTAATTCCTTTTTTCAATCTCTTTTCCTTATCATCCTCACTCTCTCCCTTTTTCTTAAGTCCTCCCATCAAAAGCGCAGCAAAAGGATTATCACTCGCCTTCTTTTTTTCTTCTTCTTTCTCCTTATCTGTCTCACCAATTAACTCATCAATATCAACTTGCAATTGTGCAAGAGAATCATCTGTCATACCCTGAACCAAACTCAAAGCAGAATTCAAATCAGAATCATCCATTTTTTTCTTTAACATAAAAATTTCATCATCATTCAAAGCATACGCCTTAAATTCAACTTTAACATTTCCTCCAAAAGTATAATGCTGTCCTGCCTTACTTGGAATTCCCCTAAACTTAAAATCAACAAATCCAATCGCATGATATCCCCTCATTTTTTTAGCTAACTTAACAAAACTTTCAGGCAATTTTTTATTATCAACCGTATCCTGAACATCAAAAGCTTTCCCCTCACTCATCAGAGTAACCTGCAACATCATAGTATTAAATACATTTACTAAAGCCGCTTCAGACTCTAATCCTCCTGATGAAGACAATTGCTCAGCCGCCTTCAAATAAGGTTTTGCCCAACGAGCCTGTAACTTCAAAGAAGCAACCTGACTCTTCAAATAAGTTTTCTCAATCTCAAACCTTTTCTCCAACTCAGCCTTACTTCTATCTATCCATTCATAAAACTCCTGCACCCTAGGTTTCAAAATTCTCTTAACTCTATCATTCAAATCCAACCCCTCAACATTCTCAATACTCTTAACAATCATAAACGCATCCCTCAAAGTAACAAACTGCAAATTTCCAGAAGCCAAAGCATTCAAACTTCCCTGCCCCCTCTGAATATCCACCTTATCCATCCAAATTTGTTTCAACGCCAACATCCCTGCCTCCGCCTTTGCCTTATCACTAGAATCAGCAGCCTCATAATGACTCAACCTCATCTTAAACTCTTTCAAATCATAAATCAAATTAATAACACTTTTCAAAATAGTATTAATCGTAGCCAAAACCCTAGAAGCCTCCTGTTGCATATGAGTAACCTTCCCCTGAATCTCAGAAAAATGCCCACCCCCTGCAGACGACGCAAAATTATCCACAAGTTTAGTAATGGATCCCATACCTGTTTTTTCCATAAAATCCAACAACCAAAAATAAACCGGCTCCAAAGTCTCAGTAGAAGAATCATAACGCAATTCATATTCAATTGCAGGTGCAACTTTTGCTTTTTTAACCGCCTTTTCAAAAGACTCCGTCGCAATTAATTTTTTAAACTCTGCCTTTTGACTAGGAGTTCCAGCATAATACCTATCTGGATTCAACATAGCTACAATTTCTTCAGGACTTGCCATTTCACATCTTTTTAGATTTTAAATTATAAATCATTTAATCAAACAAACTAAGATAAAGTTGTTTATAAAATATTTGGTGTTTTAATCCCTCACCTCTGCCAAACCTTCTTAATCAGAAAAACAATAGGATACCCAACTAAGGTGTTCGTTTTTATAAGTCAAAGAAAAGATTAGTCTTTTCTCTGAATCATATCCATCATACTCTTTCTATCAAACTTCAAAATTTCCCCACTCTCCGCATCAACATGAACATTCAAAATAATCAATCCATCCAACATACAAGTCAAATTCCAAATCTGTTTTCCTCCCCCACTCCCTCCCTCGCCACCATTCCCTCCCCCATAACCATCATACTTCTGCAAAACGGCAATTATCTTATTAATCTTAGCAGAAATCCCTTCATCCAAAACTCGAACCCCTACAAGACTCTTCAACTCATCAACATCCACCCCAACCGAATTATCAATCTTAACTAACTGAGGCCTACCAGAATCCTCAATCAATTTATCTTCTCCAACCTTAATCTCACCATCCTTCAAACTAAACGTAAAAACCTTCTCACCAATCTTATAATCCAACGTCTCTTTATTATTTCTAAATTCCCCAGAAGAATTTGGAAAGACAGAGTAAGAAACATTTTGCTCGGTATCATTACTCAAAAAATCCAGAATAAAAAATCCGGCGCATAATTCTGCATCACTATGTCCCTTAATAAATTCCTGATAAACAGAAGAACTCTCAACCTTCTCCAACAATGTTTTAAATCCCATTCTTCCAATCCTCTTTTAACAAACCATAAACATAGATATCACAAATATCTCCAGTAGCCTTTGATCGCTTAGCCTGAATCCGTTTTCCCTCATACACAAAACCCATTTTCTTAATCAAAGCATTAGAACCTTCATTCTCAGTCCAAGCACTAATATCAATTCTCCTTAATCCCAATTCATTAAATGCAAAATCTAAAATTTTTTTGAATGCCTCGCTCATAATCCCATTTCTCCAATGATCCTCTCCAAGCCAATAACCTATACATGCACTCTCCACAAACCTATCTATTTTTGTCAAACCAATACACCCAACAAACTCCTCTCCAGATTTTAACTCAATACCGAATTCATAATTTTCTCGAGGATTTTTATTAACATCAGCAACACACTTATTAATAAACCATTCAGCATCACCCTCAGTATAAGGATAAGGAACTAACTCCAAATTCTTAGAAACCTCCAAATTATTTACATTTTTCACTAAATCCAATTTATCTCCTTCATTCAAATCTCTCAACACTAATCTATCTGTTTCAATTCTCATAAAAATCCCTAAACATCTACCTTTATAAAAATTATCATAATCAATACCACCACAACCATTATAAACCCACCCAACCAATCAAAACCATGGTAGAAATAGATAAAGATTCATTAGAAAAAGCATTAACTAACAACTCAGTTGAAGCTCCAAAAGAAACCCCAACTCAACCTCAAGAACAACCTCAAATGACAAAAGAAGAAGAAATAGGTTTTCACAAAGGTTCACTTAACACACTTTCATCAGAAAGAAACGAGCTATACAAAATGATCCAAAACGTTGAAGCAATAATGCAAGCACACATCAAACGTTTAGAAGAACTTGGAATTAAAATTGAAACAAATCAAAAGTAGTTTTATTCCCTATAAATCTTTAAATAGGCCTAAAAAGAATTTAATTTATGACCAAATCAAAAATCCAATATAGTTCTAGAGCTAAAGATGGTTCTTACAAAGCATTTATTCCAGGTTTAAATCCTAATGAAGAAAATAACCTTTATGAAGAAACTTTTGAATCTAATTTCGAATTATTAAAAAATAAAAAACATCAAGATATAATAAGAAAAACCCCAATAGCAGTTGCAGGAGTTGGAGGCGTAGGATCTAATGAATTAATGGTTGCTATTAGAAATGGATTTACAAAATTTACTATTGCAGACCCAGATACAATTGAAACCAAAAACGCCCAAAGACAAGCTCATTCATATACAAGCACCGTTGGAAGAAAAAAAGTAGAAGTCATGGCAGAAATGTTACTCGATGTTTATCCCTATAGTGAAATAAAAATTTTTGATACAAAAATTAATGAAACTAATATAGATAAATTCTTAGAAGGAATAAAAATTACTTTTGATGCAATTGATTTTTATGCTATTCAAGATAGAAGAACCCTTATTAACACCTCACTTAAAAAAGAAATCCCAGCTATTAGCTCAGGACCCGTTGGCATTGGAGCTGCCTATTCTATATTTCATCCAACAGGCCCTAATTTTGATGAATATTTTGGAGTAGATAAAAATACTCCCTATAATAAAATGCTAGCTTCTTTTTTAGTTGGAATTACTCCTGGATTTAAACATATGGAATATATGAATGTTAAAGGAGTAAATTTAAAAGAGAGAAAAAGCCCTAGTTCTCCTGCATCTATGTCTATTTGTGCAGGAACTCAAATAGCTGCAACAATAGACATTATCACTAACACAAACAGAATAAAACACGTCCCATATACATATCAATTTGATGTTCCTACAGGAACTCTTGTATGCACCAAATCAGGATCAAACAAAGGATTCTTAAGAAAATTAAAAGTAGATTTAATAGAAAGAATTTTAGATGGTGAAGAATATAATAAAAATTTATTTTGGAAAGTTCTTGGAAAAGATATTTGTAGTAAACTTAAATTAAAATAATTAATCTTCAAAAAACTTACTCCAATTAAATTTAAATATACATCTTTATCTCAATTCTTACAATTGACTATTCATTTGAACTTAAAGAAAAACTTGGAATTAAAATTGAAACAAATCAAAAATAAGACCCCAAACCTTTATTAACGCTCCAAAACTTTTCAACTCATGAAAAAGAGATGTTTAAATTTAATCCCAGTAATTCCAATACTAACAATTCTAATAATGATAAGCGCAATAACTTCAATCAACGCAACCCAATTCAATCTAAATGAAGTTCCTACCTGGGCCCAAACTCAAAAAAATATCTTAATCCTCAAAAACCTAAATCCAGATGAAAAAAACCCGCCTTGGAAAATAGCTAATCCTGAAATAAAAAAAGAAACAGTTAACAAAATAGCAAACTCATTTAGACCAACCTCAGAAATAAAACTAATCAATCTCGAAAACCTAAATCTACAATGGGGAGAAAAATTAACAATCACCAACGAAAAAGCTTGGATAAATCTAGAAAAAATTAATAAAACAATAACTGAAATAGAATACAAAGAAACTACTAAAGAAAAATACTTCATATTCAGACTTAAAGGCGAAAAAGAAATAGAACTCGGAAAAGGCACCCTTGATGAAAATCTGAATTATATTAACAAAGATTTAATGGCAAGCCAAAAAGAAGGAGATAGAAATATAAAGTTTAATTTAGGAAAAGGTGAATTAAAAATTACTGATAAAGGAGAATTTATATTCTGGGGAGGAGCTAAAATAATTATTGATGGAAGAGAGTTTGTAAGTAATTTTGTGGATGACGCAAATCCTTATGATGCCGTAATGGATGGAGCAATGCTTAAAATTATGGGGGATAGTCATTTTAGAGGATTAAATCTTAAAGTTAATACAGGAGATTCAGTTATAAAAATTTCTAAAGAAATTACAGATATAATTTTTAAAGAAGGAGACTATTCAGATTTAGAACAATATGTCCAAATTTATGAGGGAGAATTAAAATCCTCTAGAGCAGACCCAAAAAATCCCCTTGCAAGCACGAATCAGGGAAGGATATTGAACGCAAAAGGAAACGACCTCTCAATAGAACTAACTTCAGACATCCATGAGGGAAGTATTGATGGAGAAAATATTGTTGTGAAGAATGGAGAGATTGTCCAGAGATTTGATGGTGCAAAAACATTTGTCAATCGAAAAGGATTCGAAGCCTTTCAAGTAAGCGATTTAGTTAATGTTCAAGATGAAGGGAAAGGAGAAATAAAAACAGAACTTGGAGTTGAAGAAGGAGAATCAAAAACTACGGTTTCTGAAGAATGGAGTTGTGTGGGAAAATTTTGTGATGTCCGTACCTTTTGGGGAAATATTGTGCAGAAACCTTTAGATTATGAATTAGGCACCGGCGAAATGTTAATTTCACAAACAGATGTATTCGCAACAGAAAGCGAAGTTTCTAATCTCTTAGAAGAAGCCCCAAAAAATTTAAATAAACCTCAATTTAGTAAATGGACTACAAAACACCTCAAAAATAATAAAATTGTATCTGTAATAAAAACTGATTGGATAACTCAGGGAAAAATAGATGAAAATATCGAAGAAATGTTAAAACCACTAAAACTTAAACCCGGAGATCTAAAAAATGTGGAAATATTTAAATTAGAAGTATATGAAAATTTAGAAAAAGGAAGTTTTAGCAAATTTGTTGCTCCGGAATCAAAAATTACAATTCTATCAAAAGATGATGGAACTGTCGAAGGTTCTTTTACAATTACTATGAAAGAAAAAGATTATCCATTAATACTTCCTGGAAGATATATTGAAAGTGCAATCCATGAAAAATATGAAAAATACGGAACTAAAGAAAAACCAATTACATTAGACCTATTATATGAAAAATACAAATCTAAAAATTAAAACAACGGAATATCCGAATTTTTAATCGATAACCCCGAGGTAACATACATTCCAAGCTTATCAGTTTCAGAAACTAAATTTTGCTCTGAAATAATTTTCCAAGGAATAAAATCCAATCCAGAAGAATTTTTTACATTACCACAATATTCCTCATACCCTTTCATAAAGGTTGGAGGAAGAAATTTTTCAAATTTTTTTGCATAACCATCAACCCCTCCGGAATAATCGAACACCCCCAAAATTAACTCCCTATCTTCATTACTATAGGATTCCCAAAATTCATTCAATTCATTTTCTTTTTTAGGATCATATCTTTCACCTAAAACTCTCTTAAAATCTTGAAAACTATATTCCCTATTAATGTCAACTCCATCATCAACAACTTCAACATTTCTAACCCTCTCAACTTCAGGAACATAGGCAACATCATTCCTACAATTAGCACCAGCCAAGGCTAATGTTAATGCGCCAACTCCCAATATTTTTTTTAATGAGTTCATTTTCTTAATATTTACATGTTTTCAAACTATTTAAATATTTCTATTTGTCGTAACTACAAAGTAAATACAATCAGCTAGAAGTCTCTAATATCACCAAGATTTTCCAATAAATTCATTAATTTATCAAATAAATTCCATTAGCTTTAACAAAAAATATATTCGAACCATCTCCACCAAAATAACCAAAATAAGCTAAATCAAACCAAATAGAATTCTTAACATTGATATCCTTTCGAAAAAATATCATAAAATATATAAACAACCAAAGTATTTAAGGTTATTCATACAATCTTAAACAATAATTCTCCATAATCTCAAGTTGTTACCATTTACAAGGGATTACAAAACAAAGATTTAAATACTAGTTTCACCTGTATATAATATGAAAAACATACCCTTAGAATGGAGATTAGAAAAGAAAACTTTGTCTATTTGTCACAGGCAAATAACCTTAGATGATTCTCTGGTTCATATCATTCCGTTAACAATTTCAAATAAAAAAGGAGAAAATGAAATTGCATTAGAACTAGGTTACCAAAACAGAGATCCAAACTTCATTGAAAATGAAGCATATAGAATACAACAATCTTTAGCACAAGCAGGAATCTATGAAGATGAAATTCAAGTTAATCCCTATCAAGAAGAGGAGGAATTTTCAACTATCACATTAGTTTAAAACACAAAATGGAAAACCAAACAGGAACCGCATACGCATTCTTTGATAGTGATGCAACAAAACAAAAAATAAAAAGAAGTATGCCTCAAGTAATAGAAAATGCTAACACTCCAAGACAATTAGAACTTTTATTGCATGAAAATACAGGTAATTTACAATTAGATAAAAAACTTCAACAAATAGTAAGGACTCCCAGAAGTTCTCGAATTCTTCATTCAAAGGTCGGGGTTGATGCTCCAGAAGTCGCACCATTAGAAGATTTAAAATATGTTTTAGAAGCAAAATATCCTAATGCAACTAATGAAGAAGCAGCAAATGAATTAGGAGATGTAATGAATTATATTAGTTATCTAAATGTGAACCCTCTTTCATTTAAATGCAAAGTAGTTTATGAAAAAGGTGGAAAATATCTTTTTAGAGAATAACTTCATACAAAGAATCTTATCTTCACAAATCCTAAAAGTTTACACATTAACTTAAAAATAACGAAGTGCCTTGACAAAGTGTCCAACTCTCCAAAAGAGAGTTGGAAAATTAGAGAATCAAAGATTCTCTAAGTCAGGCACAAAAGCGTTCAACCTCTAAACCCCCTATCACCACCAACCCATTAATCCTTCCCCTCAACTTCCCAAACCAAATATTCATTAACCTTCTTAATAACATCATCATGAAAACCATTATTAATCTTACATAATTTCTTTATTATTATATCTTCATGAACCGTAAAAATTCTATGTGATTTAACAAAACTTCTAAAAGGAAGAGTCCCCGCTTCAAAAGAATCTTTCTCAATCAATAAATCATTTCTATGAGGTTTAGTTGTTACCAAACAACAAATCCTATCCTGCATTTTATTAACCTTATCATTAGAAATAATCAACGCAGGTCTTCTTTTAGATAATGTCAAATCTGAATAAGGAAACGGAATTAAAACAATATCTCCCTGACTAAACATCATTCCACCTCTCATCCAACTCATTATCCCAATCTTTATTCAAAACTTCTTCAGAAGCCAACATCGTCATTAAACTTTCACTATTAGGATGATTTCGAATCATCTGCAACTCTTTAATTCTTTTCTTAATACACATCCGCACAAACTCACTCCACTTTATCTCAGAATAATTCTTCATCTGCCCATATACCTCATCCTCAATAGATAACGTTATATTTGTCATAAAATATTAAGTGAACTCACTTATTTAAATCTTTTTGTAAAAATCAACTAAATATCCAACCCACCAACAACTTTAGTCCTACCACTCATACCAGACATCTTTGGAAGTTCCCTATCATCCTTAAAATAAATTCCCCTATCACTTTCAAAAAATCTGCCATAATTCAAAGAAAATCCATCATTATCAATTACATAACTAGTAAATTCTTCCTTTAATCTTCCCATAACCCTATCAGATGCAACCATTAATCCACATCCTAATTCCCCCAATATCTGAGGTTCAAAATTTTGTTCATCAACTTTAGCTAATAATGTGGTATCTTTTCCTAAAGAAACATTCCTAAAAGAAATAGATTCAATAGTACCATAAAATACTTCTTCAAAATCTAAACCCATATTTTTTCTCGCATTTTTTCCAACAAGACTCAAATTATATAAAAACTCATCTCTATCTCCAGGAAGTACCCAAGTCCAAGGCATTACCATATCTCTTAAAAGAGGAATAACAATGCCTCTTCTAAATTGACTTACAGCTAATTTCATTAATTCTTCACTAGGAACATATTTTTCTTCCATTTTAATTTTATCAAGAACTCTTCTTCCAAACAGATTAATTTTATAGATTCCTAAGACTTTTAAACTTTTCTAAAATAAATTTACGCATTAACTTAAAATTAGCGAAGTGCCTTGACAAAGTCAGGCACGAAAGCGTTCAATCATATCAAATCCAAAAAACTAAACCTTCTCACCCAATTAATTCTTCCCTTCAACTTCCTTACTCAACATATCAAAAAACTCACCCTTCTTCATATTCTTAACTTTCCCACCAATCCTAACAGCCAACTCACCTGACTTCTCTTCCTTATCTCCAATAACAACAATATAATTAACCTTCTCAACTTCCGCCCGACGAACCTTCCCACCAACAGGCTCACTTCCAAAATCACTATCAACTCTAAAATCCTTATTCTTCAATTCATCAACCAAAGCAGAACAAGCCCCATTATTTCTATCAGTAAAATTAATCACACGAACCTGCCGAGGCGCTAACCACAAAGGCAAACGCCCATTATAATGCTCCAACAAAATCCCAATAAATCTCTCAAGAGAACCATAAATTGTCCTATGCAAAACAATCGGTCGATGCTCCTTATTATCTTCACCAACATAATTCAAATCAAATCTCTCAGGCATTGCAAAATCCAACTGCAAAGTCGCAGTCTGCCACTCACGCCCTAAAGAATCCTTTAAATGAAAATCAATCTTAGGCCCATAAAAAGCCCCATCTCCTTCATTAATCTTAAAATTAATTTCTTTCTTTTTCAAAACTTTCTCCAAAACTTTCTCAGCCTTATCCCACATTTTATCATCACCAATCCTTTTTTCAGGACGAGTAGACAATTCAACCCTAAACTTAAATCCGAATTTAGAATAAAACTTATCAACCAAATCCATCACTCCAATCAACTCACTTTCTAATTGTTTCTCAGTACAAAAAATATGTGCATCATCTTGAGTAAATTGAATCACTCTAAAAATCCCCCCAAGAACTCCAGACAATTCCTGCCGATGAACCTCTCCTAACTCTCCAACCCTCAAAGGCAAATCATTATAAGACTTCGGAGAATTTTTATAAACCAACATCCCACCCGGACAATTCATAGGCTTTACAGCAAACTGTCGTTTATCATAATTCGTCAAAAAAATATTATCCTTATATTTTTCCCAATGTCCAGAAATCTGCCACAATTTCTTATCCAAAATCTGCGGAGTCTTAATTTCCTGATAACCTGCCTTCCTATGTTCTTCTCTCCAAAAATCAATTAAAGCATTACGAATAATCAAACCATTATTATGCCAAAAAACCATTCCTGGAGCAGTCTCAGAAAAACTAAACAAATCCATTTGCTTTGCCAAAATCCTATGATCATTATCTTTCAACTCTCGAGCATCTAACTTACTTTTAGAAATTTCCCTAAGCAACTGTTTATAATCCTCTCCCTCCCCTTTCCCCTCACCAGGCAACTCCCCAGAAAAATGAATCTCCCGACTCAACTCACTCAAGGGATGCCCCTTAACCTTCAACTCAAATTCCTTATAATAACCAAAAGGCGCACGAACAATATTAAAATCCTTCTTCAAAACTTTATCAACAGCCTCAAGAGTTTTCAAAGCAAAATCAGGTTTACTCAACGAAGGAGACAAATGCGCATAAGGATACAAAACAATATCCTTAACCTTAACCTGCCCAGCAATATCCCTAATCTCCTGAACAACCTCATCAACAATCCCAGAATTAGCCTCATCCTGTTTCTCAACAGCAACCAAAATCACCAAAGGCTCCCGAACTTCAATCTCTCCCTTTCTCTTCTCACTCAATTCCTCAGGAGTTCTCAAAGCCTTCTTCAATGGCTTAAACTTAATATAATCACAATGTAAACTTAATATCTTCATGACTACAATAAAATTAACTACTTTAAAAAATCTTCTATCTACCTATCAACAATCAAACAACATCTCAATTCCCAAATCTTTTAGAACCTTTAACTAAAACTTCAGAACCTCTATAATTCCCTCTAGCAGTTTTACCCTTCTTCCGAACCCTTTTACGACCCTTAACCCTATCCCCCTTAAACAAATCAACCTCTACTTCAACCTTCTTCCCACTTTCAAAACCATAAGCCTCACAAACATTATCATAAACTCCTAAAGCTTCCGAATTCCTCTGCAAAACCAAACCCAAATATTCGTCAACACTTTCAAATTTATCAATCAAACTCCCCAGCCCATTCAAAACACCAATCTCCTTCATATCCTCTAAAACTCCCACAACATTCACAATCGCAGGATACATCTCAACAAAACCCTCCTCTCTCAACAAATCGTATCTCTGTCTAAGATTATCCCCAATACCATCATCAATCTTTCTTTCTTTCAATACAAAATCATTATCTACCATAAAATCCCATAAATCAACACTATTTAAACCTTAACATGTTTGTAAAATAAAAATTAGAAAGTACTAATGACATCTTATATAGAGATATAAAACCTAATAAAATTCGTTAAACCGCGAACATTAAACTCATCTCCACAAATCCCCCACCAACCTCCCACCCAAATCCCAAAACCAACAACATTCACAATAAAAATAGCGAAGTCAGCTAACAAAGTCGCTGACGAAAGCGACATAAAATAAACGTTCACAAAGTGAACCTAGATTTTCACACAAACAAAACATTTATATACAATAGTTACGATTCGTATACTAATGGTAACAAGTAACGAAACAACAGTAAAAGCAAGCAGATGGCTAATCCAAGAAGTAGACAAATACATCAACAAAAACAACAAAAACCAATCAGACTTCCCATCTAAACGAAACTTCGTAGACAGAGCAATAATGCTCCTACTCGAACAACGAGAAGTAAACCTAGATCAATAACAAGGAGGGCAAAAACATGGACCAAATAGAAAAAGCAAAACAACTATTCAAAACCCTTGAAACAAAAAACCCAGACTCAAGAATCGACAGAACACTAAGAGCCATTTGCATTCAAGATTTAATGACAAACTTAAAGAAAATACCTAACTAATCACTTAAAATATTTCCCAATAACTTTCTTACCTGCAACCATCTTAGCCTGATGCTCTTTCAAAAAACCATTAATCTTCTCAATAACCAATTTCTTCAACTCTCCAGTCAGCATCTCACCTGAACGATAAGCCTTCTCAACCCGAGCCAATTCAGCATCATCTTCCTCCAAAACACGAAGATACTGAAAACTCACATCAATATCAGGATTCCCACCCTTAACCCGATGCTCCTCCAAAGTCGGTTGCCCACCTGAAAAAGCATACTTGTTAATCTTCTTCTTAACCTCACTAGCACTATCCGTCATAGCAATAAATGAATTAGCATCAGATCCAGACATTTTCCCACCCTTCAAACCACTAATAAAAATATGATAAGTAGAACTCAACTGAACAAAGCCCATCTTAGAAACACGTTTAGCAATATCTCTCGCCAATCTCAAATGCGGGTCTTGATCAATGCCAACAGGCACAACAACAGGACAAGCCCCCTCAAATTCATCCAACTGCGAATGCAACATATCTGAGGCCTGCAAAAGCGAAGACAACATCTTCCCAGGAGTTATATCTCCATAAACCGCCTTAAACTCATTAAACGTAACATGCCGAGCCAAAAGATTCTGCAATCTATAATACGCTCCAGCTCGCTTTCCATCCTTACTCCTATCACTCTGAAAATAAATCTCACAATTCTCCGGCCTCAAACCAAGAGCAATATAATTCAAAATATAATCCTCAGCAATCTTCTTACTTTCCTCAAGCGACTGCCCCCGAGCATTATAAGCCTCCAAATCAGCAACAGCAATATAAATCTTCGCACCCAATTTCTGATAAAAAACCATTTGCTTCGCAAGAATCATATGCCCCAAATGAAACTTCCCAGTCGGCATCAATCCAGTCATCATAACAAATTTCTTCTTCGCCTTCACAGCCTCAAGAATCCTCTGAATATCCCTATGCGCAAACACAATCCCTCTCCGAAACAACAACTCATCCTCAAAAACAGAAGGCAACCCCTTCAAAGGCGAAATCCCAAATTCCTTAACCAGTTTACCATAATCAATATCTCCAGAAACCTCCCACGGATTAAACACTTTTTTATTTAGCATATCTAATTAATCAAACCAAGATATTTAAACATTACTCAAACAATCACAGACCACCAAAAACATTTAAATATCCCCATTCCCTCACACATACATGAAAAAGAGTTTAACAATATTCGCCCTAGTCTTAACATTATTCCTAACATCCACTCTATCCGCAGGAATCTATTTCTCACAACCCGAAGAATACTACAACATCGGCGACACCATAAAAAGCAACATAACAATCGAACCAATCGAAGAAGGATTCTTAACAATCACTTTAATCTGCGATAGCAAATCAATATTCATAACTCCAACATCAAACAGAAACGGACAAGTATCATTAGAATTTCCATTAACAACTGCATACATCGAAGATATAACCGGAAGTTGCCACTTCATAGCAGAATATCCTAATGGAGCAAACGGAAAAAGCCAAACATTCCAAATCTCAAAACAACTAAGTACAACATTATCAATGGACGCACTATTCGCAAAACCAGGTGAATCAATAACAATATCTGGGTTCGCAAAAAGACTAAACGGCGTAAACATCGACGGAGAAGTAGAAATAACAATTCCATCACTAAGCCTACAAACCCAAATAGAAGAAACTCAAACTCAAGAAGAAAACAATGAAACAAACAACCAAACCCAAGAGGATGAAGAAACCCCAGAAGAAACAACCCAAACAAACAACGAAGCATACTACGGACAAGTTAAAGATGGGCAATTCTCAGTAACATTCGTATTACCAAAAGATATGGGTGCAGGAGAATATAAAATAGAAGCACTAGCATTTGAAGAAAAAGATGGAGAAAGAACAAGCGAAGGAATTACAACTGCAGTATTAAGCATAAAACAAATAGAAACAAGCATTGAACTAGCAATCAATCAACAAAACATAGACCCCGGAGATACTTTCGAATTCAAACCAATATTAAAAGATCAAACAGGAACACCAATCCCTGAAGAAATTTCTGTAATCATCGTAGACGAAAACTTAAAAAGAGTCTTTGAAAAATTAATTCTTTCAGAAGCAACAACTCAATTTTTATTACCAACAAATCAAAGTACAGGATACTATCAAATAACTGCATACAACGATGAATTAAACGCAACAAAACAATTCTACATAAATGAAAAAGAAAAAATATCATTCAGATTAGAAAATGAAACACTAATAGCAACAAACATCGGAAACATTCCATACAAACAAGACATTCAAGTAGATGTAAACGGAAAACCTTTTGTTAGAAGCTTAGATTTAAACCTAGATGAAACCCATGAATTCAAATTAACTGGCTCTAATGAAGAATACGATATCAAAATCAGCGACGGAGAAACAGAATTAACTCAACAAGGAGTAGCACTAACTGGCCACGCAATAAGCGTCAAAGACATAACATCAAAATCATCACTCTCTGCAAAACCAATCATATGGATTTTTTTCATAATCGTTCTAGGTGCAGGATTATTAATCTTTCTAAGAAAAATAATAAAGAAAAAATCATTTACTTACCCATTTAAAAAAAAAGATAAATCAAATAACTACAAAACAATATCCTTAAAATCTCATCAAAAAGCTCAAGAAAAAAAACAAACAAGCCCATTAGTTTCTCCAAATCAAGCAGAGCAAGTACTAGTTCTTCAAGGAGAAAAATCAACCGCATCAGTAGTAGTTCTAAAAATAAAAAATAAAATAAGCGCAGTTTCGAAACAAAGCCTAGAAAAAGCAATCGAACCAATCTATGAAAAAAGAGGTGCAGTCCATGAACAAGGAGATTATATATTCATAATCTTCAGTCCATTAATGACAAAAACACAAAAGAATGAAGCAATAGCTGCTAAAGCCGCCAAAAAAATACAACAAATATTAAACGACCACAATAAAAAATTCCAAGATAAAATTGATTACGGAATATCTATCAACTCAGGAGACATCATAAATAAAGTAGAAAACAACAAATTAAAATTCACTGCATTAAAAAATATTATAACCTCTGCAAAAAGACTTGCAGAATCTTCAGATAAACAAATCCTAGTCACAAAAGAAGCCTACGAAAGAGGCATATCTGAACTAAAAGCAGAAAAAAGAAAAGTCCAAGATCTCGAAGTATATGAATTAAGAGACGTAATCGACCAAGAACAAAACAAAAAGTTTCTCAAAGGTTTTTTAGGTAGAATGGAAACCTATGATTAAAGTTATTTATTTAATCCCCCTTCAAAATATCCTTACAATATTGTTCTAAATCTCTAATTTTATTTTTCATCCTACCAGCCTCTAAACAACCTCTTACATCCTCCGAAACATTTTCCAAATAATTTGGTAAAACCAAATTTAAAAAAGTCTCTGTAATCACCCTATCAGACTTATCATCAATTACCTTCACATAAATATTAAGAATACTATAAGCCCTACACATATCCGCAAGTTATTCCGGAGTATATTCCATAAATCTATTTAAATTAAAACTTTTTAAAGATTTAACCTTCAAAAAAATCTCATCTTCAAACCAAAAACCTCATCTCCACTCATAAAAAATTTACACTAACTTTAAATTAGCGAAGTGGCCCGAACTAGTTCGGCCACGAAAGCGTCAAAAACTCAACCCATAAAAATACCTCTCAAAACCCCTCCAACCCAACCCAACCCAACCCCCCACACCCTCCAACCCCCCACACCCCTCCAATTGTTACCACTCATAAATAACCCACCGACGACAAAAACCTTATAAAGATTGAATGCCTATTAATATCATGAAAGTAGACATGCATAGTAAAATGAGAGCATTATATTCTGGCTGTGCGTCTGTCAATTTTAAATTCAAATCAATTCTAACGATTTAATTTTAGTTTATTAAAACTAAAATTGAATCAATATTTCTTAAAATGATAAAACCAAAAAGTTCATCTGAACAATACACCTGTGATATTTGTGGGGAAGTAGTTATTGACCCTATCTGCCCATCATGCATAACCACAGAGATAGAAGCATGGCTAGTCATGTACCCAAACCTAAGTAATGAACTATTACCAAAACTAAATAAATTCCTAGAAAAAATAAACCAAAAAACAAATGCAACAAGATGCATTCAATGTAAAAACAAAAGAGCCTCTGTCTGCCCCTACTGCTTTACAAACCATGTCCTAACTCATTTAAAAAAATTAAATTCAAATAACTTAATCCTAAAAGAATTCTTCGAATTCTTCAACTTTGACTTCCACCACACAGGCTACTCAAAAGAAGCAGAAGCCTTAGGAGTAATCTAAAATGAATAATCTAAATAAAACTGAGGAAAACATGGAAGATGAAGAATATAGTCTTGAATTAGACGACGTAGAAAGTCTAACAATAGAAGACTAGCAACCCAAACAAAATGATAGGAAAATGCCCGCACTGTGGGATAGACTTAACTATCCCAAATACAAATAATACAAGTAATAGAATAACCAACGAAGTAATCCTAGTCATGACTTATCGAAGTAGATTAGATTCCAATCAACCTCCAAAACCCATCAAAGAAACAGGCTCATGCGAAATATGTAATGCTACTCTAGAAGACTTGAAAGAGATGATTGATAATTCTTAAAAACACATTATTAAACAACAACCTTAAATATTCCAAGCCCCTTAACCATTTATGAAACTCAAACAAAACACCACCTTTCTTGAAATTCTAAGATGGTCTTTTTTAGGACTAGCAATTCTTTTATTTATCTGGCTAGCTAAAAAATTATTACAAGGCCAATGAAAAATTTAAAAAACCTAATAAAAATAACAGGGCAAACTCTATTTATTATCATGACCCTAATCATAGGATATCAAATAATCAGAGCAATATTTGAAGGGACATGGGAAACTGAAAATATAATTCTTGGTGCTATGGGAATAATTATTTCAGGATTGTTTATGATAACCGGATTCTTAATAAACCAAAATAAACAATTTGGAATACTTTTAGAAAGAACATCAAACCTAGGAAATTCATTAAATAAATTAGGGAATGACTTTAAAGAACATTCAAATAAATTCCATTAAACTCTCCCTCCACGAAAATCCATTCATAACATCAGAAAAACGATGTGCATACAGCACTCGTTTTTATGAGTCAGAGAATCAAAGATTCTCTAAATCACTTTCCCATTTTCGCCCCCAATTACTATTAGTTCTCAAAACTTTAATCATCTCCAAATAACCCTCTCAAAAAATAAAGTCACCTATAACTAAAAATAAACTCCTCATAATCCAACAAAACCTCATCCATCTCTAAAAAACCTCATCTCCACAAATCCTAAAAATTTACACACTAATAATAAGATTAGAAAAATGAGTTGAACTTGTTCACTCATTTCGACATAAAATAAACCTGAGCCGAACGAACCTAGATTTTCAAACAAACATCTCACAAAAACTCCAACCACATAAAAACTTAAAAACTCTCCCAACCTCCCAACTCCATAGAAAACTCCCACAACCTAACAACACCATGGAACCCAACAAAAAACTAAAAGAACAACTACAAAAACACATAGATAAAACTCCAATAAAATTCAACCCAAACAACCAACTCACAAAAATCACCCTAACAAAACATCTAAAAAACAAAAAAAAACAAAAAAACATATACTGCCCATACCAAAGAGTCACAGGTGATAAAAACCTAAATAAAGAAATAACTTGTCCATGCGTGTTTCACAGAGACAAAATAAAGCTACAAGGACACTATCACTGCAATTTATTTGTCGCAGAATAACATGATGAAACTACTTAACTTCTTAAAAATATTCAAACAAAAAAAACCAACACCCTTAATTCTCAATCTAACCCAATTACCAGAGCATTTCAAAAAAATAGAAAATCCTGAACTTAACAAAGATATAACTACTGAAATTATAGAAATACTCATAAAACTAACAACAACATTAGAAGAAAAAACAGAAACTCTAAAACATATAGACTTAGAAGAAAAAAAAGTTGAACAAAGAATCAAATTCATTGTTAAACAAAATCTAGACCATTATATCCTCAACTTAGAAATTCTAATAAAAAACTTAAACAATATAAAAACCAAAAATCCAGAACAACTAATAAAAGACCTAAACACAACCCTAAACAATTTCGACAAAAAATCAAAAACTAATTTTGAAAAAGCAACATTCCTAATAGGAAAAGAACTAGAAGAAGTAAATCAAACAATAAGCAATTTCTTCAAAGAATTAAAAATCTCACTAAATAAAAACAAAAAATTCTTAGAAACAAACAAAATAATCGAAAACACAAAAACAAACCTAAATAACCTAACAACAATAAAAGAAACAAAAGAAGAAATAAAACTAGATTTAGGAAACCATAATCAAAAGCTAATAGAAATAACCGAAGAAATAACTCAAACACATACTAAAATCCAAAAAATAAAAAACAGCGAAGAATTCCAAAAAGAACTTCATCAAAAAAATAAATTATCAAATCTAAACCAAACCCTAAACCAAACATTCATAGACTTCAAAAAACTAATCAACTTCAAAGACCTAATCAATCTATGCCATCAAAATAAAAAAGAAATGGAACTAATCAAACAATATCAATCTAACTTTCAAGAAATATTAGAACAACCTCATCCAGAACAACCAACTATTCCACAACTAACTGCACTTCTAGATTCAACAAATCAAAACACAAAAGAAGTTCAAGATAAAATAAAACAAATAACAACAATCAAAGAACAAATCTCAAAACAATCCCAAACCACATCAACCACTCAACAAGATTTAATAAAACAATTAGAAAATAAAATAACAGACCTAAAAAAAGAATCAATAAACAAAGAATACGACATAACAAAAGAACAAACAAAATTAGAAAAACAAAAAGAAAACAAACAAAAAACCCTTAATAAAATAAAAGAAGAATTAAAAAAGATTAATATTAATTTAATAGATGAAACGAAGAGAGAAGATATTTTTAAAGAAGATGTTTTGGAAAAAGAGAAAGATAATGAGTTTGATGAGGATAAGTAACTTTTAAATTGCTAAGTTATTATTATATTCCACCACCGCGCAAATTAATAAAATCCCTCCCACGAAAAGCCGGCTATCGGAAAAACGACGTGCATATAGCACTCGTTTTTATGAGTCAGAGAATCAAAGATTCTCTGAACGCCTTTCCCTTTTCTTCCCGCAATCACTAATATGTTCTCAAAACTTTAATCACAAAATATATATCCATCTCTAAAAAAATCTCATCTCCACAAATAATAAAATTTACAACATAACAATACAAATTAGCGAAGTCGGTTGGACTTGTCCACCTACGAAAGCGTCAAAAACTCAAACCACGATTAACCCAAAAACACCCTTTCAACACGACAACAAATCTTTTAAACCACCTTACCCACATTACAATATGGAAAAACAAATAATGGACTTCAATGTATTTATCGAACAAGATGAAGATGGAATCTATGTGGCAAAAGTTCCAGAAATTGAAGGATGCCATACACAAGGTAAAACCCTCGAAGAAGTTATCGAAAGAATTAAAGAAGCTATTGAAGTTTGTTTAGAAGCAGATAAAGAAGAGGTAAATCCAATGAGATTTATAGGCATACAAAGAATACAAGTCGAAAAACCTCAATTAGTTTAACTATTTAAAATGCCTAAACTAATTCCCATTTCTGGAAGAAGATTTTGTAAAATATTAGAAAAATTAGGTTTTAAAAAAATTCATGGAAAAGGTAGCCATATTAGATTTAAACATTCTGACGGAAGAAGAACAGTTATTCCAGTCCATGGAAACGAAAATTTAGGAAAAGGATTATTAAGAACAATTTTAAATCAAATTGATTTAACCAAAGAAGAATATGAAGAACTTAGAAGAAAAATTTAATTCTAAAGAAATAAACTCATCAAATATAAAAAAATCTAATCTCCACAAATAATAAAATTTACAACATAACAATACAAATTAGCGAAGTCGGTTGAACTTGTCCACCGACGAAAGCGTCAAAAACTCCAACCACGATTAACACCAAAGCATCAAAAACTCAAAATCCCAATATAATCAACCAATCTTCCCAAACCAACCCATCTTAAAACCCACCACCATTATCACTCACAAATCCTACCTCCACCAAACCCCCTCACTTCCCTCCATTCTTAAACCACTTAAACCCAACACCAACCCCCACCAATCCCAAAACCAAAATTCCCATCACAACAAAACCAAAAATCATCAACCAATTAAAATCACCATTCTTAACAACCACCGAAGAGCTCTCCCCATTCAAACTAACAACATCAACGCCATTCATATTAGCACTCTCACAATTAACCAAAATAGATTTTACTAACTCCTCATGAGTATTACCAAAATAAACACTAACCTTCAAACCATAATCATTCGCAATAACGTCATCAGGAATCCTAAAACTAAAAGTTTCCTTAACTACATCATCCCCCCCATATTCTTCTAACTCAAAAACCTCAGTCCTCTCATCAATCCCTAAAATAGGATTCTCTATTTTCAAATAAATATCCTGATCATCAGAACCTGCATTAGCAACTCTCACTTCCACATCAAAAAAATCTCCACAATCAACAACATCAACAACATCAATTTTCTCAATAACAACATCCTGACCAACCCTCTTCAAACCAATCTCAACATAATCCTCATTATAATAATCTCCATCCTCATCTTCAATCTGAACAAACAAAGCATAATCATTATCCTCATCAACATCATAAGGCAACTTAACATCAACATTCACAATCCTATGACTATCATCATCCAATTCAGTAGTAGCAGAATAATCTTCAACAACCTCATCCTCAGTCAAATCATATAAATAAACCTCAATATCAATATCTAAATTATCATCAACATTATTATCAATATCTAATTTCATTCTAACAACATCCCCCAACTCAAATTCCTCATCAACATTAGGTCTCTCAATCTCCACCTTAATATCCCCACTAATCTCTCCCTTATCAATATCACTAAACTCTAAAGGATTTTCATCGCAAATTACAGGACAACAAACCAAACTACCACTAACTCCTAAATAATCCTCAGAACAACTCTCGCGATTAGAACAAACATATCCTCCAACCTCACTACAAGTAAAATCCACAATCCCCCCTACAAAAACACTCCAATCATTACTAGCACTCTCTCCACCCTCTAAAGCAACAACACTCAAATCATAACTCCCTAAACTCTCATCAAAAAAATAATTCCAACCGTTCCCAACAACAACATCATCAATAAACCACTCAACATCTGCCCCTACATCAGAAACAACCACATTAAAATCCTGAGCCTCCCCATCCAAAATCTTAACATCAAAAACATTAGGCGTATAAGAAACAATACTCAAATCCCCTTCAACAGGCTCTCCATCACAAACCCCATCTTCATCAACATCTCCATCACAATCATCATCAACATCATTACAAATCTCCTCGCTAGGTTCACAAACAGGTTCATCAATATCATCCATTAACCAGTTAATTGAATTTTCAAAAAGACTTTCAGCATTATCATTCCAATTACTTGCTTCAAACAAACCAAAAAAAACATTTCTTTCATTAATTCCCTTATCCAAATCTTTTTCAAAAATTACTAAAACTCCTTTATAACTTTTAGATTTATAAGCTAAATTATTAAAACCACTTTGAAATGGAAAATTAATAGATAAAATATTTTCTTGACTAAAATATACGCCTAAATCTCCTAATAAAAAATCACCAGTGATAATATTATTAACATCAGTTAAAACAATCTCATCCCCACTTGTTAAAGATACCCCACTACCTAATCCACTTTTCTTTGCTGCACTATTACTTAAAAATAATGTTTTATAATTATTATTATTAAAAACTCCTTCTATATCCCTAACACTTTCACTTACGATTATCAAATCATGAATACTCGCATCAAAACTAACATCATTTAAAATTTCAACATTATATCCTTCAACAATCAAAAAATCAATTACAGCCTCCTCATTTGAATCTAAACTTAAAGGATTATTTACAACATAACCCACATCAGCCTGACCAACCACACCACCAACCATCACCAACAAAAACATTAACCCAAAAATCAACCTAAAATTCATTTTTTCTTAGAACCCTTTTTAGATTTAATTTCATCCCCATTTATATTTACATTCAAAACATTCTTCACATTCAACCCATTTCCCTTCCGACTAGCCATCACCAACAAAACTACAAAAACTAAAAATACAAAAGCAGTAAGAGAAAGCCCAATCTCAACCATACCAAAACCATCCCCAGAACCTGTAGAATCTCCATCATCAGCATCTGTACCACTCTCATCACCATCTTCATCATCTCCTCCAAAAATGCCATCAAGAAAACCAGGTCCCTCTTCCGCGTCCATAAAAATTGTAGAACTTAATCCAACACCATTACCACCTTCAACAGGAGTAAACTTCACATTAATTTTAGTTTCAGTAGACCCTGCCTTAACAACTTTAATAGTAAACTCAACATCACGCTTTTCTCCAGGTTCTAACCTAAAATTATTTTCTAAAATCTCAATACCCTTTTCTAAATCTCCTGAAACAGACAATTCAATATCCACAGGAACTTCATTACGATTATCCACATTAATTGCCCTCTCAAAAATATCTCCCACTTTCGGATCAAGATAATTTAAATTAATCTTCGCAGAACCAATACTCCCAACAATCGCATCAACTCCACCCAAAAAGCCCACAACCATTACCAATCCAATAATTAAACATAAAAATCTTTTTTCATTTCTCATTTTATAACAACCCTACACTCAATCTCTTTTTAAAGATTGTTAAGATAAAATGTCCATAATCAGAAATATAACTTAATTAAAACCAACCAAAAAAACTAAAACTTACAACACTGAGCATAACAACTAAAATCCATCAAATGCCCACCTTCATTACAAAACCATCCGGTATTCACTCCTCCCTCAACCACAGGATAACTCGCATCAAAATCATTACTTGTTAAAACAGCATTATCCATAAAACCTCCACCAAATGCCATATAACCTGCAGGACAATCTACTTGAACATGATAACTTCCTCGATTAACCTCAGTCACACACTGCATTTCCCTATCATCAACAGGCTCAGAACAAACAGCATAACATTCAGAATCACTACTAGACTCGCTATCCCTACAAGCCCAACTATTTCCAACAGGCTTAGAATAAATATAATCAGCATCCTTACTAGACTCATCTGCAAATCCTCCCCCAGTTACAAAAGAACCATTAGGACAATCAACCTTAACACCTTCCTCTTGATTCCCAACAAAATTAAAAACATCACTAACAATTAAATCACTATTACAACAAACAGCATAGCATCTTGAATTATCACTTGATTCATCCTCATTACAAAACCACCCATTACCCATTGGTTGAGCATGGTCTTGATCATCGCCATTTCCAGACCTATCTAAAAAACCCCCACTCATTATAGAATAACCTGAAGGACAATCAACCTGCACACCATCCCCACCTTGATTTGCAATTTCCATTACAACAGTGCAAGTCCCAACACACTCTCCCCCAACACAACTTTCACCAACCCTACAATCAGAATCAATAACACACCCATAAACTTCCTCGCCCTCATCATCATCCTCAAAACTTTCACAATCAGGGTCCCCCTCATTCTCACAATAAATATCACTATCAGGAGTATATTCAAACCAACCAGAACCCATAGCCCAAGTAGAAACTCCAATTTCAAGAACATCTCCTGCCTTAACCTCTACATCATAATTACTCAATGTCGAAGGACAACCAATCGTTCCAACAGATGATACAGCAAGATTAACAATTGTATTCCCATCCCTATCACAAACCAAAGCCCCATGTTGCTGAATACTAAAAGGCGAACAACAATTATCCACAGTACAAGCACTACTCATTTCATTATCACAAATAGCCAAATACTGAAAATCACTCTCACCCTCAGGAGTAACCCTAACAAAAGCATTATCATCATAAAACAAAGACTTAATAGTCCCATCACAAGGAACAACAAAAGATTTATCATCTCCAGGTTGAGCAATAACCTTAGTCTTTACACAATCAACACAATCTGGCACATAATCAATTAGCCCATCTCCATCATTATCAATTCCATCACTACACTCAGAAAGACAAACATCGCCCTCATCAACCTCGCCATCACAATCATCATCAATCTGATTACAAACTTCAACAGCTCCAGGATTTACTTCATCATCATTATCATCGCAATCAATTTCATTACCATCATCCCCAATCTCCCCAAGCTCACAACTATCATAATCATCATCATCTTCATCAGCACAATCACTCACCAAACATTCTCCACTATCACAACCATAAACGCAATTCTCAACTAATTCTTCCTCAAGATAAACAGAACTAACGCAAGCACCCTGAGAACATCCATTAACTCCACACATTCTTGAATTATACACATCATCTCCAGAACAATAATTCTCCCCATAATCTCCACAACTATCCTCACCACAATCTTCAACAAACTCTGAAATAACTTCTTCAACACAACTCAAATCAGAACAACCAAAATCATGCAAATCAGCATACACATCATCATCCGAACAATAACTTTCTTCATAGTAATCTTCTCCACAATCTACATCAATCAAACACTCGCCAACACATTCCCCACCAGCACAACCATAATCACAATTCTCAATTAATCTTGCATTAACATCACTATCACAAAAATTAAACAAAACATCAGAATCACCACAACTAGGATAAGATAAAGAACATATAGAAGATAATTCAGTTCCATCACAACATTGATATCCAAAACCTACTCCACTACAACTAATTTCACAAACTCCTCCATGAGATGAACAACAACCACTATGCCCAATAGAAATTCCACATTCAAACTCCTCATAATCCTGATAAACATCATCTTCAAAACAAAACTGCTCGCCAACAAAACCATCATCACCACAATCACCATCACTCAAACAAACAATATCTTCATTCAAACAAAAACTATCTCCAGTCCCCGCATTTTCACAACTATCAAAAGTATATTCATCAACATCATCACAATCCGAATCTTTGTAACACTCAATCTCAACACAAGCTCCAGCAACACAATCATCAGAACATTCTTCAATTAATTCCAAATTAATATTCTCATCGCAATAAGAATTAGTGTAACCTGCATTCACACATTCATAATCCTTAAAATTCCTAAACACATTATCCACAAAACAAAAATCATTACCCATATAATTATCCTCACCACAATCCAAATCATTCAAACAAACAATCTCCTCATTAACACAATAACTATTTCCCAAACCAGGATTTCTACACTTATCAAAAGTATACTCATCAACATCATCACAATCACTATCTACAAAACAAATAATTCCACCATTACTCTCATCATTATCTAAGGGATTATAACTTGAAGCATCATTCAATAAAGACCAACATCCAGGATCTTCACTATCGGTCAAACCATCTAAATCATCATCCAAAGCATTCTGACATTCAGTTGTAAACAAACTCTCTTCATCTAAAAAAGGATTATAACTCAAAGGATCATTAATATCCATCCAACATCCATTATCCTGAGCATCAATCAAATCATCCGCATCATTATCAACTCCATCCCTACACTCACTTAAAACAACACACTCACCATTAAAACAACCATAATCACATTCATCAACTAATCTTAATTCATCGTCATCACTACAAACCGCGTCAACAGAACCTGCATTCAAACAATCAAATTCTTCATAATTCTGATAAACATCTCCACCCCTACAAACCATTTCTCCAATAAAACCATCATCACCACACTCACTATCTACAAAACAAATTATATCTTCATTATCACAATAAGCATCAACACTTCCAGCAAACCTACAAACATCATCAGTTCCAGAATCTCCATCATCACAATCCAAATCAACATTACATCTAACACATTCACCACCAGCGCAAGCATAATCACATTCACTAATTAACTCAGGAGAAACATCATCACCACAAAAACTCAAAACACTCCCAGCATTATTACAACTAAATCCCTTAAAATTCCTATAAACATCATCTCCCGAACAAAAAGAATTTCCAACAAACAAATCACTACCACAATCAGAATCAACAAAACAACTTATATCTCCATGATTACAATACGAATCAACTTCACCAGGATTATTACAAACATCTGCACTATTAACATTCCCATCATCACAATCTAAATCATTATAACAAGTTATTTCAACACAACTCCCATCAACACAAACATCCTCACAATCCTCAATTAATACAGGTTCAACAGTTTGAGAACAACCTCCAGAAATACTTCCAGGATTAACACACTCAAAAATTCTATAATTCTTATAAACTCCTCCACAACCCAAATCCGAACAAAATTGCTCACCAACATAACCATTCATTCCACAATCAGAATCAATCAAACAATCAACATCATCATAATCACAATAAGCATTAACACTCCCACCATTAAAACAATTATCTACAGTATAATCATTAGAATCATCACAATCAAAATCAATCAAACAATCAATATCTTCATTCAAACAATATGAATCAACACTTCCAGGATTAACACAACTATCCACACTCCACTCATCAGAATCATCGCAATCAGAATCCTCATGACAATTAATATCAATGCAAACCCCACCCAAACAAATATCCTCACAAGAAAAAATCATCTGAGAACTACTGTCTGAAGTACAATAACTTTCCTTAGTCCCTGCATTATTACAAACAGATTCACTATAAGTCTTAAACACATCAGAACCCTGACAAAATTCATTACCACTAAAACCAGTAAAACCGCAATCATTATCATTAACACAATTCACAGGACTATTAACACAATAAGCATCAACAGAACCTGCATTCTCACATTCATCAAAAGTATAAACACTCCAATCATCACAATCAGAATCAACAAAACAACCTATATCCTCATAACTACAATAAGAATCTACAGTCCCAGCATTCTCACAAACATCACTAGTACTCGAATCACCATCATTACAATCCAAATTATTCACACAAACAATTTCCTCATTACTACAATAAGCATCAACACTACCTGCATTCTCACACTCATCAAAAGTATAAGCACTAAAATCATTACAATCCGAATTTTCCTTACAAACAACTTCCTCACAAAAATTATCATCACAAACTTCATCAGCATTACAATCTGAATCCTCATAACACTCCAATAAACAATCTCCATCAGCACATCCAAAATCACAACTCTCAACTAACCTAGCATCAATACTTGAATCACAATCCGAACTAACAGTACCTGCATCAGTACAATCATACTCCTTAAAATCCTGATAAACATCTCCACTCAAACAAAACTCATCTCCCACAAATTCATCATCCCCACATTCATCATCATTCTCACAAGTCACACCAACATAATCAACACAATCCTCAAACAAATTACGAGCACCAGTAGTCCAATAATCCGATTCAACAATCCCAAAAAAACAAATCTTCTTTTCACTAACATGCCCATTATTCAAATCAGTTCCAACACCAGCATAACTCACAACATCCCCAAAATCATAATCATTCCCAACATAAGTCCCAGCAACTTTCTCCATCGAAGAAACCTTATTTTCATCATCCAAATAATAATATGGAATTGAAATCGGCTTTGTATCATATCTCGCCCTATTATAAACTTGAACAACCTGACCATCCTTAGTAACACTCAAAGGAGCATTAGAAGCCAACTTTGAAATACCATCAGCATCCGTCAACCCCCATTCCTCACCAAAATAATAATTAGAAATAATCGAAGGAAACTCATCAACAGGAATCTGATTCTGATTTCTAAATCTCTCATCACCTAAAAAAAGAAATCTATATCCAGAAAAATCCACTCCCCTCAAATCTTGCTCATCAATCAAATCAACATCCAAACCCATTTCCTCAAAAACATCAATCACATTATCATCAATCTTATTATCATTTCTATAAATGTATGCAACGTTTGCAGAAGCCACAACAACCCCCATCATCAACAAAACAGAAAACATAATTGCAATAGAACTAATTAATCTTTTACCAATTACTCGCTTTTCAAATAACCTCTTATCAGCCAACCCTTTTTCTAACATAAATTATTCTAACCTATTCTACTATATAAATATGGCTTACCACTTAACATCAATAACACAATTTCCAACAAACAGCAAGGGAGAAATTAAAATATATTCTTAAAAAACAAACATTCATGAAATCATCACATTCCAATTACCAGACAACACACCAATACTCAAATCCAAAGTCAAATTAGCAAACGCAAAGAAATTATAAGTATGATCAACCTCTCCAGTCGCATTCACCCAATACACAATCGTCTCACTCTCACCCTCACTCAACAAAAACTTAACTTCTTACCACGTAAGAAAATTCCCTAAATTCCACTAACTTTTCTTACCTAACAAGAATTCTTACCTAATTAGAAAAACTTATAAAACATAAACTCCTCAAAATAACATGAATCTAGAAAAAGAAAATATACTAATAAAAACTGCAAAAGAATATTTTTACTCAACAGAAGAAAATTTCAATAAACAGAGATACAATTCTGCAGTTGTTCTATATTTCAAATCATTAATCGCATTAACAGACCTGTACATACTACAAAAAACTGGAACAACTCCATCTTCTCACACATCTCGTTTCAAAATTTGTGAAGAAAAATTCCAAGACATTTACAATATAATAGACAAAAATTTCCCATTCTATCAAGACAGTTATACACAAATTATGAATCAAGAACTAGCGGAGGTGATAAGAAACGATGCAAAAATTATGGCTAGAAAAACTGAAACTGAATTATAGTCCTAATGTAATAGATATTGTACAATTTGGCTCAAGTATCTTCGAAAATTCAAATCCCAACGATATCGACATAGGCATAATATTCAATAAAATCTCTCTATCAAAACAACTAGAAGAAACTCAAAACATAAAAAAACAACTTCAAAACAAAACAAAACTAAAAATAGATGCAAAACCTTATGATTTATATTCCCTATTAAATCCCTCAAATTTTGCACGTGAAGGAATAATATTTTATGGAAAAAGTCTAATCACACACAAAGAATTTTCAAAAATATTCGGAATAACTCCAAAATTAAGAATAAAATATGATTTATCAAATCTAGAAAAAAAAGATAAAATAAAATTCAATTACACATTAAGTGGAAAACAAAAAAAATATGGTCTATTAAAAAAATACAACGGAAAACTAATAGCTCCAAAAATAATAGAAATAAATCCCGAACACGAAAATATATTCATCCAAAAATTAAAAACAATAACTAATAAATTAGAAATCACAAAAATATTCATACAACAAAAATAAATAAATTAAAAACTAATCAAGCTTAGCCTTTAAAGAAGTTTTATCAATATGATGATAAGGTCCCTTAGGAATCCCAGCATGAGACTCTAAATCAGTTATACCAAATCTTTTAAATGTCTTCTCAAGACCCTCATCCAACACACCCCTTAATTCGTTTTTAGATACCTTTATTTCCCCTCTAATTTTATCATAATTTTCAGGATTTGCTGTAACAGAAATATCTAAAAATCTATCAATTCCATCCACATCTTCTTTCTCACAAACATACAAACTTATATTTCCACTCAGTTTATTATCCACAATTATAAAATAACAAACCAAATATTTTATTTAAACACTTCTATATTTTAAAATATATAATAAAGAATCCCATCGTTCCGCTTCGCTTCACTCCGCAGCATACTGAGAACTTCGTTCTCAAGCATATCAACTCTAAAGAGTTGCCATAAGCTGCGGGGTATTCTTTAAGCCTTCAACTAGGAGACCATTGCGCCCCACCACCAAGACCTATAATCATAGCAAACTACAGGGTATTAGACCCAGTTGAAGCAATAAAAACAAAATTCCCAACAAACAACCTCAAAACCCCTCCCCCCATCACTCCCACGCCACCCCCACTAATTCAATCATCAACAAACAACCTCAACCGCCCTACTTCTAATATTATCCCCCAAAGAAACATCACCTTCAACAAAAGCATTCACAACAATATCATACAACCCACTAGCAAAAGAAACATTAACAGTCTTACTTCCAGTAGTAGTAGATTTCCCAACCTCCAATCCCTCCTTCATCTTACCCCATTCCAAATCCCCAAAACTCAAATTAATCAAAACATTCTCACTAAAATTCCCAACATTCACACTCTTAAAATCAATCTTATATTTCTTATTACAATCCATCAAAGAAACATCCTCCAACAAATACTCTCCACTCTCAATATCCCTAATCCTAATCCCATTAACCGCATTACTATAATCTAAACTAACCCCAACATCATGAACCCCACCCTCACTAATATTCCCATCAACAACAGGTTCAACAACAGGTTCAACAACAGGTTCAACAACAGGTTCAACAA